>JAAZMK010000055.1 GCA_012798865.1 Clostridiaceae bacterium | reverse complement strand
TCGGCAGAACGGCAGCCATAGTAATCGACGGGCTCACATTCAAAGCATAAGGAAAGCGCCTCGATCCGAAAAAGGACGAGGCGCTTTGTAGTGAAATACAAGTATGATTTATTTGTTCTTTCGCCCGAGTATATAGACGATGGTGCCGGCTGTTATGAGTAAGGCGGCGCCCCCCAGGATGTAGAGGATGGTCGTAAATTTGAAACCCTTCTTCGCGCCTGTTCCGTCGGGGGAAGTTGAGGTCGTTTCTTCGCTTTTAGCAGGTGAGGTTTCGGGTGCGACGGTTTCGGACGTCGTTGTGGATTCACTTGAACTTTCTGTTGTCGTTGGATCGATCACTTCCGGTATGGTCGTCGTGGGTTCTTCTGGCTGCGTTGTCGTTACTTCGATCACGATAGGTGTCGTCGTAACGGTCGTTGTCGTCGTGGTCCGAAGAGGATTCCAACGGGCGATCAGTGCAAGATCTTGATGAACCTCTTGATTAAAATCCCATAAATCAGCGGCCTTTGGTACATTTTGCCCCCAACCTAGGAATTCGAAGCCCTCTCTTACGGGCTCCTCCGGATATGCTACTTTTTGTCCCTTGATGACCCATTGATCGGGCGGAACGGGAGTGCCGCCATCCGCATCGAATGTGACTTTATAGCGCGGGAGCGGTTTTAACTCCCACCAAGCGGTCATATCGTGAGAACCTGCCTCTATGAAACCCATCCAATTTGCTTCGATTCCATTTAATGTGGCGACGAGGTTATCTTGAGAGTCAAAGAGCCCATCCACTAACGTAATTTCGATTTCAAATCTATACATCGGCTCGGTGGCTTTACCGTTGTCGACATAAACCGGATTTCCGCTCTCGACGTAGCACAATCTAAAAATAAAATCTTTCACATAGTCCGGTCCCGGCACGACAAGGTCGACACTAGATAAAAACGTCGCGATATCCGCACCCTGATAGAGAGGTTGATCCGTCGTTATATCGACTTCCTTAATATATTCAGCCGCAGCGATTTCTTCCGTCCATACGAGCATGAAACTTGCCACGAAAAAGAGGCACAAAAAAAGGACTGTTGCAAGTTTAGAAGTTTTTGCAAAACGTGACATTGGAATCCTCCTTGTGGTTGGTGGGTCAATACAGTCCGTTTGAGCTTGCCAAAACATGGCGATTGACTGTCCATGTGCAATTAGGAGCTGTCCGGAGATTAACCCAAGTTAACCAGTGAGCTCTAACAGCCTCACAGTTTATGTATACCAAAATAGATTTTGAAACGCAAATTTTTTACACATAGACACGACGCCGGTCGGGCAAATAGCTTGCAAAAAGAAGTGGGGCTGTCTCAAAACCGCTCATCAAGAGCGATGATGAGATAGCCTCCTTTTGAGTTACGCTCTTGATCCAAACGCCAGATTCTTTCCGATGTACAATTTTGCAGTTAATATCGATTTTCTGGATTTTGGTCTGGAGCTAGTGTGAAGTTTTGCAGATTAGATCGATTTTTCGGACCTCACTCACGAAACTGATGTACAATTTTGCAATTAATATCGGATTTTTGGACTTTTCACTTGGTGCCAACACCCTAGTTGTGTGGTTTTTCAACTTATAGCAGCGATTTTTCGATTTAAGTTGAAATTTTGCACAGCATAGGAGGCTAAGCATTTTGGCGTCGTCCGAGTACAGTTTTTCAATTTATTTCGAAAAAGAGGACTTTACATTCTCGGGTTTCCACAAAAGGAAAGAGGCTGTTTCGCTCCCGCTACTATTTAGCGGTTTTGAGACAGCCTCTTTATGGTGTGTATTGGCGGGCGATTTATTTCTTCTTTCTCACAATCAAGTACGTGATGATGGCAAGCGCTATAAATAGGATGATACCCCCAATGATGTAGAGAAGAATCATGGAGTCAAAGCCTTTATCTTTTTCTCCTTTATCAGGGGGCTGTGTCGTCTCGTCGATCACTGTAGGTGGTGTACTTGTGAGATCTGGCAAAGTCTCAGTGGGTGTCGTCGTCTCAGCTGCCGTCGTCTCGGGTGTTGTCGTCTCAGTAGTCGTCGTCTCAGTTGTCGTCGTTTTAGTTGTCGTCGTCTCAGTTGTCGTCGTTTTAGTTGTCGTCGTTTTAGTTGTCGTTGGCGCGGTTGTCGTTGACGGTGCGGTGGAAAGTGCTTTCCAACGGGCGATCAGAGGGAGGTCTTGATGAAGAGGGGTGTTAAAGTCCCACTTTTTAGAGAGCTTTGGTGTATCGTGCCACCAACCGAGAAATTCGTACCCTTTTTTCGCAGGTTCCTTTGGCTCTTTGACTTTGCCTCCGTCGAGTACATACTGTTTGTCGGGGACGGGCTTGCCGCCGTCCGCATTGAACGTGACGACGAAGCGAGGCTTTGCTGTAAACCTCAAGCCTGCACTGGCTGTGATCTGATGACCCGGTCCCATAACGTCGTATACTTCCGCGTTGATACCGTTGAACGTCACGACAAGCTCTTTGAAATCACAGAAAAATACATGTTGTTCCACCTCTTCTCGAATAAGATCAATAGCAAACGCGATATAATGAGCTCCCGCGTCTGCTTTCCCGCTTGTGAGAAGGACCAGATTATCCCCTCCGAGATCCTTGTATAAGTTGACGCGGAAGGTTTTGACGTAAATTGCCTCCGGTTGGACTAAATAAATACCTTTCAAGAAAGCTGCGATGTCCGTGCCCTGATGAAGAGGCCGATCGCTCGTTATTTCGATCTCCTTGATTTCATACATTGCATGGACGTCCTTTGTGTCCAATGAGATAAGACTCGTCAGCATCAGAAGACACAAGAGACCGACGGCAATCCGTCGCAGTGTTTTTGTTAATGTAGTCATATCGATTCTCCTTTTTTGTGACTTTGTTGACTTTGCAAGGCTTTCCACGGCGATGTGTCACCGTGCACGGATGAGAGCAAGACACATCATAGTCTCGCGCTAGCGGACGCTTCGTTTTTTCGCATACAAACACTTATATTAGTTATTATACACATATTGCCGCTTTTTTTCCACGCTAATATTTGTCATAAACAACAGCTCATGGCAATCGTTTCATGCATAACACGCTTTCTTGGACATTGTCAGTCGTGGCGGCTCTTCCGTGGCGATTTCTTTAAAAAGGCGCTTGACGAGAAAGGGGATTATAATTATACTAAAGTCAAAGAAAGTCAAAGACAAAGAAGGGTGGTCCGCTCCAACGTTTTAAGGACAGACACATTATTTTGTTCCGGAAGCGTCGGTGGCGGGATCGTGCAAGAGGTATGCAGCACGGTAGTACGATCACGGCTATTGGGAGCGCCAGGTATACGGCGTTGGAAAGGAAAGGTTTGATATGAGCAGTCTGACAGATATGATCGAGCGGGCGATACTTGAGTTGATAGAGCGGCATGACGGGTACTGTGAAATTGCGCGTAATGCATTCGCCGCGGAGATGAAGGTGGCACCTTCGCAGATCACTTACGTCATCTCGACGCGATTCGGTCATGAGCACGGATACATTGTGGAGAGTCGTCGAGGGGGCTCGGGTTACATCAGAATTATGCGCGTTCCGTATACGGATCATTCGGAGTACATTATGCATTTGCTGCGTACGATGGATGACCACCTGACGCAACACGACGTCAATATTCTGATCGACAGTCTTCAATACGAAAACCTTATTTCACAGAAAATAGCAAACCTGATGAGAACGTCGCTGTCGGATCGCAGCCTTGCCTTGATCAGCGGACGCGATCGCCATGAAACGCGATCATTGATTTTCAAAAATATGCTTTTGTACATCGCCTCGCTGGGCGATGAGGAGGACTAACAACATGCTATGTCAACAGTGTAAGCAAAGAGATGCGACGATTCATATGACGCAGGTCGTCAATCATGTGAAAGAGGAGTACCACCTCTGTCGCGCGTGTGCCTCGGCACTTCAGGGCGGAGAGATGGGCTCCAAATCGCCGTGGGGAGATTTGTTCGAACCGGTTTTACCCGGTCCCTCCTTGTTCGGCTATCCACTTTCCCGTCCTGATCGTAGAGCGGCTCCGAAAAGGGTCGTTTGTCCGCAATGCGGCGAGTCAGAACGTGAACTTCGCGATACGGGACTGCTCGGTTGTTCTCAATGTTATGAGACATTCTTTGATCTTTTGATTCCGGTTTTTCGTCGCGCACAAGGACACACGCAACACATACAGGTGCCGGATGACAGCGCGCCATGGATCGCGATAACAGAGAGTGCATCGAAAGAGGAAGAGAACGAGCCGACATCGAAGATCGAGCAGCTCAGGAGCGAGCTGCGTACTGCCGTCGAAAGAGAAGATTACAGAGAGGCGGCGCGTTTACGCGACGCCATTCATGAGCTTGAGAAGGAGACATCGACATGACGTGGTATCTGAAAGAAGGTCCGGAAAGCGATGTCGTCATCTCGTCGCGCGTGAGGCTGGCGAGGAATCTGAATGATGTATCTTTCCCGTGGCGTTTGTCGCCTGTTGAGTTGGAAAACGTCAGAGATCGTGTGACGAATGCATTTCGAGATGTCGTATGCAATGCGGGGAGCGAAAGACCTGTCGTCGTCGAGTTGGACACACTAGGCGAGATTGAGTCATGCGCTCTGGCGGAAAAACGAATCATCAGTCGAGCCATGTTAAAAGATACACGAGGCAAATCCTTGTTGTTATACCCTGGAGAGTCCGATGGCATTCTCGTCAATGAAGAGGATCACCTGCGTCTCTATTCCGTTGGTGCGGGACTGTGTCTGTTTAAGACAGCCGGTTGCGTGATCAAATGTGCGGCGGATATGGAAAAAAGACTGTCCTTCGCAAAGAGCGACCGGCTCGGGTATCTAACGGCGTGCCCGACGAATACGGGGACAGGTATGCGGGCATCCGCCATGCTCCACGTGCCGGGTTTAATCCGTGCAGGCGTCATCAAACGGCTTGCCGAGAGGCTGACAAAAGCCGGCTATGCATTGCGTGGAGCTGAAGGAGAAGGCAGTGAAGCCTATGGCGACATGATTCAGCTGTCGAACCAGGTGACATTGGGCGTATCGGAAGAACAAATACTCACCGATCTCGACCGACTTGTCCGTGACGTCGCAGAGGAAGAGAGAAAGGCGCGGCGCGCCCTATACGAAAATGACCCGCCTGCTCTCGAAGACGAAATCGGGCGCGCGAAAGGCAAGCTCCTGTTCTCGCGTCTGATGACGACGGAGGAGGCGATGCGCCTGCTGTCGCTCGTGCGACTCGGGAGAGAGCTTGAACTTCCGGAAATGCCGAGTTTTTCGACGTTGCAAGAGCTCTTTATCGGTATTGGAGAGGGCGTTCTGCAGCAGGCAGCCGGAAAACCGCTCGATCCGCGAAGTCGTGACGAAGAGCGCGCAAGGCGAATTCGCGAAGCGCTTCGTCCCTCCACATGATTGAAGACGTAAGGCGATTTAGTCGAGTGGACGGCGATCAAAATAAACTTATTGATATTAGCGAAGGAAAAAGATTACAGAATTGAAAGGAAGAAAATAGGGGGGATCATAGAATGATGATCAGATTTTCAAGAAGAGCCGGTGAAGCCCTCGGACAAGCATGGGTTACGGCAAAATCATTTGATACGGCATACATAGGGACGGAGCATTTGCTTGCGGGTATTTTGGCGGAGGGAGATGGACTTGCCTGTGATTTACTCAAGAGAGCGGACGTAGACCATTCTGCCGTTATACGTCAGTTGACGGCGCTGAACCACAAGGAACCTGTTGCGATTAAAGCTCCGGCAGAAGAGAGTTTGGACGGCAATGAGATATTTGCGATGATGACTCCTCGCACGCGTCTGGTGCTCAATCTGGCGGCACGCGACGCGCAGGCGCTCTCACCGCTTGGCGTGATTGAACCAGAGCATCTATTGCTCGGAATTTTGCGAGAAGGGGACAGTGTCGCGGTGAGAATATTGGGAGAATTCGGCGTTTCACCGCGTCCATTCCTTACTATGCTTTTGCAGGCTATGCAAATGGGATTGGGCAGGCAAAGTACTTCCGGCGGTCGTTCAGGCACAATCGCATCCTCTACGCGAGATAGTTCGACGGCGCCTTCAGAGTCAAAGACGCCCACACTCGATCAATTTAGCCGCGATCTCACGGAGATGGCGCGAGAAGGGCGTTTTGATCCTGTGATCGGAAGGGGTGATGAGATTCGCCGCGTTGAACAGATTCTCTGCAGGCGAACGAAGAACAATCCCGTCCTCATCGGTGAGCCGGGTGTCGGGAAGACGGCAATCGCGGAAGGCATCGCGCAGCGTATGATCTCGGACGACATGCCCGAGATGCTTTCAGGGAAACGCCTTGTCTCGCTCGATCTCAGCGGTATGCTCGCCGGATCAAAATACAGAGGCGAATTTGAAGAACGCCTCAAGACGGGAATCGATGAGGCGGTCGCGGCAGGCAACGTCATACTCTTTATCGATGAGCTCCATACGATCATAGGGGCGGGGGCTGCCGAGGGCGCCATGGATGCTTCGAATATTTTGAAGCCTTTGCTTGCGCGCGGTGAAGTGCAGGTTATCGGCGCGACCACGCTTGATGAGTACAGAAAACACATTGAAAAGGATGCAGCGCTTGAGCGCCGTTTTCAACCGGTCATGGTGAACGAACCAAGCGAGTCGGACACTGTCGAGATTCTTTTCGGACTGCGCTCTCGCTATGAGGATCACCACCATGTTCAGATTTCCGATGAGGCGATTGAGGCGGCTGTCAAATTATCGACACGGTACATCGCCGATAGATTTCTGCCCGACAAAGCCATCGATCTGATCGATGAGGCGGCCTCAAGGTTACGCATCAATCAGGTGGGAGATTTAGATGAATTACGCATCATGCAAGACGAGCTTGAGAAGGTCATCGCGGAAAAGGAAATAGCAGTGAAGGAGGAGTCTTTCGAGCTTGCCGCCGATCTTAAAACGAAAGAAGATGAACTCGAGCGGAATATTCGGCAATTCAAGGAACAGGGTAAAGAGGGAGAGCGTGAAGATTGGCCCGTTCTTACGAGCGACATGATCGCCGACATCGTGTCGAGCTGGACGAGCATTCCGGTCAGGACGCTGACGGAAGATGACAGCGAGAGGTTGCGTCGACTTGAAGATGAACTCCGCAAACGCGTTCTCGGTCAAGACGAAGCCGTTGCCGCCGTTTCCAAAGCGATCCGTCGCGGACGCTTGGGTCTTAAGGATCCCAAGCGCCCGATAGGCTCGTTCATTTTCCTCGGTACGACGGGCGTAGGCAAGACTGAGCTCGCAAAAGCTTTGGCGGAAACGATGTTCGGCGATGAAAACGCCATGATACGCGTCGATATGTCGGAGTATATGGAGAAATTCGATGTCTCTAAATTGATCGGTTCGCCTCCCGGTTATGTCGGTTATGACGAGGGCGGGCAGTTGACGGAAAAAGTCAGACGGCAACCGTATTCCGTCGTGTTGTTCGATGAGATTGAAAAGGCGCATCCGGACGTTTTGAATTCGATGTTGCAAATACTGGAAGACGGACGTTTGACAGACGGTCAAGGCAGAACGGTGAACTTTACGAACACGATCATTATCATGACATCGAACATCGGTGCCAGGATGCTCGTCAGCCCGGAGGGACGGCGTATCGGATTCGCTCTTGACCGTGAAGAGCTGGATGAGAATGAAATAGTCGGCGATGAGGAGATTTACGGCGGCAAAACGTTCGATGAAGCGCGAGAACTCGTCATAAAAGAGCTGCATCGCACGTTCTCTCCCGAGTTTATCAACCGGATCGACGAGATTATTTTCTTCAGAATGCTCGACCGCGATACCATGCGCTCCATCGTTGACATCATGCTCAACCAGCTGTCCGCGCGTATTGCCGACATTGGGTTAATGACTGAAGTGACGGATGCGGCAAAGGATTGGTTGGCAGACAAAGGGTACGAACCGCAGTACGGCGCGCGTCCTTTGCGTCGATTAATTCAGACTGAGGTCGAAGATCGTTTTTCGGAAGCTTTGCTCGACCGTATCGTGGAAGAAGGGGATACGGCTGTCGTCGATCTCGACGTTGACGCGGGTCGCCTCATAATCGAAAAAAAGGTCTCTCATCGCAAGAAGAGCGACGAGCAAGACGACGAAATCGCTTCGACGTCCGATCAATAGGCGGGAATAGTATCGGTCGAAAAGTATTTTACAAATTAGGTTTATTTCAAAAGGGCGGCGCCTTTTAGTATATACTGTTAATCGCAGAACAGATATTATCCGGTTTGCAAAGGAGCAGAAATATGTTAGATCTGGCGCCGCTTTCCATATTGTTGAGTCGACTAGCCTCCGTCCCCATGATTCGAACGGTTCTGGAAGCTGTAGACGTTCTCGACACAAAAAAAGACGAAGTGATCGAAGCATTCGATCGATGGGCAATTGAAAATTGGCTCATCAGTGCGATTTTGCTCGGTGCCGCTATTGTACTGTTCATGCTGAGAAGACCGATCGCAAAAGGTATACTCTACGTTTTGCTGACGAGGACAAGGCATCGTTATCCTGAAGCATATAAAGCAATGCGCGAGGAAATGTATAAGCCTCTCGGGTGTCTGTTTCCTGCTCTTTTACTCTCAATCTCCGCTTCTTTAGCAACGTTTATTCCTGAACCATGGGATAAAATAACGGTACGTGTTTTCGATACGATTGTGACTGTGACGGCTTTCTGGCTGTTGTACAAAACGGCTATGTATGTCGGGATTATCGTCATGCGCCGTCCCACAAAAACAGGTTTGCCGATCGGTGATACGGGGGCGAAGTTTGTCGTATCGATGACTCGTGTAGCGATTATCGTCATCGGAGTTTTTGTCGTTCTGTCATTGTGGGTGAAAAACGTTGCCGGACTTGTCACTGGATTAGGTATCGGTGGACTTGCCATTTCACTTGCCTCACAGGATTTGCTGGCAAACTTTTTGGGAAGTTTGGCTTTATTGCTCGATGAGCCCTTTAAGGTCGGTGACTGGATTATCACGTCGCACGGTGAAGGAACCGTCGAGGAAATCGGGATGCGCTCAAGCAAATTGAGAATGTTTGACGGGGGTCAGATGACGATCCCCAATAAGGAACTCGCAAGTTGTGCCATCATCAACTCCTCGAACCGCGAGAGGCGGCGTGCCGAAATGAGGCTTACGCTACCGTGGGAGATGTCTTCAGAGCAGTGCGATGAGTTTCGCGAGCGTCTCGCCGTGTTGCTGGACTCCATTGAACCGATTACAACCGTTCAATTTATAGAGATCGATCATCTAAAGCCGGAAGGTATGGAACTCTATATACGTTATTTCACGGGTGAAGATTTTGATGAAGCATGGAAGACGCGCACCGAGGTTAACCGCGGCATGATGAAGATTGCCGACGAGATGAATCTGCATCTTTACATCCCCGGTCATATTATTTTGCTAGGTGATGAAACGAATGACTGAGAACAGTAACAATAGACTGCAAGGTGACCGTCCCGGTCCATCGCACGTGAAAGGAAGAAAAGGGATACGTTCTCCGAAAGTGAAGAACAGTTCGGTGGCGCGTGTCGATGCAAATAATACTCGTAAAATGGACGGGTCAAGTCGTCACGGCTCTCAAGCGACTGAGCGCGGCACGAGGGTGACACGACAGGCGCAAACAACTCGGATGGAAGAAGGTCTCACACGTCGCTCTCGGTTCAGTGCGATGAACCATCTGGCGCAAAGGCGATCCGAGCGAAGAAGTACAAGAAGCCATGAGGAGTCCCGTGTAGTTTCCGACTTGTCACCGGAAGCCGAAGTGCGTCGCAAAGTAAAAATCGTATATCTAACGCTCATCGTTTTCTCGATTGCCGTCATCATCATATTCTCTGCTTTGCTAAAGGTGAAGTTGAAATCAATCAAGACGATGCCGACCGATGGCAACCCGCATCATCAATTCGAGGAACATCCAAGGATTACGTTACCCAAGACGGAAAGCTTTGCTGAAGGTGAAGATGCGGAAGATGCATTTGACGGCGAGATTGCGAACGACGAGGACGAACAGCCGACGACTTCTTCAACTCAACCGTAACGCATATTTGTTTTATAATGTCGGACGGATGAAGTTTTTCCGTAAGGCGGAAAGGAATAGAAAAGGGTTAGGATGTAAATTGAGGCAAATATTTTCAAGGCTTCTTAGAGCCTTTGGAATACAACTGTATCGCGATGAACGGTCGGTTGCTGCTGATATTTGAATAGGAGAATGACATGACTGAACAAAAACAAGGAAACCCGATGAAAACGGTCCTTATTGCGGTTGTCGTGATCGCGGTCGCTGTCGGCGGCGCATTTTTGATGTATCACAATCGCTTCGTCAAGGCTGACGAAAACATTAATGAGAAGTGGGGGCAGGTGCAGACGCAGTATCAGCGTCGTGCGGATCTCATTCCCAACCTTGTGAATACGGTAAAGGGGTACGCTGCACATGAGGAAAAAGTGCTCAAGGATTTGACGGAGCTTCGCACGAAACATCTCCAAGCAGGAACGCCCGCTGAGCTCGAGGCGGTCGATCGAGAGCTGCAAGCGGCGATCAACGTCGTGGTGGAAGCATATCCCGAGCTGAATGCGAACGAGAATTTCCTGTCACTTCAAGCTGAGCTGGCGGGGACTGAAAATAGAATCGCCGTGGCGAGAAGGGATTACAATAATGCCGTAGCGAGTTACAACAGGTCGGTCAGAACGATCCCCGGGAAATGGTTTGCCGGAATGTACGGGTTTGAGCCGAGACCTTTGTTTGAGGCGCAGGAGGGAACTGACACGCCGCCGGACGTCAGCTTTTAAGAGATGCGAATGACTCGATTGGCTTTGACGATGAGACGTAAGAGTCTATTGCTTTTGACGGCGGTGCTGCTTGTGTTGCTACCGCTCTGTATGGCATTCCAAGTTCCCCGTAATCCGGGGGACGATTTTGCCTTTGACTCGACTGCGACGTTGTCAGAGGGGACCCGCCATACGATTCGCGAGACGAACCGACAGATCGCTTCAACGGGCGCACAAGTGGTAGTCGCCATGATTCCGACGCTTGGGGACGACAGCATCGAAGAAGCTGCTCTTGACATTTTCAGAACGTGGGGTATCGGTAGCCGTGACAAAGACAACGGTATTCTGCTGCTCATCGCTAAAGAAGATCGCAAGTTGAGAATTGAAGTTGGCTACGGCTTGGAAGGCGCCATCCCCGATTCGACGGCGGATCGTATTATTCGCAACATCATCGCCCCGCGATTTAGGGAGGACGATTTCGACGGCGGAGTGCTCGACGGTTTTAACGCGATCATGACCTTGATTGCCGAAGAATACGGTTTGGAAATCAGTGCGGAAGGGTATGTGCCGCAGGAGCTACCGGATAACGGAGGCTCTCAATCGAGCGATGACGATATGTTTCATACCCTCATGGTCATTGTCGTAATCTTTGTGGTACTAGCCATTCTAAGCAGACGCCTTCCCTCCGGTGGCGGCGGGGGGTTTTTCGGCGGAACTCGTAGCGGTGGCGGTTGGTCGAGCGGCGGCGGGTCATCCGGCGGCGGATTCGGAGGAGGTTCTTCCGGCGGTGGCGGAGCTTCTGGCGGTTGGTAGAGACCGGTTAGTCCCGGAAGTCTTGGAGAAAGTAAGAGATGGCAGAATTTTCCGACTTGATTGTCTTGACGGTTGAAGATCTTGAGAGCAATCTCGGTTCAGCGAAATTTTCCGAGTTCGTGAGGAAATCGGAGGCTTTTTTCGTCGAGCAAGTGACGACGATCGCAAACCACATTCTTGCATATCCCGATATTAGAGCCGTATTCATTTCAGGTCCGACTTCGTCAGGAAAGACGACATCGACAATGCTGATGACGCGCCGTCTCACGGAGGCGGGGTTAAGAGCGCACCACCTTGAGTTGGACGATTATTATCGCCCTGAAAAATTGCAGTACGATCGAGATGGACGTCCCGACTATGAGAGCATCGAAACGCTCGATCTTGAGTTGCTCGGCAGTGATCTCGAGCGGCTGTTTGCGGGCGAGGAGGTCGCTATCCCGACATTTCATTTCCCGACGAGAACAAGGTTGTACGAGCCGGAGAAGAAGATCCTTCTGACCGATAAAGATGTTCTTCTCGTCGAAGGGCTTCACGGTCTTTCCGACATCGTGATGAACAAAATTCCGCGTGAGCAGCGGCTCAGTTATTTCATCATGCCGCATGGTCGGGTCCTTTCCGATCGCCGTATGCTGTCGGGGAGCGATATCCGTATCTTGCGCCGTGTCAGTCGCGACGTCCGAAAGCGGGCTGCGACAGCGATAGACACGATCGATTACTGGCCGATGATCGATCGGGCGGAACGCGACTTTATTCCGCGTTATTTGGAAGCCGCCGACTTCTATATCAATTCAGTGTTGATGTATGAATTCATGGTGATCGCGCCGATGGCGCGGGCGGAGATTGAGAAATCACTCGATCTTTTCTTTCGCGGTGATCTGCCTCCCTCTCGCTATACCATTAACGAGAGCGGGCATTCCGATTTGAAGCGTGCCATTAAAGAGGCTGTTCGCCTGTCGTATGTCTGCGAACAGCTTCCCGAGGTCAACGCCTCTTTCGTTCCCGACAATTCTATTTTGCAGGAATTCATTTAGAGGGCGAGCTCTATCGTCACGCGACGGTCGCGACGACAGATTGGCGATTCGGTAACGCGTGACACTACGATATGTGGGCGGTATGCCCTATCATGCAACAGACAGACTCCGATGTCAGCTACGTATCATCGGCATAGTATAGAGAACAGGAGAGTAGAAAAATGGCTACGACTTTAACAAAACAGAATTTCAAAGAGTTGGTTCTCGATAGTGATAAACCGGCGCTCGTCGATTTTTGGGCGGTATGGTGCGGTCCTTGTAAAATGCTCACCCCGACCATCGAAGAATTGGCGAAGAATTACGAAGGCAAAGCGCTTATCGGGAAAGTGAACGTGGATGATGAACGTGCACTCGCACAGGAGTATCGCGTCATGAGTATTCCGACCTTGTTCTTCTTCAAGGATGGAAAGGTTGTCGAACAAATGATCGGTGCACGTCCCTACGAAGAGATTGCGAAAGCTCTCGATAAGTATATCGACTGATATAAAAAGAGTCATGAGATGAAAAAACCACGCTGAACCGTCCTGGTTGCGTGGTTTTTTGTCTCTTGAGGTTAAGAACATGTTGCACTTTTACGTATCCTTGTCGATATCGGGCAAAAGTCGCGTATGATTTGGTTGAATGACATGGAGCTCATGTCGGATCGCTATGCAGTCGTTGCCTGGAGGATTGAAGATGACACGATTGATCACGAGAGAACAACAAAAAGTGCTTGACAGTCGCTTTTCCGAAGTGACGGGACTTCCCTCCATTCTATTGATGGAACAAGCTGCTTCAGGAATATCGGAATTTATTGTCGACCTCGTGCAAGCTTACGATACCGGAACCGATTACGATGTCGTCTTTTTTACCGGAGCCGGTAACGACGGAGGTGATGGTTGGGCAAGTGCACGTCAACTGATGGCGAGCGGATGTCGTGTTGCCGTCTACGATCTATATCCTGATAGAGAGCTCTCGCCCGATGCGGAAATAAACCGCGCTGCCTACAAACGACTGGGCGGAGAGGTGATCACAAAGCGGGAAGATGTCGCGAAGATAAATGCTCAGTTCGTCGTCGATGCGCTCTACGGAACGGGGTTTGATGTTAAGCGTCCACTCTCCGATTCAGCTAAAGAAGTACTTTCTCTCCTCGCGTCGATGAAAGAGTCGGGGTCGCTCGTGATCGCCTGCGACATACCGAGCGGCGTTGATGCCAATACAGGACGTGCGGCTCCGGAGACCGTGAAAGCCGATGTGACCATCACGTTCGGAAGGCGCAAGATCGGTCAAGTCACGCATCCGGGTTGCATGATGTCGGAGCAAGTCATTTTGCGCCGAATCAGTATGACGGATGAGTTCGTTGACGAGACGCTCGGCGAAGAGCTCTGTGTCAGGGCGCTCGATAATATTTGTCTTGTCCCGGATCGCCCACTCGACGGTCACAAGGGGCAGTTCGGTCGCATGCTCTTGATCGGCGGTGCGGAAGGGATGGCAGGCGCGATGATTCTCGCAGCGAGAGCCGGTGAGAAAATGGGCGTCGGCTATACGATGGTGCGTACCGTTGAATCGTCTATGCCGCTTTTGGCTACTGCCATTCCGTCGGCGCTTCTGTCGATCGTTCCGGAAGGCGAGGGCACGAAGAAAGATTTGCCTCAGCCGACTGCAATCGCCATCGGCATAGGTGCCGGGAAAGCCTCATGGGTCGAAAAGGCTGTTCGTCATCTGCTGCCTCTGCATGTTCCCCTCATCATCGATGCCGACGGCTTGAATGCGCTCGCAGGTATGGCGGACGCTTTTGAGCTCTTGCGCAATCGTGTCGAGAGAGGGTTGCCGCCTGCCGTTTTGACGCCGCACCCCGGCGAGTTTATTCGATTAATCCCGGAGGCGTCGCAACTTCTTCGCGAAGATCGCCTCGAAGCGGCGCGAATCCTGGCGGATAGGACGCAAGCGATTGTTGTACTGAAAGGCATGGCCACAGTCATCGCCATGCCGAACGGCGATGCCTATATCAACACAAGCGGGAATGTGGGGCTCGCCAAAGGCGGTTCGGGAGACGTCTTGACCGGCATGATTGCCGGTCTTGCTGCTCAGACCGACTCAATCGAGTCAACCGTGACGCGCGCCGTGTACTTGCACGGCTTGGCAGCGGACATCGCAGCGGACAATCTGTTGTCTGAGACGGTCGTGACACCCGAGGACGTGATCGACGCTCTTGGGGAGGCTCTCCTTTATTAGATTTGAACCCCTAAAACCTAGTCTCTACGTGATCGACGCTCTTGTGAGGCTCTCCTTTACTAGTGATTCCATGCGGCGTATTAGGTCGTGACGCCCGCTGTTTCAGGCACTTGCTTTCATGAGGTGTTCAGCCGTGTTTGCAGGCGATCGGACAAGGCCCAGCGCCGCGTGGACAAGGTCGAAGAATGGGCGTGTTCCGTTGTGTTTGCAGGCGATCGGACATGCCCGGCGCCGCGTGGACAAGGTTGAAGAATGGGCGTGTTCAGTTGTGTTTGCAGGCGATCGGACAAGGCGCGGCGCCGCGTGGACAAGGTCGAGGAATGGACGTGTTCCGTTGTGTTTACAGACGATCGGACAAGGCGCGGTATTCGCTACCATTTTCGCGTCCGATTTAGTACGACGTTCTTGTTTCCGGGGTGTGGAGGAGTCGCAGATTGCTTCGTTGATTGATAAGAAGCTGAGTCCGTTGTATCATCGCTAAACATCATCATTTGCATACAGTCGACGGTCTTCTTCGCGTAGCCCGTCTTGTGTCAAGCGCAGGACGCGCGTACAGACTTCGCGCAGAAAAGCGCGGTCATGCGAGATGCTGATGACGCAGCCGGGATACGTCGCGACGCTCTCTCTGAAAGCGGGATTGCTTAAAGGGGAGAGATGACGGCTCGGTTCGTCGAGGAGGAGGACATTTGGTCTCGTCAGTCGCATTTTGGCAAACGCGAGTTTCACTTTTTGACCTCCCGACAGTGTTTCAATGGGGCGGATCATCTCTTCACGGGTGAAGTTGAGGCTTCCCAATAAGTTTGCCGCCTCCTGTCGGAGACCGGATCGCACGTCCGAAGCGAGATAATCGATTGCGTTGCTCCCTGTGTCAAACACTTCGTGCCATTCTTGCGGCAAGTAAAATACTTGAAGGTCGTTCCGCTCGCGCAATTCTGCAACCATCAGGCGTAGCAACGTCGATTTGCCGCATCCGTTTTCACCCGTGATGGCGATGCGCTCCGGTCCTTTGACGAGTAGCTGAACATTCCTTGACAAGATCGTTTCACCGATTGTCAGAAACGGGAGATTGACGCGAATGACTTCTTTGCCGTTCGGAACGTTGGGCATATCGGCGAGGAAGAAATCGACGTCATCCTCTCGGTCCGTCCGTTTTGTGCCTTCAATCCGTTCGCGTTCCAGACGCCTTCCTGTCGACTTGACGGCATGCATCTTTTTCTTGAGAAGGCGCGCACCTGAAGGATCGCGCCTCGAAATGTTTTCCTGAGCGCGGTGTACTTTATCTTGTATTTCGAGATGGCGGCGCATCTTATTGCGAAAATCTTTTTCTTCTTTTGCCGCGATTCTGTTATGACGCTCGATATCGTAAACAAACTTAGTCATGTATTCACGAAATCCGAGACCGCTGTAAGTAGCTCGTGCCTCTGTCCTGCGCCAAATCTGCTCGATGTGCAGGATTTTGTTGGCTGCGCGATCCAGCAAGGTCTCATCGTGCGAGACAAACAGAACAGGCTCGGGACAATCGGCAATAAATGATTCAACGAGTTTGATCCCTTCGAGATCGAGGTCGTTGATCGGTTCGTCGAGTACAAAGATATCGGGGCGTTCCAAGCGAACGAGAAGAAGGCGAAGTTTCATCCGCTCGCCACCTGACAGCGACTCAATCGTTCGCCGTGAGAAGAGGATGTCCTCGCGGAGCATTAGTTCATCGGCGAAACGGTAAAGATCACCATCGGAAATATAAGGTCGCGTCAATGCCTCGACCGTCTTGTCGTAAAGTTTCGGCGGTGTTTCCTGTGCGAGATAGCCTATATGGTAAGGCGCGTAATCAATATGACCTTGCCAATTCAAGTAGCCGGATGCGAGTTCAGGCTCGCAAATGATACGAAGCAATGCCGTCTTGCCGTTGCCTTCGGCGCCGATGACGGCGAGCTTATCGCCTCTTAATAGACTGAAACTGAGATCGGAAATTAGTGTTCGTTGATCACGATTTTGTGTAACCGTAAGGTTGTTTACTTGCAACATAAAGACTCCTTTACTTACGCCATCCGCATTATGCGGATGAGTTTTTCTGCTCCTGTGAAGTCTTTAGCTGTTCATCGCGTTGTTAAACCTCGTTATGTCGATTTATATGTTTGAGCACTAAAACGTGTCGGTTCCCAGCAAGCATATCAAGCCGGCATGTTATTGTCAAAGCTTCGGTATAAGAGGTGCGAAAGGCGTGTCTGTGTTAAAATATTTCGATAGGTTGTTATAGTTGGTAAGCGATTGAAAAACATGAGAAATGGAGGCTGTTATGAACCTCAACGCCCCACGCGGGACGAGAGATATTTTGCCGGAGGAGGCGGACCGCAGGCGCGCGCTTGAGCGCTCCTTTGCTGACGTTTGTGAACGGTACGGATTCGGCGAGATTCGCGTCCCCACTTTCGAACATACGGAGTTATTTGTCCGCGGTGTTGGCGATGCGAGCGATATCGTCCGCAAGGAAATGTATACGTTTACCGATAAAGGTGATCGCAGTTTGACCTTGCGTCCCGAAGGGACGGCAGGCGTCGCGCGAGCTTATGTGGAGCAGGGCATGTCTTCATGGCCGGCACCTGTCAAGCTCTGGTACAACATGAACATGTTCCGTTACGAAAAAATGCAGAAAGGGCGCTACCGAGAATTTTGGCAGTTGGGCTGTGAAGTCTTCGGGAGTGACAGTCCTCAGGCGGACGCCCAAGTAATTGGATTGTTAGATACGTTTTTTGCAGAGCTGGGTCTCGAAGAAGTAGACCTTGAGATTAACAGTATCGGTTGCCCCGCATGTCGTGCTGATTATCATAAGGCGCTTCGAGAATACTACGCGCCGAATGTTAAGGATATGTGCGAAGATTGCCATGAGCGCTACGAACGCAACCCGCTCCGCATGCTCGACTGTAAAGAAACGTATTGCCAATCTCTGGCAACGAATGCGCCGTCGCAACTTGACTTTCTGTGCGAAGATTGCGAAGTGCATTTCGAGAATGTGAAGTCGTATCTCGATACAATGGAGATCTCGTATCGCCTAAATTCGCGTCTCGTCCGAGGGCTCGATTATTATACGAAGACCGTGTTCGAGTTTGTTTCTTCGCACGTCGGAACGCAGGGAACGATCTGTGGTGGAGGACGTTACGACGGACTCGTCCGCGAGATCGGCGGTATCGATGTGCCGGGTGTCGGTTTTGCCCTAGGTGTCGAGCGGCTTTTGCTGGAATTGGATGCACAAAATGTTCCCGTTGGGAAGGCACAACGCCCTGATCTCTTCATCGCGTCGTTTCCCTCGACGGCGGCGAACGCCTTAGATTTGGCGCAGTCGCTGATTCGTTCAGGGCTCAAAGTGGAGACTGATGTGATGGGGAGGAGCTTGAAAGCCCAATTTAAGGCGGCAGACCGTATGGAGGCGTATTATGTTCTGGTTTTGGGCGATACGGAAGTGTCGATTTCAAGGGGCAAACTGCGACGGCTGTCGGACGGAAGTGAGCAGGACGTGCCATTGACCGCCATCGGGACGCTCCTTCACAACGACAGAAAGAAGCGTACCGTTGCGGAAAAGGAAGAGGTGCGATTCGAGCTGTAGTCGGTTAAAGAGACGACGGGACAGGCTCGTTATCGTGTGTGATGTAAAACTACTTTGATTGATTTGATAGAAAGACGATCCATGGAGGTTTTATGAGCGAATCAATGGGTGCATGGAGGCGCAGTTCTCTTTGCGGGGATGTCACGGAGGACATGATCGGACAGGAATTGATACTGATGGGGTGGTGCCACAGACAGCGCGATCTAGGCGGTGTACTCTTTATCACGTTACGTGATATCGCGGGAGAGGTGCAAATTGTCGTCGATGGCGATTCTCCGGAAAACGTGCGCGAGAAAGCGAAAACGGTGCGCGGCGAGTATGTGCTCGCGTGTCGCGGATTGCTCCGCAGACGGACTGCGATCAATCCGGAGATGAAAACGGGATTGGTCGAGTTGCATGCGCAGGAGTTAAGAATTTTGTCCGTGGCGGAAACGCCGCCGCTCTATATCGAAGAGGACATCGACGTCAATGAGACGGTTCGCTTGAAGTATCGCTATCTCGATCTTCGCCGCCCCGATATGCAACGCAATTTGTTGGCGCGACACCGCATTACCGGAATCACGCGCAGATTCTTTGACGAAGAGGGTTTCATCGACGTGGAGACGCCGACGCTGATCAAGAGCACGCCGGAGGGTGCGCGCGATTACCTCGTACCGTCACGTGTTTTTCCTGGGAAATTCTTCGCCCTCCCGCAGTCACCACAGTTGTTTAAACAGCTCCTGATGCTCGCCGGATACAACAAATACATGCAGATCGCGCGCTGTTACCGTGATGAGGATCTTCGTGCCGATCGACAGCCGGAATTTACCCAAGTCGACATCGAGATGGCTTTCGTGGGTGAAGACGATGTCTTGGATGTAAACGAGCGCTATCTGGCGACGTTGATGCGCGAGTTCAAGGGGATTGAGATTGAACTTCCGATCAGGCGTATAACGTGGCGCGAGGCGATGAATCGCTATGGAACGGATAAGCCCGACTTGCGCTTCGGTATGGAGCTCGTCGATTTGTCCGATCTCGTAGTAGGTGGTTCCTTTAAAGTTTTTGCGGATGCCGTGGAAAGCGGGGGCATGGTAGCGGCGATCGCCGTGCCGGGAGGCTCCGATATGTCGC
>JAAZMK010000054.1 GCA_012798865.1 Clostridiaceae bacterium | reverse complement strand
CGGTATAAGAACAAGCTTAGCGAGGTCACCAAGGCTCAACGGGAAATCTTTGAGGCGTTTCAGGTTGACATTCCAAGTTGAGCGCCTCTAACTGAACCCATGGTTATAAAACAGGCGGGAATTTAGGCTGCATATCCCGACGGATGAGGCTTTTGCTGTCCTCGAGGTAAAATACGACCAGTTTCTTCCCGAGTTCATCGCGAACGCCGTTCAGATAGGTCCAAGGCGAAGCGGCGCCTTCTCGAAATACGCACACAGCCGCAAATACGACTAGTCATACATAAAGCATCCTCACTATGAGGTGAAACAATCAAAGTGGAAAGAGGAAAAACACATGAGTTTCAGAGACATCTTCAAATCAAAATTCCTCGAGAATGTCACGAGCATTTCCATCCTCGACATGGCGTTCGCCATGGTGCTCTCATTTTTTGTCGGACTTTTCATTTTTTGGATTTATAAGCTGACGTATCGAGGCGTGATGTATTCATCGAGTTTCGGCGTGACGCTCATTGGGCTGACCATGATCTCCACCCTCGTCATTCTAGCCGTCACAAGCAACGTTGTTCTTTCACTGGGGATGGTCGGCGCACTGTCAATCGTCCGCTTCCGATCGGCTATCAAAGAACCTCTCGACATCGCTTTTCTATTCTGGAGCATTGCAGTCGGCATTGTCATAGCCGCAGGAATGTTACCTCTCGCCGTCTTCGGAAGCCTGTTCATCGGTTTGATTCTCGTCATTTTCGTCAGCTGGAAATCACACGACAACCCGTTCATTTTAGTCATGCGTTGCGAGTCGGAAGAGGCGGAGGTCGCCGCAAAAATCGTTTTGGAGGCGAACATCAAGAAGCTTGTCCTCAAGAGTAAAAGCGTACGCAATGGAGAGATTGAACTTCACTACGAGGTACGACTGAAGGATAGCGAGACTTCTTTCCTCAGCAGTATCGCTGTTACAGAGGGCGTTCAGGACGTCGTGCTCGTCAGTTATAAGGGTGATTACGTCGGATAGCGCCCGTCGTCCCGTCAAGCCTAGAATCCGGCAGACGTTATTGGAGATGCGTTCATGCTCAAACATCGACACATCGACAAGATTTGTTTCGTAGCGACCGTGCTTATGGTCGCCCTCATTGTCGTGTTCATGAACGCCGGTTCGTTGGGTCTTAGAACGTATCACAGCTCTCCCGGGTATGCGAGTCGCCTGTTCGATATGAGCTGCGTTCACTCCATCGACCTCGTCTTGAAAGAGACGGATTGGCAAGGCATACTCGAAAACCCGCGTGCGAAAGAATACGTCCACGCGGACGTATTCATCGATGGCGAAGCAATCTTCAATGTCGGACTCCGCGTCAAAGGAAACAATTCTCTCAATCAAATCCATAAATACGGTTCCAAGCGCTTCAGCCTCAAAATTGAATTCGATCATTTCGAAAAAGGGCAGACCTATTTCGGACTTGACAAGCTCTCTTTGAACTCCTCTTTTCAAGACAACGCCTTCATGAAGGACACGATGACATATGAAATGATGCGAGAGATGAAGGTTCCCGCACCTCTCACAAGCCATGCGTTCGTCCGTGTCAATGAAAAAGATTGGGGACTGTTCGTCGCCATCGAGGAAATCGAAGACGCCTTCATACGGCGAAATTACGGAATGAATCGCGGAGAACTCTACAAGCCGAAATACCGCAGGCTGACCGATCAGAACGATGACATCGCCCTGATCTATACGGGCGATGAGTTCTGGCGCTACGACAACATCTTTCGCCACGCCGTCTTCAAGGTCAACGATGCCGACAAGACGAGACTGATCAGGGCGCTCAAAATATTGGCTGAGGGAAAGAATCTTGAGAAGGCGCTCGATATCGAGGCATTACTAAGGTACTTCACGGTTCAAACGTTTGTCGTCAATCTCGATAGCTATCTTGGAAGAACGGGGCACAACTATTTTCTTTACGAAAAAGACGGCAAGATATCGATGCTCCCATGGGATTACAATCTCGCTTTCGCGACGTATGCGCTCGGTATGACGAACCCCATCAACGATTCAACGCTTTTTGTCAATTATCCGATCGACACGCCCGCTCCGATGGAAGTGATGGTCCGCCGACCGCTTTTCGTGCAACTTATGTATCATGGCGAATATGTCGCTCAATATCACGATCTCTACGATGACTTCCTGATAAAGTATATGGAAAGCGGTCGATTCGAAGAAAAGGTCGATTCCATCAGGGATATGATTTCTCCTTACGTCAAGCGGGATCCCACGAAATTCTGCTCTCACGACGATTTTCTCCTCGCCGTTGACACACTCAAGGCTTTCTGTCTCCTGCGCGCCCAAAGTGTCCGCGGACAACTGGACGGCACAATTCCGTCCACCTTCAAGGGACAAGCCCAACACCCGGAAACATTGATCGATGCCTCCTCCGTCTGGGTTCCGGATCTCGGAGACTTCGAAGATATGCGTCGGCTCGTAGACGGTCTTCTCCCTTAGTCTTTATGCCGAAAAACCACAATAGCGCAACCCTTCTCATCGCTTTCTAAGAAAAAAGCCGCGGCGCCTCGGGAAAAATCACTTTCGGGACGAGAGTCTGCCGAAGCTTTTGGTAGAATGACGGTAGAAGGAGATGCTTATGGAAATTCTCGATTTAACACTATCGCTTGAAAAAGGTCGCCGATCGCGCGGACTCGTCCTCATCAGCAACATGCCCGACATTCGCAGCGGACGACGCGACGACTTTATGAGCGGATTTTTTTACTTAAAGGGACAGAACTATTTGTTCCGCATCTGGGATAAAGATGTGTTTGAAATAGTCAACGAGTTCGGTCCCGGCATCTATATTGCCGAGCTCGTCGGAGCAGACTACAACGGTCCCTATCTGACCGTGAAATCGATCGACGTATACTCCGGAACGGAAGTCACGAGAGACGATTTTCTCGGAGGCATACCAAGAGACGAACTCGAGCGGAAGCTCGCAACAGTCCGAGCAGGGCTTAATCAGCTCGGCGCGACGGAGACGTGCTGGGAACTTGTCGAACACATACTCGCAGATCCAAGGCTGGAAGACAGATTTATGATTGAGGGCGCAGCCATCCGACATCACGACAATGTGTTCGGCGGGTTGGCAAATCACACGATTAAAATGCTTAACATTCTCAAGGCGCTTCTTGAAAACAATCCACCGCTTCGAGCCAGCGCAGATCTCCTCATTTTCTCCATTTTCATGCACGATATCGGAAAGGTGTTTGAATACCGCGATCTCAACATGGGGGAATTCTGGTATGCCAATCACCGCGTGCGAGGTATTGAGTTTTTAGCCGCACACAAGAATGTGATCATTGAGCAATACAACGAATCGTTCTACCGTCAGGTTCAATCTGTCATCTCAGGACACCACGGTCTCTACGGCGATCGCCCGACAACCGTCGCCGCGACCATTGTCCACTACATCGACATGCTTGAAAGTCAGACGACGGAAATCATCCGCGAGCAAAACAATACGCCGGGCGATAGAATTCGCCACCCCGACTTCGGTTTTCTGTACGACATTCCGTTGGCGGAAGAATAAAGATCCACAACAAAAAGGAATCGCCCCGGTAACACCTCAACGCCGGAGCGATCCTTTTTGAAATTCAACGCCTTTCGGCGATGTATTGTTTGTCTGTCATGATCGCAACTTATCTCATCATTCTCCCAAGAGAGCCAAAAGACAATGCTACGGTCGTTGCCGTCACATGACAGCTACATTATACGGACGGAGGTTGTTCTGAACCGGCTCCCTTAATATCCTTCTCATCGAAGACATCGCCACAGTTCGGACAGAACTTCGGTACGTTGTTCTGATCCTCCGGCTCCCATCCGCACTTGTCGCATTGATAATGCAACGCCACCGGGCGCGGCTTGCCGCAGTCGTGGCAGAAATTGCCGGTGTTCACGGTCCCGCACTCGCATTGCCACTCATCCTTGACCGGCTTCGGTGAACCGCATTCTCCACAGAACTTACTGACGTTGTCGGCTTTACCGCATGATGTACATTTCCAAACGGGAACAGCAGCCGCAACCATGGTCGACCCGGGAACGGGCTGAGGCTGCACAGCTCCTTGTTGGAACAACTGAGTCGCTTGTCCGCCACCCGCCATTTGCGCCATGTTCATGCCCGCAAACGCCATAAAGGGACCGGCACCTTCGTTCGCGGCGGCTGCACGCATCGCATCCGCCTGCGCTCCGACGAGTCCGGCAGCTGCCATTGTCGGATCGCGGAAGACGGCGCTCTTCTGGAGATCTTTGATGAGTTGTTCGTCCTCTTCGGATGCCTTCACGGACTGTATGGCGACCGAGACGATGACGATGCCGCGTAGTTCGCGCCACTTCTCTGTCAATACTTCGTTTAAAGCGTTCGAGATCTCCTCTGTATGTCCGGGGAGTGCGCTGTAGCGAATCCCCAGTTCGGAAATTTTCGCAAACGCCGGCTGCAGAGCGTTCATAAGCTCCGCACGAAGCTGATTGTCCATTTGATCGCGCGTATACGGCTCTTCGACGTTGCCCGAGACGTTCGTATAGAACAAAAGCGGGTTTTCCACTTTGTACGAATATTCGCCAAAACACTTGATGGCGATGTCAACATCAAGACCGATGTTCTTATCGACAACGCGGAAAGGGACGGCATTGGCGGTGCCGAAACGGTTGTTCATCATCTCTTTGAGGTTGAAATAATAGACGCGTTGGTCTTTCCCCGTGTCGCCGCCGAATGTGAAACGCTGACCGATACGCTTGAACGTTCCGACGATGTTTTTGCCGAGAGGACCGTAGAACAGCGACGGCTCCGTCGACATATCGTAAACGTATTCGCCGGGATCTGCGCAGAATTCAACGATTCGTCCCTGCTCGACGATGATCATGCATTGGCCGTTGTTCACGGTAATGATCGATCCGTTGGAGATGATGTTATCTTCTCCGCGGACATTGCTCGAACGTGCGGATGTACGTTTCTGACCTTTTTGCACAATGACGTTTTCGGGTAAAGCGTCACAGTAGAAGAACTCGCGCCACTGATCGGCGAGCACGCCGCCAAGTGCGCCTCCGGCTGCTTTCAATAAACCCATAGCTTACTCCTTTGACTCAGTAATATTCGAAAATGTCTCAAAATAACGTCGCTTTTCCGATAGGCAGAGAAAGGACGGATCGACGAAAGATCATCATCGTATCATGCCTACCTGCGACGCATGACTGTTCGTTTCACCGATCGTTTAAATAGTACCATAACAACTGCGTATTTTGGAATTTGGCAATCATTCTCCGCCATTCAAGCGCTTCAGGATTGCGCGCGCCGCATGAAGTCCCGAGGCGCCCGCCTGAGAGAGTCCGCGCGTGATACCCGCACCGTCACCAATGGCAAAGAAATTTCGAAGCCCCGTCTCAAACTCATTCGTCAACTCAAGCCTGGCGCTGTAAAATTTGACTTCTACACCGTAAAGAAGCGTATCGGAGTTTGCCGTTCCCGGAGCTAAGCGATCGAGCACCTCGAGCATCTCTATAATGTTGTCGAGATGGCGCTTCGGAAGCACGAGACTGAGATCTCCCGGTGTCGCATCCAGCGTCGGCTTTACGAAACTCTTCGACATGCGGTGCGCATTCGTCCTTCGACCGTCTCGAAGGTCACCGAGCCGTTGCATCATGACGCCGCCCCCAAGCATATTCGATAGTGAGGCGATATGCTTGCCGTAACGGTACGGTTCGTTAAACGGCTCAGTAAAGCGGTTGCTGACAAGTAGCGCAAAGTTCGTGTTTTCACTTCGGAGATTCGGATCATTATAACTGTGACCGTTGACCGTCATGATGCCGTCCGTATTTTCGGTGACGACATACCCGTAAGGGTTCATGCAGAACGTCCGTACAATATCTTTGTACCCGCGTGTCATATACTTGAGCTTCGCTTCGTACATGGCATCGGTAATATCCTTGAAAACGAGGGCAGGCAATTCAACGCGCACGCCTAGATCAACTTGATTGTTGATAAGCGGGAGCTTCAGTTTGCGACAAGCATTGCTGAACCACTCCGCGCCCGCTCTTCCCGGTGCCGCAATCAGAATATCGCATTCAACGTCACCTTTCGATGTTTCGAGTCTGTAGCAATCGGGCTCGACGCCGTTCAATCGGGAGACCGCTTGACCCGCCTTCATCGGAATAATCGTGGAAACAGTCGTATTACAGGAAAGTTCCACGTGATCGTTCAGCCAGTCGTAGAGCTTCATCAAAATTTCACGGTTGTTCTCAGTCCCGAGATGTTTGCAACGGGCATCGAGCAGATGGATGTCGCAGGCAAGCGCACGCTTTCTGATCGCCTCACCCTCCGGCGTTTCCGTCGAGAACCACTTGCCCGTCGCGCCAAATTTCTGGTTGATGGCGTCAACGTCGTAAATAAGCGACAGCACAGTTTTGGAATCGAGATAATCCGTCAACCAACCGCCGAATTCCGTCGTCAAATTGAATTTGCCGTCCGAGAAAGCGCCCGCTCCGCCAAAACCGCGCATGACCGCGCACGTTTTACAGTGAATGCACATACCCACCTTGCCCTGAAGAATCGGACAATTCCGCGACCTGATAGGTTCCCCTTGTTCCAATAACAAGACTTCTAGATCCGGTCGCTGCACGACAAGCTCGTAAGCGGCAAAAATACCGGCTAGACCGGCACCGATAATGGCTACATCTACTTTTTTCATATTGACTCCATACTATGAAATCTTATTGTGGTTTGGCACGAAGATATGATACCACGTGGCGGTGTGGAAGTATTTGCCTACCCTAAAAGCAATTAATAGTGTACAATGGCTCTGGTCAAATCACTTTATATAGAGGAAACCCATGAATCAAGAAAGAGATCGAGATCAAACAACAGAGATTTCTCTAGTTGACATATTATTGAGTCTGAAAAGCCATATCGTGCTGGTTATTTTAATTACGGTACTTTTTGCCGGACTTTTTTGGGCGGTCAGTAAATTTGTCATTGTTCCTACTTATGACTCTACAGTGAAGTTCTACATTGAAGCGGCAATGACGGATGAGGATAACCCTGGAGTAGGTCTTCAGGCTGTAAACCTTGCCCAGAGAATCGCCAACACGTACATAGAGTTGATGAAGACGAATTCATTCTACAACCTGCTCGTCGAAGAAATAGGAAATGGTCTGTCTGTTGCAGAATTGAGGGGCATGGTCAGTTATAAAAGCGTTCAAGATACAGAGATACTTGAGGCTAGTGTACGCACAACCGATCCCGATCTGTCTTTGAAAATAGCAACAACCATTGCCTCGGTCGCGCCGGACGCTATGAACGAAATCAAATCCACCGCGACTTTGACTGTCATTGATCAACCGCTCCGTGCCACATCACAATCGACTCCTCATGTTATGCGCAACACAGCCTTGGGACTCGTCCTCGGTCTTTTTTTAGGCTCTATGCTGGCGATCATAATCGACATGTTCAACATAAAAATCAGGACAGAAGAGGACATTACGAAGAATTTTGACATTACGATCATCGGTGTTGTGCCGAAGATTAGCTGATAAGAGGGACTAGGAATCAATAGAATGGCGAAGAACAACAAACTGAAAGCAAGAAGACGCGATCCTGCTAGCAGACAAAAAATAGAGCTTGTCAACGAAAACAGGGATCTGGTTCGAGAACACTTTAACAGTGCAAGGATCAATATTGACTATTCCATCATCAAAGATGCCGACAACGGAAAGGTCTTCGTCATTACGAGTGGCTTACAGAGTGAGGGAAAAACCTTTTGTTCCATCAATTTGGCTAGAGCTTTTGGCAACATCCAGGAGAACAAGGTAATCGTCGTAGATTGTGATTTGCACACTCCAAAGCTGCACCGCTACTTGAACATTCCAAATAAACCGGGGCTAACTGACTTTCTTTCAAACAAAAATACCTTTCCCGAATCCTGTTTTTATAACCAAAAAGAAAATTTCCATGTGATGACGAGTGGCACAAGGGTGCCGAATTCTACAGTCTTCTTATCGGGCAAGCTGTTTCGGAGCTTTCTTAGGATGCTAAGAAAACAGTTCGATTACATCATTATCGATACGCCACCGGTTTTACAGGTGACAGATGCCTGCTCCTTTGCCGCACACACGGACGGCGTCGTCATTGTGACAAGGGCGGGGCAGTCAACAAAGCCGGCATTGAAACAGACAATAGAAACCTTGGAGAAGGCTCAAGCAACCATTCTGGGCACCATATTAAATGACGTCGATTTTTCTAAACAGGGCTACGGCTATGGCTACGGTTACAGTTATGGCTATGGAACTGAGGGGGACATGAGCGACTCTTGATAAAGGAACAATAGAAAAGGATGCAGTTTTTCAATTTTATTGATTCCCACACGCACCTTTTGCCTGGCATGGACGATGGCGCAAGAAGCGTCGAAGAGTCCGAGCAGATGATTCGCGCTCTCAGCGAACAGGGAATTGAAGAAGTATATCTAACACCCCACTATTACTCATACAAGGAAGCAGTTGATAAATTTCTAAGCAGAAGAGCGGAATCGTACCGACTGCTAAAGCCGATCCTAGATCGTTACGGTATGAAACACCGGCTAGGAGCGGAGGTCTACGCTATTCCCGCTATTTTTAACTATGCCAACTTGAACGACCTCTGTATTGAGGGAACGGATTTTCTTCTGCTTGAGATGTCTTCGCCGAAGTCAAAGCCGGAGCGTGAGCTGAGGTTGATTGAAGAGATCTACTTTAGATATCCTGTCAAAATAGTCCTAGCACACATTGATCGCTATCCTTTCATGTTGAAAGGGAAAGTTGCTCAGCAGTTCGCAAACCTCGGTGTTTATATGCAACTTAACTTGGATTTCTTAGATGCAGGCTTTATGGCAAAACAAAGATTCCTGAAGTACATCAAACAGGGATACGTGCAGTTTTTGGGTACGGATTGCCATCGCATGACAGGAAGGCGCATACCTGAAGTAGAGAAGTACAAATCACAGTTAGTAACGAAGTTAACGTCAGAAGAGCTTGAAAACATTTATTAGTATGAGGAAATGGAATTAGCCTTGTCAGCTAGCTCTGTAAAAGGATTCATCGACATCTTTTGCGATGCCATCTGTTGCTCTTCTCGAGACCTAATGCTAGCAACTTAGATGAACTTATCACAACACTTTTGCCACCGCCAGCTATCTTCACACATCCTTTTGAGATCGAACTCTGCCTCCCAACCGAACAATTCCTTGGCTTTGCTAGGATCAGCATAGCTGGTAGCAACGTCACCCGGTCTTCTCGCTGTTATCTGGTAAGGAATACTTTTGCCACATACCTCGGAAAAGGTATGTACCAAGTCTAAGACACTATAACCTTTGCCCGTGCCGAGATTGACTGCCAAAAACCCCAAATCAGGATTCTGCTCTGCATAGTCAAGCGCGGCAAGATGACCCTTGGCTAGATCGACAACATGAATGTAGTCTCGCACACCAGTTCCGTCGTGCGTAGGATAATCATCGCCGAAGATAGAAAGTCTCTCTAGTTTACCAATGGCGACCTGTGTAATATAAGGCATTAGATTATTCGGAATATCCAGCGGATCTTCACCGATCTGACCGGACTCATGGGCGCCAATCGGGTTAAAATAACGCAGGCAAATGGCTGAAATGTCCGGACAAGCGGTGACGACATCTTTCAAAAATATCTCATTGATCATCTTCGTATTGCCATATGGGTTTGTGCAATGGTACTCCGCGTTTTCATTAATCGGAACTTGATCTGTTTCTCCATACACGGTGGCGGAAGAGCTGAAAATGATTGACGGTACTTTGTACTTGCTCATCAAATCGACGAGTACCCATGTAGACTCTAAATTATTCCGGTAGTACACGATTGGCTTTTCAACGCTTTCACCGACGACCTTTAAACCTGCCAAGTGAATCACAGCATCAAACTTGTATTGCGCGAACACCTCGTTCATTTTCCCAGTGTCTCGTACGTCTGCTTTTACAAAACCTGGTCGCTTGCCGGTAATGCGTTCGATGCGGTCGATGACATGTTCACGGCTATTAGATAAATTATCGACAATGACGACCTGCTCGCCACGACTTAACAGTTCAACAACGGTATGACTTCCGATGTAGCCGGCACCACCGGCGACTAAAATATTCATCTGCTGTTCAATTATCTCCTACTTAGTCATAGGTAAAGTATAACTCACTCACAATAGTTACGATCTGTTCCAATCACGCTCATAAATCTGCGTCTAGGGTCATAAAAGGTTATAACAGAATTGGTACATGATTGCACTCGCGCAATCCGGAACTTGTTGGAAGGACAACAAGCTCTAAGGAGCATGAGATGAATAACTGCACGCTTTCTTGTATCATAATGCCAATAAGGAGTAACGTTCAATGTCACCTGAAACTCGCCACGACCGCACATGCGCACTTCTATCCGAGAAAGCCATCGAGACACTTTCTGAGAAGAGCGTTCTTGTTGCAGGTCTTGGGGGCGTCGGTTCGTGGGCGGCTGAAGCGCTGGCGAGAGCCGGCGTGGGAAGGTTGATTCTCATCGACGGTGATGTCGTTACGCCCTCAAATCTCAACCGACAGCTCTTTGCGCTTGAGAGCACGGTTGGACAACCGAAGTGCCAGGTCGCGCGATGCCGTCTTCTCGACATCAATAGTCGACTGATCGTCGACACAATGGATGATCCTCTTCTAGCAGGAGAGATTGGCGATGTTCTTCGTCGTTTCGCTCCGATCGACTACGTCATCGACGCCATCGATTCACTTTCGGCGAAAATCGCCCTGATCGCCACTGCGTTGACGCATGAGACCCCCATCATCGCCGCCATGGGCACGGGCAATCGACTCGACCCGACGCGTTTGAAAATCGCCGACCTGTCAGAAACACACACCGACCCGCTCGCTCGGATTGTGAGACGCGAATTGCGGAAGAGAGATATTGAACACGTCAAAGTCGTCTTTTCCGAAGAACCGCCCATCACGCCGATCGGGATTGACAACAGAACCATCGGGAGCGTCCCCTTCGTCCCGCCTGTCGCCGGGTTTCTCCTCGCCTCTGAAGTGATTCGCGATTTGACTTCATTTCCCGCTGAGAAATAAAGAATCACCCACGTCAGTTTCTTCT
>JAAZMK010000053.1 GCA_012798865.1 Clostridiaceae bacterium | reverse complement strand
TTGTAATTGCATTGATTGATAATCCATTCTCGCTCTCCTCTCACTCGACGACCGGCGGGACGAAGAAAAACTGCTGACGCGATTCCGGTGCGTTGGCAAGCGCATCTTCTGCCGTCAGCGCGCGGTCATCTCGCTCCGTTAGCCAAACGTCATGTGATTCAGAGGGGCTATAGGTCGGTTCCACGCCGTCTGTGTCGACCTCATGAAGCGCGTCCGCAAAAGAGATGAGTTCCAGCAAGCTGTCCTGCATACCGGCTTCGTCTTTCTGCGAGATTTGGAGGCGCGATTCTTCCGCTAAACGCTTGATGTTGAGTTCCGCGCGGCGTTTGTTCTCCTTTGTGATGGCGCGATCGCGCTCGGGACGAATGGCGTCGGCGAGACAAATGGAGAGCTCGTCGAGCTGCACTTCGTCGACTGTCGAGGGTGCGTCCGTCATGGGGCACGAGGCATCTCTTATCTTCGGAAAGGCGATGACATCGCGCAGCGACTGCTCGCCTGCGAGGATCATGACGAGCCGATCCAAGCCGAAAGCGAATCCGCCGTGCGGAGGAGCGCCGTATTTAAACGCATTAATAATAAAGCCGAATCGTTCCCCAATCTCTTGATCGCTGAGACCGAGCGCTTGGAAAACGCGCGTTTGAATGTCGCTTCGGTGGATACGGATGCTGCCCGATCCGAGTTCCGTCCCGTTCAGGACGAAGTCGTACGCCTGTGAGCGCACACGTAGCGGATCCGTCAACAGGTAGTCAAAATCCTCCTCAAACGGCATCGTAAAGGGGTGGTGCTGCGCCGTGTACCGATCTTCCTCTTCGTTATATTCAAACATAGGGAAGTCGGTCACGATGGCGAAAGCGAACTTGTCGGGGTCGCGAAGTCCCAACATGTCGCCGAGCCTCAGGCGGAGCGCGCCCGTCACGCGCCTGACGATGTCGAGTTTATCTGCCGAGAACAGAACGAAGTCGCCAGGTTCGGCGCCGACGCGCCGCAATAGTTCGAGCAGATTCTGTTCTTCGATGTATTTCGTCAAGATGGAATAAATCTCGCCGGAGGGTCTCCACGCGATCCACGCCATGCCGCCGGCACCTTCAGAGATTGCAAAATCGGTCAGTTCGTTGATCGTCGAACGCGTCAAATCGTACTGTCCCGGCAAGGTTATGGCGCGAACGACTCCGCCCGCCTCGACGACTTTGCTGAACACGGAAAACTCGGAGACCGCCTTAAGGTCGGTTATATCGACAATCGGCAAATCGAAGCGCAAATCGGGCTTGTCGCTGCCGTAACGATCCATGGCTTCCGCCCATGTGAAACGCGGGAACGGATCGGCATAGCGGATGCCCTTGACGTCGAGCATGACGTGACGGAGCAAGTTCTCCAACAGCGTGAGGACGTCCTCCATCTCGACAAACGACATCTCGAGGTCGAGCTGGGTAAATTCCGGCTGCCTGTCAGCGCGCAAGTCCTCATCGCGGAAACAGCGGGCGATCTGGTAGTACCGATCGAAGCCCGAGACCATGAGGAGCTGCTTGAAGAGTTGCGGTGACTGAGGCAATGCGTAAAAAGATCCGGGGTGAATGCGGCTGGGCACGAGGTAATCGCGCGCGCCCTCCGGCGTGCTCTTCGTCAGGATAGGCGTTTCCACGTCAATGAAACCCTCATCGTCCATGAACCGGCGAATCGACGATGTGACGCGATGTCGGAAGCGAATGTTATCGCGCAGACGCTTGCGCCTTAAATCGAGGTAACGATACTTGAGACGAAGGTCCTCTCGGACATCGTCGGCCTCGGCGGGATTGAACGGAAGATCGCCGCATGCTGAAAGAAGTACGGCATGCGTTACACGCAGTTCGACGGTACCCGTGTCGATTTTCGTGTTGACCGTTTCTTCGTCGCGGAGGAACATCTCGCCTTCTACCATCAGTGTTGACTGATTTCGTACACGCTCGGCGAGAGCGAACGCTTCAGGCGATGTGTAGGCGGGGTTGAAGACGATTTGAAGCACGCCCTCCCGGTCGACGAGATCGATGAAGATGACGCCGCCCATGTCGCGTTTCGTCTCTACCCACCCGCAAGCTGTCGTCCGTTTCCCGACATCTCGTTCAGAAAAAAGACCGCAATAATTTGTTCGTTTCATACGCTAAGGTCCATCATGTTTTAGTCTTGCCCGCTAGTTGTCAGATCATTACTATAGTCTGACTTTGGGCTCACAAAAACGAGCTCCGGGCATGCGGTGCAAGTGCTTGCATTTTACCATATGAGGCTATTCTCATGAAATGGAGGGTCTTATGTGTTGTAACGCAACTCCAGCAAAGCTTCGTAAGGAAATCGACGCGATAGACGCTGATCAATCGCGGATGTTGTCGATGGCAGACTCTGAAGCGACTTTTCGCATCGGATTGACCGCGATCACGACCGAAAGGACGACGAACAAGATGCAAAGCGCCGCGTGAATCGTCCAAGGGTACTGCCAGAAATACGTTTCCGCCATATGCGGGATGAGCACACGGGGTGAAACGCCCTTGAAGAAGACCGAGATGATGACGAGCACGCCCGCGACGATACCGTGCGACAACAGAAGCGCGATGAGCGCGGAGGGCAGCGCCTTATGGACTTGCATCACGAGAAAATCTTGTTTCGTCAGTCCGATTGCTTGGAGTATACCCGTACGTTTTTTGTTCGCGTCAACGGTCGATTGGTTCGTATTGATGAGGATCGCAAGCGTGATGAAGATGACTCCGGCAGCCAGTAACACGGTCATCAGCATGGAACTTTGGGCGTCCGTGTAGAGCGCTCGGTTTGCCATGCGGTAGTCCGTGACATGGAAGCCGTGGCTCTCCGCCCACTGGTGGACGGAGATATCGAGCATGCCGCCTTCCGCTTTAGGATCCGCGAAGAGACAAAAATACGATTTTCCCATGCAGTCGGGTTGGAAGAGTTGCGACATGATCTCAAAGAGTGAGGACTGATATGCGTCCATCCTTTTACCGCTGAGGTGATAGAGCGACTTTAAAAGGGGTTCTCCGCTGATGATTGTCAAGCGCTTCGGCTCGTTACTGAGCGGCCAGAATCCGCGATCCGGGAAGTAGTGAATAATCCCTGAGACTTCCACCACATTTTCCTTTGTTGTAATGCTCAGATCGCCATCCATACCCAAGTTCTGCGTGTGTCCTTTCAGCCTGAACACATCGCCCACGTCGACGCCGTCGTCGCGATAGAAGAGATGTCGATCATTTCTGTTTGTACTCGTTTGCAAGTCGTCGTCGTAGAGCGGACTCAGTACAATACACGTCTCGCCTTTTGCGAGCCGTTCCCAATCGACATCTCCTTCAGCGAGAGCTTTCTCCAGAAGGTCTTTAGCGGTCGGATAGAGATCGAAATCGAAGCAGAGGAGATCGACGAAAACGCTCGTTACGTCTTCCCATTTGCGCGAGCCGGAACCGTCGTTCTGATCGGGATCATAGTATTCGTCCATTCCCTGTTCGCGGAAGAGATACTCATCGTGGTAGTTAAGTGCTTCTTTGTACCCGCCCGTCAGGCTGAAAGAGGATCCCGGCTGACCGGGAGCGTTTTTCTCATATTCGAGTGTCAGGCGTGAGCTTTTTGGCAGGAGCTCTTCACACACGAGAGACAAGTTCTCGCCGGTATGATAGGGGATGACGCGATTGATGTCCGTTATAGAGCCGATTTCCTCCATGATCTCTTCGAGGAAAGGCTTGTTCACGCGGTACGGAACGCGGACGATATAATCGGGTTTGTCCGGCAGATAGACTGTCTCGCGCCAACGAGAAAAGGCGTTGGATCCAAGAAAGACAGCGAGGATCGTACTCAGAATCAAGAGGAATGAAAGAGCGAATGCCGCCAAGCTTCGTCCGCGATTGAAGGATAATTCCCGTCTCACGAGCGACAGACGCGTCATTTTCTTTCTTTTCCTGAGTTTTGCACGGGGCTTCTCACAGATTCTCTTCGGAGCTTTCTCCGCTCCGCTGATGAGCGGAATTTGCATGGCGTAAAGACCGGAGAGAGCCATGGAGACGAGGACAGAGATGACGCCCCCGAGGATGCCCAAGATAAGCGCGCCGACGTCGATACTGAAGACCATGCCGACGGAATATGATGCTCCGAAGATTTTCACTGCGATGAAGCTGAGGATGAAGCCAATCAATAACCCGAGCGGAACGCCGAAGGCGAGCTGATACCATGTCTCCCATGCGAGAAGCTTAACCGTCTGCCCTTTGCTCGCGCCGATGGCGCGCATGAGCGCGACGCGTTTTGATCGGCGCCTCAATTGCGTTAAGGAGATCAGAAAGACGGCGCAGAAGCTGACGGCGCTCAGGCTCAAGGACATGACAGTCTGAAGCTGAACGGCGACATCCGTATCGGGCGGGTAGGCGAAGCGGTTGATGCGGTACGGTTCTTCATTCGTTTCGTACGCTTTGTCCGCGCTGAGTGTCGGGATGGGCATAGGGAAAACTGATTCGTATGAAAACGTTCCCGTCCGCAATTGTTCGACTGTTGTGTATAATTGATATGGGTGTTCGACCTTTAACAGTCCCCCTTCACCTTCGTACGGCAGGCTGACTTCATTGCCCTCGCGATCAAGTCCGGTGATGTAGCCGCCGTACTTTCCAAAGCCCTTCTGCAGTTTCGATATTTTGAAACGCTTTGTGAGTCCGTCTTCGTAGACGGGTAAGCCTTGCTCATACAGCGACGACGCCATCTTGGGCGATCCCGCAAAAAGCACGATCGATTGCGGTTCGTAGGGGGGAAGTTCTATAAACTTCTCTCTCGGAGCGTCCATGGCGTTATGGATAAATTGACATTCTTCGGGCGTCACGAACGCGGAAGGCATTTCGAAACCCTCCGTATCCCAACGCTCCTCGTAAGGTTCGATCAATCCCGTTACTTTGTATTCCTTGCTGAACTGGACTTTTGTGAACCAAGGTTTCGCGTATCCTTCGAGTCCATTGCTATCGTAACCGCCAAACTCTTCGCCGTAATAGGAAACCTCCCTCATGAGTCGTTGTATGGTAATGGTGGTTCCTTCGTACCCTATAAGATCGTTTGAAGTCGTCGTCTTGCCGAACTGTTCAGTCCAGTAGCCCCCTGTAAGCGAACCGGGGACGCTCACCCGGCGCATCCATTGTGCGAAGAGAGCTCTGTATTGCAGTGCAGTACACTCCGAAAGGTTGCGCGGATACGTTTCATATCCTGCGACTCCTTTTATGATACTGCCGCCTTTCTCTGCCCACCATCGTTCGAATTCCCGCACGATGCGCAGATCGTTGAGGGGGAGATACTGATAAAGCGGAGCGTATTGATCGAGGATCGATTCCGAAGACGTATAATGTTTGAGCGTGTGATCGGATAAATACTTTATCGTCACCGTCGAACCGATCGCACGGTTTGCATCATCGCCGGAGCCAACAAGCGCAATTTCGTCGGGCGTTTCAGGAAGATGACCATCCTTGAGTTTAAAATTGCCCAACTCCATCGTCTTGTCATCGAATGAAGCGATCAGTTGGTTGTCTTGTGTGTAGCCGGCAATCGGCAAGACGGAGAGCGATATGCCCGTCATCTTCTCTCGGAGGGCATTTGTTTTTTCTTCCGAGGCGCCGTGATACATGACCTGCCACGTGCCGTACAAGTTGGTGCGGCGCAAGTGATCCGTCTTGGCGATGGAGGCGAGGAGTATTTGCGACAACGAAATAAACAGGAACACGAGGATGATCACGAAAAGCAACAGTTTCGTGTCATTTTTACGCCCTTTCATCGCGCTCAAGGCGATGTGTCGTATGTTTTTTCGTTTCGGCACCTTCATGTCTTCTTCTCTGACTATCGCGAGTCTCCGCGTGAACCGGTGTACAGGTCGCTGAAATACCGTGCCTTGACGTCTATGCCGTCGAGTCGTTCCGCGACGATTTCGTGAACATTGCGCCGCGTCATGACGTTAATTTCGCAGTAATCGTATAAATCCTCGACTAAAAAAGACGTTTCCGGGTCTATTTCGTCGTAGTAAATCGTCGCGTAATACTTCGCGATAAAAGCCGATTTCCCTTGATAACGCGGATCCATGATGTCAAAATGAAATCTCTTCCTCGAATGCCCGCTTAAATACAGCCCTACTTGTTGCGATGCGGATCCTTGAAGATTCCAGTAGTTGCTTTTCAACCCGTCATAAAAGACGTCTCGATCGTATCGCCAAGCGCACCGTCTCCCGTCACTGGAATAATAGAGGGAAACATCGTTGAGACGGATGCCACGCAAGGTCGCCGCCTCGTTGTCAATCAGTTGGACATCTTTCATGTGCAGTCGTAAGAGAGGAGACATCTCATATCTCTCACCAAAAATGTCATATTCGATCAGCGGCGGCACCTTCGTACTGTCAATCATCATATCGGCATAGCCTGACAAGAACGCGCCGTCCTCGCTGTACGCCAATGCAAAGGGCTCGAGAATCGTCTCACGCAACAAGAAAGAGCCGTACTTCGACAATGATTGAGGTGGCTCTCGGTCGTAGTCGATCTTGACGCGAACGTCGAAGCGATATGTTTTATCGCCGAAACGGACGGTCATCCGGTTAAATTCGACGCTTCCCGTTCTGTCGCCTTCGAACAGCGGTTTCAAGTCCACGTAGGCGAAATATTGGTGGTACGTTGGAGGTCCGTTCTCAATGAATTTCAAATAAGCGGGGTAATCCTTATTGTCGAATTCTTCAAATGCTCTTTTTTCGGGAAGGAGAGAGTAATTCCAGCTCTCGAAATAGTCAAGATATAGATTGTATTGACGGCTGTATTCATTCCAGTCCATCCCCTGATAAGTCTGAAAGAGATGGTAGGGAAATCCGTTATCTTTTTCGATGATTTCGATTAGCTGCATTTTCGGCACATAACTCTCCACCGCTGTGCCGCTCAATTCGACGATGAGATCATCCGCCTTCACGGGTTTGGAAGAGACGAAGACGAATTCGAACTTCTTTCTCTGGGTGAATTGACTGTAAAAAACGAGGTCCATCACGTCGATATCGATGAGGAGCTCATCGTCGGGCAGAATACCCGGGACTTTGATCTTGCTCATGTCGGGCGCGGGCGGACCGTTCGACGGATCCGTACCGTTTGATGCGGATGGCGAGGTCGTATCACCTGAATCTGACGGTGTGGGTGTGTCGGTCGGAGTACAGCTTGATGTGAGCACTATGCAAAAAGCCGTCAGCAAGAGAAGCGCGAGGCGCAACATGGATATTCTACGCACAGACTTTTCCGCGCCGGTTTTCCGTCGCGGAAAAGAATTGTCAGAGCTAGTGAGTTTTATCTGTCTCGTGACGGTCATGTCTGACTTCTTTCACACAATTCTTTTTAGCAACCTCAGCATAAATCCGGTATAACGGTCGAAAGAGAGTCGCCAAGTCTTATTGGTTGCGTCTCCCGTTGTTCCGCATTCATTAAATCATATCATTAAGAAATACACAGAGTAGAATCTCAGGGCAAATTGACGGATCGCGACGTGAGAAATCAAGACAAGTGAATACAGGTGCCCAAAAGGTATGCGTATACTATCGTCATGTGCCGTCGAGAGAACGAGAGAGTCAACCCGGGGCTCGCACGACGAGGTTGTGCGCGATTGGTCGATTGTTTGATGGCGCTCGTTTTATGGTGTGCCGCTGAACGTTTGCTGACCGGCGGTTCAGCAAATAAGAATCTTGGCTTGGTGCTGTGCGATCTCACGATCGCCGTCTTTATCGCATGTTTGTACGAGGTTTTCTCGATCGCGTGGACGGGTACGACGATTGGGAAGCGCCTTTTCGGTATCTACGTGCTCCATCGTGATCGGGGCAGACTCTCTATCTCGGCATCGTTTACGCGCACGTACGCGATCTGGCGCACGGCATTCGGTTACGGGATTCCTTTTGTGCGTTTCGTTCGGCTCGTTCGCCTCCGGCACGGTGCCGAACGCCGAGTCGCACTTCCATGGGATGGCGAGACGGGCGACTGGATGGTCGAGTGGCGGAACTCCGGAAAGATGAAAGATTGACCTCGCATATCCACAATCGAGATGCTTATTGATTGCTGCGTATTTTTATCGACATGTGTAAGGTCGTAAGTCCGTATTCGCGTTATCATAGGAGAACATACAGAGCAAACGCGGCATCGTCAGCGAGAATCTTATGCAGATTTTCTATCATTTGGACGTAGCAGGCGAACGCGGTAATCTTCGGAGAACACGACGATTGGGTCGCTTAGCGGCTTAAGAAATGAGCGTTAATGAACCATGGGACAGAATCAACCGTTAGTCAGTAATATTCATGATACTGCCTTGATCTTTGAGGGCGGGGGCATGCGCGCCAGTTACACGTCGGGGTTTGTCGCGATGCTTCTCGAACAGAAGATATACTTCAATTACGTCGCCGGTATTTCAGCGGGTTCGTCGCTGACCGTCAACTATCTCTCGCGCGATATCAAGAGAACGAAGAGGAGTTTTACTGAATTTGTGTCGGATCCTTCGTTCGGCGATCTTAAATCATGGTTGAAGGGCGAGGGTTTTTTTAACTCCGAATATATTTATTCCGAAGCGCCGAGACCCGGCGGAGCGATACCCTACGACTTTGACGCATTCTCTCGAAATGACGCGGAATGTGTGATCGGCGCTTTTAATCGCGATCGCGGCGAGGTCGTTTACTGGCATCGAAAAGACATTCTGACGTTCGACGACTTGATTCTGCGCGTGCGGGCGTCGTCAACGATGCCGTTCCTGATGCCCGTAACGACGATTGATGGCGAAGATTACGTCGACGGTGGTCTCGGTTCGGGGATCGCGCTTGATCCCGCCATCGAGGATGGGTACGAGCGTTTTGTGTTCGTCTTGACGCGGGAGCGCGGTTTCCGCCTGAGTCCTCCTCCCGGACCAAAGATTTTAGATGCCTTGTTTAAGCATCGACCGATTGAGGGAGAGGCGCTGATGACGAGGCACATCAGGTACAACGTGACGCTTGAACGGATTGAAGAGCTTGAGCGTCAGGGCAGAGCGTATGTTTTCTATCCGACGGCACTCGATGTCACGATGATGGAGCGCGAAGAGAGCAAACTGTTGGAGCAGTATCAGTTAGGCTATGAGCAGGCGTACAGAGAATTGCCTGCGCTGTTGGAATTTCTCGGAACGGAGGGCTGAGCATTGCGTTTTATTCACGTGTCCGATTTACACCTCGGGAAGCGAGTTCATGAGTTTCCTATGGCAGAAGACCAAGCGGTCGTGCTCGACTCGATCATCGATTTATGCAAGCGCGAGCGACCGCAAGCGATCGTCATCGCCGGTGATGTGTATGACAAAGCGATACCGTCGGTCGAGGCGATGAATCTCTACGAGCGACTTCTTACACATTTATTGGAATTGTCCGTGCCGATCCTCATGATCGCAGGGAATCACGACTCGGGAGAGCGTCTGTCGCACGTCAGCTCTCTCTTCACAAAACACAACATTCACATCGTCGGCGTCTTCAACGGGACGGTTCCTTCTGTTGAAGTGAGAGGCGATGACGGAGGGTGGGTGACATTCCATCTTTTGCCGTTCATACGAGCAGGTCATGTGAGGCGTTTTTTCCCTGAACGAGAGATCAAGACCGTCGAAGAGGCGATCGAGGCGGCGCTTACGCGTGTGACGCGCGGCAAAGGGCGACAAGTTCTCGTCGCCCATCAATTTGTCGTCGCACGCGGCTTCACGCCCATACGAACGGAGTCGGAAACGCTTCAAGTCGGCACGGCAGATGAAGTCGATGTCTCTCTCTTTTCCGCGTTCGATTACGTCGCCCTCGGGCATCTGCACGGCATGCAACAAGTCGGTATTCACAACGTCTATTATTCCGGGTCGCCTCTCCCGTATTCGTTTTCCGAAGTTAACCACGTAAAAGGCGCCCTCATCGTCGACATGATGGCGGACGGTTCCGTCACCGTCAGGCAAGAGCCGCTCAAGAGAAGGCGCAACATGCGCCGCATCAGCGGGACGCTGTCGGAATTACTTGAGCAGGGAGTAAGCTTAAAAAGTCTTGGTGACAATGCCCGACTCGATTATCTCGAAGTTACGTTGACAGATTCGGGTCCCGTCATCGACCCCATGAGTCGTCTTCGCGATGTCTATCCAAACGTCATGCGTCTGTTGTTTCAGCGGGAGCGGGGCGATTCTTCTGAATCGGAGACGCTCATTGCGGGCTCGGACTTGGTGAAGAAGAGTCCGGTCGATCTGTTCGCCGAGTTTTTTGAGCGCCAATTGCATCGACCGCTGACGGAGGAACAGTTGCGCGTTGTGAGGGAGGTGACGGCTCAAGCTGAGGATATCGTCGGGGGAGGTGAAGCATGAGACCGGTTAGATTGACGATGAGTGCTTTCGGTTCTTATGCGAAAGAGACGACGATTGCATTCGACCGCCTTGAAGAGGGACTCTTTCTCATAACGGGCAATACGGGCTCAGGCAAGACGCTCATTTTCGATGCGATCATGTTTGCTCTTTACAACGATACGAGCGGCATGACACGCGGTCACGACAAGCTGCGAAGCGACTTTGCCGATAGCGATGTCGAGACATTCGTTGAACTTGAATTTCTTCTCCGCGGGGAGACATATAAGATCAAGCGAAGCCCGAGCTATGCAAGACCGAAGCAACGAGGGCAGGGTATGACGACCAAGGCGGCGGAGGTCGAGCTCACCTATCCGGACGGACACGCGGTCACGATGGTCAGAGCAGTCGAAGAGGAGATGAAAGAACTTCTCGGGCTCGATAAGAGTCAGTTCCGCCAAGTCGCCATGATCGCTCAGGGTGAATTTTACGAGCTGATCGGGACGAGCAGCAGCGATCGATCGGAGATTTTCAGAAGACTCTTCGATACGGGATTGTACGAATGCATACAGACGCTCATTACGGAAAAGTGGAAAGACGCGAAGAACGAGCGCGAGAGGTGCGAGGACAAATTGTTTCACGAATTGGGAGGTCTTCAACTGCCGGACAGTGAAGAAGACGCGGCGAACAGGCGCGACGAGATTCTTGAGTCGCGCTCATTGTGGGTGATCGAGGATTTTTCCAGCGAACTCAAACGCATAGGCAAAGAGATGGAATCGGTACTCCGAAAGCTCGATCGTGATCGAACCGACGCGCAGGCGAAACTGCGCCGAAGGGAGATCGCGCTTGAGAAGATTCGCAGGGATAACGAGACGATCGACGCGTACGAAAAAGCGCTTGCCATGCGTGAGAAACTCGAAGCGACCGAAGAAGCTTATCGTGGTCTCAAGCAACGTCTCGACGATGATGAGCGAGCTGCCCGCGTCGTCGATCCCGCTTGGAATGCGTGGCAGATTGCGGAGAAGGCGGTCGCAGATGTACGGGAGAAAGTCAAGCAATCGACCGAGGCTTTGAAGAAGGCGACGACGGAGAAAGAAAAGGCAGGCGAGCGCTTGATGAAAGTAAAAGAGCGCGATCAGGAACGTCAAGAACTGCCTCCCGCGATAAGCAGACTTGCCGATGAGCTGGGAATCCTCAAGTCCATGACGCCGATCGAAGAAGCTTCCAAGAAAGCGAAGATCACTTTGGAACAACTCGAAACCGCCTATCAACAACACCTTAAACGGGGCGAAACGTTGGAAAAAACGATTGAAGATGTCATCACCGAGATGGATGCTTTGGCGGATGCGGAGAAAGAATGGCATGCGGCGCAAACGCGCTTTCGTGACGTTGAGAGCGATGTCGCCCAGATGACTGCAATGCGTGAAACGCTCTCCGACCTGCGGAAAGACACCGAGAAGATACTCGATGACAGGAAGCGGTTCGATGAGTTGCATCTCGCCTGGAAGCATGCGAGTCAGGAGGCGCAAACGGCGACGGAGATGCTTTTTCATGAACGCGCCGGTTACCTGGCATCGAGTTTGAAGGACGGCGACCCTTGCCCCGTCTGCGGATCGACAGAACACCCGATGAAGGCGACACTGCCGGAAAAAGCGCTTGACGAAGCGACCGTCGAACGCCTCCAAAAGGTTGCGGATGAAAAACGTGAGCATTTTGACCGCGCAAGCGCCGCTTTGCAAAAGGGGATGGCGGTCGCAAAGTCGACGCTCGACCATTTCTCTTCTGAGATCGTCGTGTTGACGGAGATAGTTGAACGGCGGAGCGGGTTGTCCTTCGATTCGAAAGTGCCCGCACGACACGTTGAGAACGTTGATGAATTCGGCGCGATCGAGACCGAGTTGAAGATTTTCGATGAGCATGTTTTAACGGTCAATGCCTTTTTGTCGTCGGAGCGGGCTCTTGCCGATCAAGCTGTGCAATCTGCAAAGGGGCGAGTCGATCGTCGCGCTGAACTGGCGAATGAATTGAAGACTCAGCGCGACGCGTTGAGCGACAACAAGACAAAGCTTGGAGCATTGCAGGAGGAACGAGAGAGGAAACGCCTTGAGCTGGCGGAATTGCAGGCTAGGCTGAAGGAATTGAAAGAGCGTGTTTCAGGGCGCTCTTTTGACGAAGTACAAGAGGAATTCCTGAATAAGTCGAGGGTATTTGAAGAGCTGAACGAAGAATTCAAAGGTGCAACCGAGGCTGAAAGGAACGCGAGCGAACAGTTCTCGGCGGTGAAGGCGGCGCATCAATCGAATCAAGCAAGCTTGAAAAATGCGGAAGAAACTTGTGTCGATCGAGAAAAGGATTTCCGCGAGGCGCTCGAAGAGGCGAAATTCGTCACGGAGAACGATTACCGGGAGAAACGTCTGCGTACGGATGAGCGTACGGCGCTGCGCAAACAAGTCGACGAAGAAGAGCGCGCTCGCCAAGTGAATAAGCACGATTTAGAGCGTCTGAGCGCAGAAGCAAAAGACTTGATTAGGCAGGACGAAGAGACAGCGAAGGCGGTCGTTGATGCTATGAGAGAAACACAAGTTGAACTCGAATCCGCCTATACGGACGAGACACTCCGCGTCAGACAGTTCAATGACCGTATGAAGGAGATTGAAAAGCTTCTCGGGGATGCGATCGCTTTGGCGAAAGAGGAGAGCATGCTGGGAGACATTTCCAAACTTGCTTCGGGTCAGCATAGAGAAGCCGACAAAATCAGTTTCGAGACGTTTGTAC
>JAAZMK010000052.1 GCA_012798865.1 Clostridiaceae bacterium | reverse complement strand
GAGCGAGATCGCGAAGTTGTTCTCCTCGCAAGCTTTCTTTTTGAAGACGAGGTACGGGAAGAAGCCCCTGCCGTCTTGCGAAAATTGAAAAGCCTTGGCGTGAAAAAGCTCGCCATGTACTCAGGTGATCGAAAGTCCGTCGTAAAAAGACAAGCTCAGACTTTGGGAATCGATCGTTATGAAGGAGAGCTTCTCCCTCAATGTAAGCTAAAACATCTGGAAGACGATATCGCTGCAAAGAGACGCAACAGGAGCGTCGCTTTTGTGGGGGACGGGATCAATGACGCTCCCGCCTTAAGCATTGCTGATGTAGGCATCGCGATGGGAGCCATCGGCAGCGATGCCGCCGTTGAAGCTGCCGATATGGTGCTTATGCGCGACGAGCTTTCAGCGATACCGGAGGCGCTAGAGATTAGCCGAAAAACGAAGAGGGTCGCCATAGAGAACATCAGTCTTGCACTGGGTCTTAAAGCCGCCGTTGTCGTCTTAAGTTTCTTTGGTCTCGGTGGAATGTGGGCTGCTATTTTTGCCGATGTCGGCGTGACGTTGATTTGCATCGTAAACAGTTTCCGCATTACGAGAGGTTCAAAGCTCGATTGGCGCTATGCCGGAGAATAGATGGTATTGTTGTATAGTAATTGCTGCACGGTGTTCTTGCCTTAGGTAGCGATTCCGTATAGTTCTTTGAGGAAAGATAGGGTTCGTGTAATCCATATGAAGATTTTACATTGTTTGGCGCAACTCCCTAACAGAACGGGAAGCGGTGTGTATTACAAAAATCTCATTCGAGAGATTAAAAAGCAGAGAGGCTGGGAGCAGGCAGGTCTTTACGCGCTCAATGGCGATAATCGACGATTCGACTTAGGTTTAGATTATATTTATCCGGTTCTTTTTGAATCGGACGAATTACCCTTTCCCATTACGGGAATGAGCGATGAAATGCCCTATGATTCGACTGCTTATTCTCGGATGACTCCCGACATGATGGAGCAGTGGAAAAAGGCGTTTACAAGCAAGTTAATCGAGATCAAAGATGAATTTAATCCTGACGTGATCGTCTGTCACCACCTGTGGATGCTTTGTGCGTTGGTGTTGAGTGTTTTCCCGGATATTCCCGTCGTCGCGATTTCACACGGGACCGATATAAGGCAAGCGAGACACAATCCTATCTTGACGGAAGAGCATGTCGGCAGTCTGAGGAACGTGCGAAAGGTTCTCGCTTTGAGCGGATCGGATATCGAGAGCATTCACGATCTCTTCGATGTCAGCCGCGAGCAAATTGTGGTGACGGGAGGAGCGTACGATCCGGAAGTCTTTTATGCGTGTCCGGGTAAGAACAGCGTAGAGTGCGTGCCCGTTTCTCCTTTTCGTCTTCTTTATGCGGGCAAGATAACTGATTCAAAAGGCGTGTTCGAGCTTGTCGCAGCTTATAGGATAGTACGACAGACCCACCCCGACGTGACGCTCGATCTCGTAGGGAGAGAAGATCAAGAGACTCTCGACAGGATAAAGGAGCTGAGCGGCGATGATCCGACGATTCATCTCTTTGACGTCGAGTCACAAGCCATCCTTGCCGATCATATGAGGTGTTGTGATCTGTTCGTGTTTCCCAGCTACTACGAGGGGATGGGGCTTATCGCTATAGAGGCATTGGCATCGGGTCTTCATCTCGTATCGAACATGTTGCCGGGGCTGAGAGAGCAGCTCGGGCGGGAACTCGTTGAAGATCCCGCCATCTCTTGGGTTGAGTTGCCGCCCTTGAAGAATCTCGATGAGATCGTTGACTCCGCACGCCATGAATATATTGAATCGCTTGCCGAGGCAATCTGTCTTCAAATTGAACGTCTGAAGACTGAGGGCGGAACGGGAGATTTTCCCTTTGACAAGATTGCGTCGTGCAGTTGGGATTGTCTTGTGAGTAAAATTATTAATGTGATTGAAAGCGTCATTTGAATACGGAAGGGACTGATTCTTCTTTGATCAGCCCCTTTCAATTGAAGTAGAAATTGTCAGCCGTGAAGGCGGCTACACGCTGTTATCGTCGCTTTAATCGCTGTCATCATCGCTGTCATCGTCGTCGTCATCGTCATCATCATCGCTGTAATCGCTGTCATCGTCGCCGTCATCGTCATCGTCGCTGTAATCGCTGTCATCGTCGTCGCCGTCGTCGTCATCATTGTTGTCATCGTCATCATCGATGTCATCGATGTCATCGTTGTCGTCGTCATCATCATCATCGTTATAACCGTTGTCGTCGTAGTCGCTGTCGTCGTAGTCACTTTCATCGTAATCACTATCGTCGACAATAGGCGTACCGTCGGGACGAGTAGCGCTAGAAGAGGGACGCGTTGTCGAGCTTGGATCCCCGGCGGACGTAGGCATCGTTGTCTCATCCGGCTGAGAAGATGTTGGCGGCGTAAGATCATGTTGGCTGTCGTCTTCAAATTTCAGCGTTAACTGATCGATATAGGACAATTGGAATGACAATTTAGTCTGTAGCTCGTCCCAGACTTTCTTCGTCGCATTCTTGTCACCCGGCTCCATTTTGATGGTGACTGTCTTCTCACCCTTGAGGTAACCTTTCAGGTTGCACAGCCCGATCAGTTCCCGCACGACGGTGGTCGGACTCTTTTGTTTCCAAGAATAGTTTTCGAGAATAATCATCGCACCGGCATTTTCCGCTTGAACGCCGGTTACTTTTTGAAGACGGTTCCACTCAATGCGGAAAGCGGGGTTGACGCTCAGACGCATGGCGGCAACGGGGCGAAGAAAGATTTGAAAGTAAGAGATGAAAGCAATGATCAGGCAGGCAGCGACAACCGATATGCGCTGAATCCATACTTGTCTCGATGTCCGGGCTTTCTTGAAGTCATGATAAATCGTCACCTTATCAATCTTTTGACCGACTGTATAGGCGTTGTTGACGACCCTCAAAAAGCGCCCCTCCTCATCGAGTACGATGGCGTACTTTATATGAGTTTCTAACACTAAGTACTTCATTGCTTACCCCTATCGCAATAGCATGTCATTCAGATGGTCACGCATGTATGCGTAACCGTTACTGAAGATGAGAAATATTCCCACCAAGTACTTGCGGTGACGTTCAAGCGTCTTGCGCGACACTTGTGCGCCATCAGCGATTTCTTTTAACGGCAGCCTTCCCGTCTCGACGATTCCCTGTAACAGCGTGCGGTTCTCGATCGTATAAGCGAGAGCCTTTTTGCAGGTGTCGAGACTTCGCTGTTGTTTCGGAGTTTGCTCCACGAGCTCTTCAAGCGTGATATCAAAAGATCGGAGCTGTTCTTTAAATTCCATTATTTCGTCAATCGTTGTCTGTAGTTCTTCGCTTTGAAGAGGATCATGGCTCTCAACGGCGATGGTATCTCCAAGTGTGAGATTCTCATCGAGCGGAGCTTCGAGAGAGATCACTCTTCTGTGTCGTTCTTCTTTGCGAACGTAGTCGGTCAACCTGTTTCTTATCACAAGTGATGCGTAGGGAATGAAAGCGCCTCGGTCGCGGTGATAGTTTTTCATGGCATCATGAAACGCGATCATCGCAATACTCAGCTCATCATCCTGATCATCGCAAGCACGCTTGAGGAAGCGAGTTGTCTCAGCTTTGATGAAGGGGAGGTATTGGTAGATGAAATCGTCCGTCAAGTCCGGGTCACGCCTAGCGGCATAGACGCGTTCAGCCATATCCTGTTCCCTTTGCATGGACATCCTCCTGCCTCTATGATAGATTACGAAACACATTTTCTAAAAGTGGGGTCGCTTGGGGACTTTGGATGTAAAATATCCGCAAAAAGTTGTCATTGTTGACTATTTGACTGTATTTCCACTTTTAAGATGGTAATTGACGATTGGCTCGTTCATGAGACTCAAGATAAAATTGACAACGACCGATGAATCGGTATATTGAAATGTATAGTATGTTTTTGAGGTGATGGCATGTCGAATGCAAGTGATTATTTCGTATCTGGTGGCTTTAATTGTGCCGAGACCGTCTTTCGCGTTCTCGTCGATAACGGTATCGTCGATGCACCGCGCGAGCACGTTCGCGCGTTGACGGGACTGGGGGGCGGACTTCAACGCAACCTCGTCTGCGGTGCTGTTCTCGGAGCTGCCACGGCGCTTAGCTGGACATATGGAAGGACAGATATGAGCGGTTCGAGAGATCCTGCTAAAGAAGTTGTGCAGCTTTTTCTCGATCGTTTTAAGGAAGAATTTGGCGAATTGAATTGCCGTGATCTGCGAGAGAAACATCTAGGAACAGATGACATGGACGCTCCTGAACGCCGTGCGCAATGTTTGGAGTTTG
>JAAZMK010000006.1 GCA_012798865.1 Clostridiaceae bacterium | reverse complement strand
GCGAGCGAATATTTTCTTGGAACGCACGATTTTTCTTCTTTTATGGATCAGGGATCGCCGACAAAGCGTCTCGTCAGAACACTTCATGACATTCGAATCGACGGGTTTCAAGAGTTGGTGATCGCGATGACGGCTGACGGGTTTCTCTATCATATGGCGCGTATTATTGCGGGGACGCTCGTGTACATCGGTCAGGGTAAAATATCAGTACATGAACTCGCTTCTATCATTGAAGCGCGCGACAGAGTGTGTGCAGGTCCCACGATGCCTGCGGAAGGGCTCGTCTTGGAACGCGTCTATTTCGCCGCCGAGTTATTCGGCGATGACTGTTGGCCGTATGAAGACGAAAGGCGTGAAGTGAAAAAGGCGTCGCTTCCGTCGATGGAATAGCCGTTGTTCATGAGGATTAAACGTATGGTAAGTGGCGCGAACTTGCCACCGATCGAAATAATATAAAATGCCTATTAGCGTAAAAGGATGAAGGAGAGAGCGTATGGTAAATAAACGGGGTGACCGATCTAACTTGTCGATGCTCACAGATTTTTATGAACTCACTATGTCGAACGGCTATTTCAAGATGGGCATGAAAGAAACGACTGCCGTTTTTGATATGTTCTTTCGAAATGTACCGCAACGAGGCGGATTCGCCATTATGGCGGGAGTCGAGCAACTTGTCAATTATTTGGAGAACCTTCGTTTCTCGGAAGAAGATCTCGACTATCTGAAGGGGTTGGGTCTGTTTGATGATGATTTCATCGATTACCTTCGCCATTTTGAGTTCGCTTGCGATGTATGGGCGATACCGGAGGGGACGCCGATCTTCCCCGGTGAACCGATCGTCAAGGTCAAAGGTCCCATCATTCAAGCGCAGCTGATTGAGACAATGCTTCTTCTGACCGTCAATCACCAGAGCCTTATCGCCACGAAATCCTCGCGTATTCTGCGCGCCGCCCAAGGGCGCGAGATTATGGAGTTCGGGGCACGGCGCGCACAGGGAGTCGATGCGTCGGTACTCGGTGCCCGTGCCGCCTATATCGCCGGAGTTGGGGGGACATCCTGCACACTTGCCGGCAAGTTGTTTAATATCCCCGTATTGGGCACGATGGCACATAGCTGGGTTCAGGCGTTTGATACGGAGTACGAGGCGTTCAAAGCGTATGCGTTGGCGTATCCCGATCACTGTCAACTTCTAGTCGATACGTATAACACGCTGAAAAGCGGCGTGCCGAACGCGATACGTGTGGCGAAAGAAGTTTTGGAGCCGATGGACCGCCGTTTAAAGGCGATTCGTATCGATTCGGGGGACCTTGCTTATCTGTCGATCAACGCGCGTAAAATGCTTGATGAGGCGGGCATGGAGGATTGCTCCATTACGGTCAGCAGCTCTGTCGATGAACAGCTCATCCGGGGGCTTTTGCATCAGGGAGCGAAGATCGACTCGTTCGGTGTCGGTGAGCGCCTGATAACTTCGCGCGATGATCCCGTCTTCAACGGTGTCTACAAGCTTTCTCTCGTCGAGGAGAATGGCGTCGCCGAACCGCGCATGAAGCTCTCCGATAACCCCGAGAAAGTGACGAACCCCGGTGAAAAGGAGGTTTACCGCCTCTACAACAAAGAGACCGGTTTCGTTGAAGCCGACCTGATCACGTTGGTCCATGAGACGATCGATGAGTCGAAACCTCTGACGATTTTTGACCCGGAGCACACTTGGAAGCGCAAAACATTGTACAACTTCAGAGCTGAACCGCTGCTTCAGCCAATCTTCATTAAGGGTAAATCATGTTATCAGGCGCGTGACATAGAAGAAATTCGAGTGTACTGCCAAGAGCAGCTCGGCACGCTGTGGGACTCGATCAAACGTTTTGAGAACCCTCAGGAATATTACGTCGATCTTTCGCAGGAACTTTGGGAGTTGAAGGAGAAGTTCCTCCACGGCGAGATCGAGCTAAAAGGATAATTGGATGAAATTTGTTGAAACGCACAATCATTTGACAGGCTGGTCGCCTGACGCGAAACAGACGTTTGAAGAGCTTGAGGCAATTTCTATTGAAAGGGGATTGCATGGGTTCGCTATTTCCGATCATCATGATCTTGATGTCTTCGCGACGGAGAAGAATCTGTGGGAAGTCGACGTTCCCTCTTATATTGAGACGTATTACGATCGTCGGCGTATGCCGTCGAAACGAAACGCGGGCGATAAGCCGGGATTTCTTTTGTCGTTGGAGTTCGGCTGGACGCCGGATAATGGCGCGCAATTGAGAGAGTTGGATGAACAACATCCCTTTGACTATACGATCGTCGCCGTCCATTTCTACGACGGACTGGATCCCTATTTTCACAGGGAGGAGATCTATACGGAAGCATTTGGGGAATTCTATCCGCGCATCGTCGATATGATCGAGCAATCGGCGAGAGAGCTCTCATGTTCTCGCATCGTGGCGCACTACGATTTCTTCTCGCGCTATGCGCCGCAGGTCAAGTCGAAGATACTGTACAGGCATGCCCCCGATTCGTTCGACAGACTCTTCAGAACAATGCGGGCGAACGAGCAAGTCCTTGAAATCAATACAGGGACGATCAGCGCCTTGATCAAGCATAAAGGCTACACGTTGCAAGACGCCATGCCGGATCCGCTTATTCTAAATAGATACCGTGAGCTTGGAGGGCGATTTCTGACGGTCGCATCGGACGCCCACCGCGTCGAACAGAACGGTCGCTACGTGATGGAAACAATCGCTTACCTGAACAGTCTCGGCTTCGAAGAGTTCGCCTGGTTTGAGGAGAGGGAGCTGCACTTCAGCCGTATCGTGCTTTGAGCGATACAAACAACTTCCTAGATTAACTGGGGCTGTCTCAAAACCGCTAAATAGTAGCGTGATCGATACAGCCTCTTTCCTTTTGTGGAAACCGAGAACGCAAAGTCCAGAAAATCGATATTAACTGCAAAACTGCACATGGGCATCGACGTAGAGTCCAGAATAGCGAAATTATCTGAAAAACTGTACATGAGCATTGACGTAAAGTCCAGAAAATCGATATTAACTGAAAAATTCCACCGGCTTGAACTTCGGGGTAAATAGCACGACCCAAAGGGAGGTTGTCTCATCATTGCTCTTAATGAGCGATTTTGAGACAGCCCCGTTACATTACTTGCACTTTTGCCTATAGAAATTCTGATTGACTTTTTGCTCGTCCGTTATTTCATCTTCATCTCGCGCTTGAACGATTTCAGGCACATGTCGAATAAGGGCATCGACGACTTGATGCGTTCTAAGGATACACAGTAGGACACGCGGAGATAGCCGGGGCATTCGAAGCTGTCAGACGGCACGATGAGGAGATTGTAATTCAATCTCGCGTAGTCAGAGAAGGCTTGTGCGTCGCCTCCAGGCGCTTCAATGAACATATAGAAAGCGCCTTCCGGCTTAACGCAATTGTATCCGACCGCCATCAAGCCTTCGTACATCGTTCGACGATTGAGGTCGTAAGAGGCGAGGTCGGGTTTGACGTCGGCGCAGAGCCTGACGACTTGCTGTACCAACGACGGCGCGCAGACGTATCCGAGCGATCTCGCAGAGCCGGCGATGGCGTCACAGATGTCGCGAGCTGCATCGGCTTCCGGGTGGACGAGCGCGTAGCCGATGCGCTCTCCCGGCATGGAGAATGCCTTGCTGTACGAGTAGCAGACGATCGTATTCTTGTAGATATTCGGTATGAACGGTGTGACCAAGCCGTCATAGACGAGTTCGCGATACGGCTCGTCGGAGACGATATAGATGGGGCGACCGATGTCACGCGCTTTTTTGTGTAGGAGGTCGGCGAGCGCTTCGAGCTCCTCCGTCTTGTAGATGCGTCCTGTCGGGTTGTTGGGCGAGTTCAGAATGATTCCCCGCGTCGCCGGCGTGATGGCGGTCTCGATTCCCTCAAGCGAAATGCCGAAATCGGGCAACTTCGGCGGGACGACGACGAGCTTTGAGCCTTGTCCTTCGACGTAGCATACGTACTCGGGAAAATACGGGGCCAAGGTGATGAACTCATTTCTCTCACCCGTGATTGACAGCGCGCGAAACGTGATCGACAGCGCCGCCGCGGCGCCGCACGTGACGTAAATCGATTTTTCATCATACGTACACCCGTATTCGCGATTGATTTGACCAACGATCGCTTTTCTGACCTCGAGATCACCGGGGGCACTTGTATAACCGTGCAGCGTGAGGGGATCGCACTCCTTTAACAGTGAGAAAAAAGCCTCATCAATCTGAGGTGGCGGGGGAACGCTCGGATTTCCGATGCTGAAATCGAAGATCGACGCGCTGCCCACTTCACGACCCTTTTGTTTTCCATACTCAAACAATTCACGTATGGCGGATCGCTGGCGACCATAGGCGAGAGAAAAATCTGAAACTAATGGTTTCACGTTTTGATCGGTCATCTCGAATCCTTTCAGTTATACGTTTTCTTTTCGAGCCATAGAGCGCCCCATCCCAAACGCTTTGCGGTTGATATCTAAAAACTTCGGCGGCACGTGTTTCACGAGGGCGCTGTCCCAATCGAGATTACCCATATCGAAGGCTTCAACCATCGCGCCCAACAGGATGATGTTCATGACGCGCGCGTTGCCAAGTTCGATTGCCGCCTGTCCTGCGTTAAAGGCGATCACGCGAAACGCTTTTGAGAGCACTTCGATGTAATTGTCCGGATATGCAGCCGCCCCCGATGCGACGGGCAGAGGCATGATCTTGTAGTCATTGACGACGATGATACCGTCTTTTTTAAGGACAGGAGCGGTGCGCACGGCCTCCATCTGCTCAAAAGCGACGAGAATATCGGCAGCGCCTTTTCCGACGAGAGGGGATTCGACTTTTTTGCCATAGCGGACAGTCGTCGAGACGCTACCGCCTC
>JAAZMK010000051.1 GCA_012798865.1 Clostridiaceae bacterium | reverse complement strand
TTTAGAAATTGTTTCTAAGCAGAAGAGACGTGAAGGTACCTATCGGCAAACGCAGTTCCCGACTTCTCGTTCGATTCATACTGCCTCTGAGGATTTGCCATATTCCTCCGGAACCGACAGGACTCCCGTTCAATCTGATGACGTCCTTTCGCTTCTCGACGCGAGACTCATCGGCGTTCTTTTCCACACGTATATTTTGCTTGAAGAAAATGATTCCTTTATCTTAGTAGATCAACATGCGGCACACGAGCGCATTTTGTACGAGGAATTGCTGCAACGACGTGAGGAGAATATGGACGGCAGATCGCCCGGTCAACTATTATTGGTGCCCGTACGCGTTCATGTCACGGATAAAGAAATGGCGTTTCTGACCGAAGAGGAAGAGCATTTTCGTTCGCTCGGCTTTGAGTATGAATCTTTCGGCGGTCAATCCGTCGTCGTGCGTTCCGTCCCAGCGGGTAGCCGCTTTGAAGACGTCGCCTTTGACCCTGCCGCCGCACTTCGTGCCGCCCTCGATTGCCTCGAAGATGCTCACAGGACGGGCAATACAGTTGAAGACACGGAAATCTTGCATCTTGTCGCTTGTAAAGCAGCCGTCAAAGCGCACGACCGACTGAGCGAAGATGAAATCAGACTGCTTCTCGAGAGATTGACAGCGTTGACAAATCCGTATCACTGTCCTCATGGACGCCCTGTCGCCATCAAGCTGTCTAAATCTAAAATCGAAAAATTATTCGGCAGAATTGTCTGATGCCGTCTATTCAACTCATTGATCTATACACATGAAAGCCGAGAAGGAGAGTGTTGGGATGTCACATACAAAGGATGATTCTTTTATCTTTCGTTCATCCTCTTTCCTTGAGATCGAAGAGAAGCTCTTTGAGCTCGTAAATCGGCGTCCCGCGGCGATTCCCGTCATCACCGGTCCGACGGCGACCGGTAAATCGTCGTTGGCGTTTCGCCTGGCACATGAAATCAACGGTGAAATCATCAACGCCGATGCGATGCAAATCTATCGCGGCTTTGATATCGGAACGGCAAAACCGTCTCATCAGCAACGCCAAGAGGTCCCTCACCATTTGTTCGATTGTCGAGACGCGTGTGAATCTTACAGCGTCGCGATGTATGTTGAGGAAGCGACATCCCTCCTTGGCGATTTGTCGTCACAAAACAGAAAGCCGATCGTGTGCGGCGGCAGCGTTCAGTATGTATCCGCACTTTTGGACGGGCTTGAGTTTCACGGACATCGACCTGATCGGGCACTCCGCGAAATCATCAAGCGAGAAATCGATGAGCGCGGCGTCAGCGAATCATGGAAGCTCATCGACACACTGGATCCTGAGGCGGCGTCCGTCATTGCACCGGTAGATAAGCGCCGCATCGTAAGATTTTTCGAACTTTATCGCCAAACAGGATTGACAAAGACGGAACTCAACAGGCGTTCGCGCGAGCGAGGACCTCAGTTTGATTTTATCCCCATTCACCTTGATTGGCATCCGCGCACGGCGCTCTACGAGCAAATTAACGCGCGTGTTTTGGCAATGTATAACGCGGGACTTCTCAATGAAACGCGCAATTTAATGGAAGCATACCCAAGCTATCATGATTGTCCCGCTTTTCGCGGAATCGGCTACAAAGAAGCCGTGATGCATCTTGAGGGGAATCTTACTGAAACTGAAGCGCGGGAGCTGACAGCACAATCGACCCGACGCTATGCCAAACGTCAGCAGACTTGGCTCCGCCGTCGAAATGACTTATTTCTATTCCTTTTTGAAACTTCGTAACGCCATTTTTCGTTGACAGCGAAATTATTGTGACTTTTTTTTATTATTCTTTAATGACTCACCCTTGAATTCTCGTAGAACCTGCCTTCAAGTAGATTAACTAGGAGTTTTCATAGGAGATAGAAAACTGCATTCATTAAAAGGGGGGTCAAATAATGGAACAGAATAGCAGAATCAATCAATCAAATCAGAAAAGAACACCGTTATCACAGTCATTTCGCATACAGGAGACATTCCTCAACCACTGTCGCCGAGAGAAGATTAATGTCGTCATCCAGCTCTTCGACCAGTCGATCATCGAAGGACTAATCGTCGGTTTCGATCAAGAATCTATCGTTGTCTCATCGCGTGGCACACAACAGCTACTGTTTAAATCATCCATCGTTTGCGTGAGACCGTTTGAAGAGCTTCACCTTATCTTTAACGATGAGTTAAGAGGAAGCGGACGAAGAGGAACTACTTTTCCACGCGTCACGGTAGCAGCGAACTATCGTCATCATTAGAATGAGAGACGCATCAGACGAGCATGTAACAAAGCTGATGAATGATCAAATACACATCATTATTGAGGCGAGATAAATCATAGATAAGTAGCGACTATACGTCTGTGCGGAGCAGACCTCGCACAACGCCTAAAATGATAGCGTCGCCATCATTAAGCGGAATATCTTCATAAAGCTCATTTTCAGGATGGAGATAATAGGTGCCATGTTGATCACGCTTAAGCGATTTTACTGTCGCCTCATCGTCAAGCAAAGCGACGACGATCTCGCCGTGCTCAGCGCTTGTGCGTTTCTCGACAATCACGATATCGCCATCTAGGATGGCGGCGTCTGCCATACTGTCACCTTTGACGCGCAAAGCGAACAACTCATCCGTCGCCGACCACACATTGACGGGGAGAGGCAGCATGCGTTCGATGTTTTCCGTCGCAAGTACAGGCTTCCCGGCAGTCACCGTACCGACAAGCGGAATCTCTTGCGAATCGACACCTTCGAGTGCAGGAACACGAATTGTACGGCGCTTGCCTTCATGAAATTGAATTAGTCCTTCCTCAGATAATCTCCGCAAGTGATTATGAACAGTAGAGGTAGACTTGAGACCGACGCCTACACAGATATCTCGGATCGAGGGAGAATACGCATTCTCTGAAATATATTCAACGATATAGTTATATACCGCCGCCTGCGTTTCCTGAACATTTGCCTTCGTAAATGGATATTTCTTTGCCATAGTCGTATCAGTCTCCAAAGGTATCAGCAAATCTAATTGATTTCATATAAAGTATAACATAACAAAACAAATGTTCACGTTCAACAAATATATAAGAATATATTTGGTAAGTTTTCAGGCATCACAAAAGGACTCTCGACTCTACAATAAATGTAAAAATCGAAGAAACTGTCGTCATCTGTGCTAAAATATTGTTCGCTAGGAGAGAGCATGACTGAACCGAGAAATTACAATCATAATAATCGTCCAAGTCGTCAGAGAGTTCCCGCCATAAAGGGCAACAGAAACGATCACAACGATGGCGACATGCGGATCGACCGACAATCAATTGCGAGCGGGCGTTCCGAGCGCGCTGTTGATGATCGCGGTCATGTAAGACAGCAGAGATCACCCGTGTTAAACAGCGATAGGCGTAGCGACACGATGACCAGAATTACGAATTTTTATCGCCGAGATACTGCACTCAATGCCGATAGTCAGCGCAAGTCAGGACACCGCGTCTTTCGATTGAAAGGCTATACAACAGTCGGTAAAATCAATCGAAAGTTCGCACAAGAGAGACAACAGCGGACTTTGAGAAACATCCTTACAACGCTGATGGTGATTTTGTTACTGATTATTCTGTTCGTGATCTACAACCCGTTTAAAGATATGAGCGAATTCCGAAAGATAAGCGGCGAAGACAGTCTCTACAAAAGTAGAACGACAACCACTGCCGACGTCGATGAGACGCCGAATAGCGGCGTCAACCCGTAATTTTCAATCAATAATATCTGTTCGGTTCACGACAACTGGGAGAGGCTGAAGCAATTTTTTATACCCTGAATAAACATATCAAGTAGAAGGGCGATGGCGAATCAAAATAGTATTCTAGAGCTGCCTCAGAACCGCTAAAAAGTAAGCGGGGGCGAGACAGCCTCTTTCCTTTATGGAAAACCAAGCTCCTAAAGTCCTATTTTCCGAAATAAATTGAAAAACTGTACTCGTACGACGCAAATATTCTTAGCCTCCTATGCTGTGCAAAATTTCAACTTAAATCGAAAAATCGCTGCTATAAGTTGAAAAACCACACATCTAGGGTGTTGGCACCGGGTGAAAAGTCCAAAAATTCGATATTAACTGCAAAATTCCCTACACTTCGAGCGGCGCAAAATCCAAAAAATGGCAGGTGGCGCATATCCAATATTTCAAAATAAATTGAAAAACTGCACTCCGGTTTGGAGCGTGCAGTCCAAAAATTCGATATTAACTGTAAAAAATTGTACATTGAAAAAATCTGGCGTTTGAATCGAGAGCATATCCCCAAAAGGAGAGGCTATCTCATCATCGCTCTTAATGAGCGGTTTTGAGACAGCCCCTTGCTTATTAAAATAAATAAGAAGTGCAAGTATTCTGTCTGCTTGCAGAGAAAATATTTTCCATAAAGGGAAAATATTTTTCGGAAGATATATGCTAATTCAGAGAGACTTTACCTTTACAAGATCCTGCTGAAAAATCGTCGTATATAGTGAATTTATTTGAAAATACTTATATTCAGGATGTGGATGTCCTTGAGAGAAATAATATAAAGAACGAAAAAGAAGTGCTTGACGACGTGATTAGAATTGTCGCCTCAAGCGTAGGATCGCTCACTAATCCGTATAATATCGCCAAATACGTTCAAGTCCAGAAAAAATATTTCAATCAATTCAAATACTGTAAGCCTGTACCTTGGACTGATGATTTCGGAATTAATTACGTTGGAGTAAGAGAGTTTCTGTCGGGGCATTACATTGACCTGGAGATGGTGTAGAAATTCGATCTACATATTCAGATTTCCATTTTCCATGAAAACGACCGATTTTACCCTCTCCGTACTTCGTAAAATTTGTATTTTACGAAGTACGATTTTATGGATCACAGACGAATTTCAGATCATTATAATGCAAATCACCCTCTTCTCTTCCGTTGAACACGGGATGTAAGGTGATAATGACAACTTTAGCAACACTATTAGTTGCGTTTGCTTGAAGACGGTTTGCTCATCATTACATCCCGCGTTTATCACTTTATCTTTGTATGTGATCATTATCCCATCAGACGATCCGCAAGCGGTTCAAGAATTTTCTCCCGATCAAGATCGGGACGACTCTCGGCGAGGAAATTCAATGCGATGCGAGCCCCCTTGTCCATATTGTGGGAGCCTGCGAGCACATAGACTTCACCAGGCTTGACTACGGGAAGCGTGGCTGCAATTGACTCCGTCAAATTAGGCTCATACGTGTATATATACCCTGCAGTCGTTAAATCGGACAGAACTGCTTCGCGCTCATCGTCATGCACGACATCTCTTGAACGCGCCGTATCGACGCTCGACGTGACGTAGAAAGTCTTCCAATTGATCTTGTCACGGAATTTAGCAAATTGTGCAATAACCTCGCGATTGACGAGCACGCCCCTGTTGCCGCGAATCGCGACAACGATATGGACAGGTCTCCCTGCCGATATGACCTCAAGCGCTTCGAGCATCTTGAGCGTGTTGTCCTCGTCGCTGATATGATCGTCGATTATCGTAAAGTCGCCGTCATAGATGATCTGAAGCCGTCTTTCTACGCCGGTGAAACTCTCTATGGCTCTAATGGCATCCTCTACTTCTATCCCGTAGTACGAGCAGATCGTGATGGCAGCCATCGCGTTGTAGACAGAATGCCTGCCAGCCACTTTGAGGTTAACCTGCCAACTCCCCGTCTCCCTCTCCCCTTCACGTGTCATAAATGGCTCTAAAACAGTGTAGTTAAATGAAGGATATCCACCTGCCATATTAAGAGAATCAGCAGTGATCGTGACGTCGCGATGATCAATACTGATTGTAATGACATCTCCGGGAGTTACATGTCGCGCCTCGTAGACGCGCGGATCGTCGCGATTTAAGATAACCGGCACGCCTTCCGATACGCGTTCAACGAGTTTCAGCTTCTCCAGATAGTATTGTTTAAATGTGCCGTGATCAGGCATATGATCGGGAGTTATATTCAAAAAACAGACGATGTCGTAATCGATTCCGTAAACTCGATATTGAGCTTCGGCGATTGAGGAAACCTCCATGGAGACAACCTTGACGCCGTCATCGCGTTGCTCTGCAAGCATCGCATGAAGATCTGAGCTCTCGGGCGTTGTCAAGTTCGATTTGACGCGCACATCGCCGTAGCTATATGCTACGGAACCGATGACGGCAGTTTCGATGCCATAACTCCGCAAAACATGCTGTACCATTGATGTCGTTGTCGTCTTGCCGTTCGTCGCCGTCACACCGACCATAAAAAGGTCGAGATCAGGATCATGAAAGAAGCGGCGAGACAGTTCGGCGAGAGCGCGTCTCGCGATCGGAACCATAATCTCAGCCACTTTATCTAGAGATTGAGGTCTCTCGACGACGATCGCCACCGCTCCTCTTTTGATCGCCTCTTCGATGTAAAGGTGCCCGTCGGTCAGGGCGCCGGGAATAGCGACGAAAACAAAGCCCGGCTTGACTTGACGCGAATCGCATGTGACACCGGATACGTCAGTGTCCTCAGGAAGGTAGAGTATTTCTGCTTCAGAAAGTGCATGTAACAGCTGGGTCAGTTTCATCTTCAAATCCTATTTAGTTTGTGTGAGCCATCCTTGATGGACGAGCAATTCCGCCGTAAGAATAGAACCGCCTGCCGCACCGCGCACTAGATTGTGAGACAGGCAGACGAACTTGTAATCAAAGATGGGGTCCTCGCGTAGGCGACCAATGGAAATACCCATCCCCTTTCTTGAAGAAACATCGTATTTCGGTTGCGGTCGATCGGTTTCTTCGAAATAGCGCAGAAAGGGACGCGGCGCGGATGGCAGGTTCGCCTCCCCTACTACACTGGAGAAATCGCGCCAGCGCATCAGGATGTCCGTCGATTCGATCGGTTGGCGAAAGCGCACAAAGACGGCCGCCATGTGCCCGAATTCGACAGGCACGCGAAAGCACTGGGATGAAATAAGCGGTTTTCTCGCCAGCTCAATTCGATCTTCAGTGAGTTTCCCCCAGACCCTCAAGGGTTCCCATTCGCTCTTCTCCTCTTCCCCGCTGATAAAAGGGATGACATTGTGCTGCATCTCGGGCCAATCGGAGAGACGTCTCCCCGCACCTGACACGGCCTGGTACGTCGTAACGAACACTTCCTCTAACCCGAATTCCCTTAGCGGCGTCAAAGCCGGCACGAAACTTTGGATTGAACAGTTCGGCTTGACAACGATAAAACCGCGTTTCGTGCCGAGGCGTTTTCTCTGCGCTTTGATGAGTTGCGTGTGATCGGGATTGATCTCAGGCATGATCAGCGGGACGTCAGGCGTCCAGCGCATCGCCGAATTATTCGATATGACGGGTATTTCAGCCTTCGCGATGGCTTCTTCCAACTGGATCAGCGCGTCCTTTTCCATATCGACGGCACTGAATACGAAATCAACCGAATCTTTCAGAAGCGCCGTCTCGTCCGTTCCGTGTACAATACATTTTTTGACTCCTTCGGGCATCGGTTCATCTTGTCGCCACCCATCGCCGACGGCTTCCGAGTACGCTTTACCTTTCGAGCGCGGTGACGCGATCAGGTGCGAAATCTCAAACCAGGGGTGATCTTGCAACAAGAGAACAAAGCGTTGTCCTACATGACCGGTAGCGCCTAAAATGCCGACACGAAATTTTCTCATCTATTCAAACCTCATGCTATTCATAATGATTGTATTACTGCCAAGTATAACAATTACCGGTTAGACCTGCACCGTAAGTTTGCTAAAATAGAAACGAGGTAGTTTAAAAATATGGCAAGTCAACGCAAGCAACCGATCGATACGTTTCAGAGGCTTGAAGAATTTCTCGGTTACATCAGAGCCATTCTTGAGCGCTCCGCCGGTACGGTGCGCCAGTACCGTTACGATCTAGTCCTATTCTTTCGCTTTCTCATTGCCGACGATCGCAAACTGCAACCGGAGGACGAAGAGTGGTCTTCGATCGATATTTCAATCGTCGATGACTCATTTCTGCGCTCTTTACAGCTGTCCGATCTCTACTCTTACATCACATGGCTTGCTGCGACGCGCAAGACATCTCCCGCGACTAGAGCGAGACGAACATCGTCACTACGGACCTTCTTTGATTACCTGACGACGAAGGCACACGTTTTAGAGGAGAATATCGCGCTGAATCTCGAACTTCCGAAACAGCTTAAGCGCCTTCCGCGTTATTTATCGCTTGACGAAAGCCGCGAATTGTTGCAAGCCGCCTCCGACGATGACTCGAAGCTTTCAACGCGCGACTACTGCATTCTGACACTCTTTCTCAATTGCGGCATGAGACTCTCCGAACTGTGCGGCATCAACCTTTCCGACTGGCGTGAAAATACGCTCGTTGTCTTGGGGAAAGGCGGGAAAGAGCGTACGATCTATCTGAACGGCGCCTGTATTGCCGCGATACGCGACTATCTCCCCGACCGCATCAAGCCGATTCCGAGTGATCGCGACGCGATGTTTATATCAAGACTTGGCAAACGGATCACGGATCGCGCCGTCCAGAACATCATAAAAAAATATATACGGCAGGCAGAACTCGATCCGCAACGCTATTCCACACATAAATTGCGACATACAGCGGCGACACTTATGTACCAGTACGGAGAAGTCGACATCAGAAGTCTACAAGCGATTCTCGGTCATTCAACTGTCGCAACAACTGAAATATACACCCACATCGATAACAGATCGCTCCACGATGCCGTTGAACAGAATCCGCTCAATT
>JAAZMK010000050.1 GCA_012798865.1 Clostridiaceae bacterium | reverse complement strand
GAAATCATGACCGATTTGTCGCCATTGATGCCGTCATCCTATGCAATAAAGAATCGCATAAGCAGATACTCGTCGGTAAAGGCGGTTCAAAGATAAAATCAATCGGCATCGCGGCAAGGTCTGCAATCGAGACCCTTTTGGAAGCGCATGTTGATCTCTCTTTATTTGTCAAAGTCAGGCGTGATTGGCAGAATCGCGCACACTATTTGAGAGAATCAGGTATTTCGAGCGATGAGCGTGATCACCACTAAGGCGTTTGTGATGAAATCATTCCCATGGAAGGAACGACATAAGCTTCTCCATCTTTTGACGCCCGAGCTGGGACTGATTACGGCTTTAGCCCCCGCAAGCGAACGTTTGAAGAGCAAAATTCGTGGGGCGACACAACTATTTTCGCTATCCGAATTCGTTTTGACTGAAAAACAGGGACGTTATTCCGTCCGGTCAGCTTATGTTATTGAGTCTTTTGATCCATTTTATAAAGATTTTGAACGCTTGACGGCCGTCTCGCATGCCGCTGAAGTGTTTACTGATGTGGCGAGGCACGATGAACCGAATCGTTCACTTTTTGATCTTTGGGCTTATTCTGTCTATGAAATTTCAATTTCTGAATATCCCGTCTTTATTTCACGCATGGCGACGCTAAGGCTTATGGTCGAGATCGGACTGACTCCATGTCTCGATTCGTGTGTGCGGTGTCACGATTATGTCAATGTGCCGTATCGCTTCAGCTTCTCAGAAGGTGGACTTCTCTGTAAGCGTGAGGAGTTTCGACAGACTCAGGCAGAGTTGACGGTATTGTCTCCTGACACTTTAGCCCTTTTACGTCATATCGCCACTGCACCTCATAAGAAGCTTTTTCGCTTTTATGCATCATCGGAGACGCGTTCTGAGGCGTCAGATTTTGCAGATCGCTGGCTTGAAGAGCGTATGGAGAAACGATACAATCGACTTGCATTTCTCGATCAGAATTCAACATTTCTACTTGACTAACGGCTTGCCGTGTTTTCTTGATTGACTTTTTATAGGAGGCTTAAATGGCATATTTTCAGAGTGTGTTTGACATCATCGGTCCCGTGATGGTTGGACCGTCCAGTTCCCATACCGCCGGAGCCGTCAGAATTGGCTTGGCAGCTCGGTTTATTTTTGGCGAGCAACCGGAGGAAGTCGATATAACATTGTACGGCTCTTTTGGTCACACGTATCGCGGTCATGGAACGGATTTGGCGATGATCGGCGGACTTCTCGGGCGCCCGACGGACAGTGATGACATACGCTATGCCTATGAACTTGCTGAAAAAGAGGGACTGGAAGTCAATATAAAGGTATCAGATCGAAATGTTGCCCATCCGAATACGGCTCGTGTTGTCATGTATTCGGGCAACCGATCAATGAGCATGACGGCGTGCTCAATCGGGGGAGGTATGATCGATATCACTGAGATCGACGGCTTCAGGGTTCGCGTAAGCTTCGACAACCCGACCGTACTCTTCTTTTATCGTGATCGTCCCGGGATGATTGCGAGGGTTACGCGCATTCTGGCTGATCATACGATCAATGTCAGCCATATGCAGGTGTCGCGTAAGGAGGAAGGCTCGCAGGCGTTAATGGCGATCTCGACCGATGGAGCGATTCCCGAGAAGGTGATGGCGGAAATCAGGTTGATAAGCGAATTGGGACCCATTATCTCTTTAACGGAACTTATGCGCGAGCCCGACAGCGCTCCGATCGATAGTATGGGCGAACAAGAGTAAGGAGGCTTCTCTAATGAAACTTTACCCGAAAAATTTTTCAACGGTTGTCCACAATTGCAATTTGAGTGGTATCAGTCTGTCACGATATTTTCTAGATATTGAAATTGTTTTGAATGAGACCACGGAAGAGATCGTTCTTAGCAAAATGGAGAAAAATCTCTCCGTTATGGAGAGCGCCGCTTCCAAAGGCATGGCAGGCGTTACTTCATTTTCAGGCTTGACTGGAGGTGATGCAAAACGTCTGGCGACTTTTCGTGCCAATGGCTCACCATTTGGCGATAGCCATTACCTAGAGGCAATGATTCATTCACTAGCGATCAATGAAGTGAACGCCGCCATGGGCGTTATCTGCGCCACGCCGACGGCAGGTTCATCAGGTGTCTTACCCGGAGCGCTGTTGACGATGCGCGATCGACTGAATCTCGACCGTCGGGCGCAACTCAACTTTCTCATTACTGCCGGCGGCACCGGTATCCTCATTGGAAACCAAGCATCGATTTCGGGTGCGGAGGGAGGATGCCAAGCTGAGGTGGGTTCCGCATCGGCAATGACAGCAGCCGCGCTAGTTGAGGCAGCAGGCGGTACACCGTCGCAATCGGCACATGCATTGGCGATCGCTTTGAAAAACTTGTTGGGGCTATCCTGCGATCCTGTTGCAAGTCTGGTCGAGGTGCCATGTATTAAAAGAAATGCCGTAGGTGTAGTCAATGCGATCGCGGCAGCTGAAATGGCGCTCGCCGGCATTGAGAGCCGTATTCCTGTTGACGAAGTCATTCAGGCAATGGGATCAATCGGTCGCATGATGCCCGTAGCGCTTCGTGAGACGGCACTGGGCGGTCTTGCACAGACGCCGACGGCGTGTCGCATGACAACGATGCTTCAGGAAGAAGGTCACATTCTTTGGCCCTTTCCGACCGTTACATCTGATGATCAGTAAAGGGTCTCAAAGTTACAAAGACAATCAATCGAAGTTTTTCCAAAACTCTCGGACGAGGCGAAGCGCCTCGTCTTTGTCTTTCGTGTGAATCGTATGCCATTCATCGGGAAGAAGCTGTCGGTATTCAGTTCGCCCGTAGCGGTCATCAATGAGAAGCGCGAGACCGTAGTCCTTTTCAGTTCTGATGAGGCGTCCGACCGCTTGCGTAACGCGGTTGAAGCCTGGCCACATAAAAGCATATTCATACCCCATGCCCATTTTTTGCTCATAGTATTGACGCAAAATCTCCCGCTCAGGCGACAATCCCGGCAATCCCGTTCCGATGATAATGACCCCCGTCAACTCATCGCCGATCAGGTCAATGCCTTCGTTAAATAGAGAGCCGATCACTGTCAGACCGACAAGCGTCCCGTCGGTGCCTGTCTTTCGGAATCTTTCGAGGTAAGCGTTCTTCTGCCTTTCCGTCATGCGCGGTGGCTGAACGAGGAATTCGATGGAAGAGATATTATGTCGCTTTATTTCGCCTGCCAACATTTTTTGGTAGGCAAATGAGGGTGAAAAAAGCAAATAATGTCCCTTTCTCTCCGCGATGACATCAAGAATGAGCGAGGTTATGGTCGGGAGCGAGAGATGGCGATCCCCGTAACGCGTTGAAGCACCGTCAAAATTCAGGACGAAACGTCGTGAAGCGTCGAATGGGGAGTCGAGTTGAAGAAGCTCTGGCTTATCAATGCTGCTATCGGCGTCGAGAAGCGAGATGTAGTAGGCAGTTGGCGTCATCGTAGCGGAAAAGAAAATTGCGGGAGATTGATTGCGGTATATGTCGGTCAAATGGTTCGACGCATCGAGCGTAAGGAGCGAGCAGACGATCTCACCTCTATCAAAAAGTCGCCAAGTGATGATGTATGTGTCGTCGAAATAACGTTCGATGACCTTTTGGAAAAAAAGCAAATCAAAATAGGGGAGCAGGAGCTTCTCGCGATCATCGAAGTGGAATTCTTTGTTAAAAAATCCTGCTAGTGTTGAAATAAGCGCTTCAACATCTTCCAGGAAGGAGTGCGGTATATCGCGCATCGCTAGGAAATGCTCGGAAATCATCGGATTATAGGATTTAAGTTCATTGAGAAGATTCGCCTCCGAAGAACCTTGCATAGTGTCTTTCAGGAGTTTCCCGTATTGATCGATACGCCTCAATAGTCGTTCGATCGCGATGAGGCACGAACTAGCCTGATTGCGCAGATCGTGATTCGTATTCTTGTCCTGAATGGGTACATCCTGCTCAATACTGCCGTACGATGCAAGATTCCTAAATGACTTAAGTAATTGCATAAGCGATGAGCGTGAGATCGTTGCGGAAAACATGTCGTTCGATCGACGTGCGAGATTATGCGCTTCATCGACGAGCAATGTGTATTTCAGTTTCGTGTCATCTAAGTGTTGCGACCAACGGACGCGAGGGTTGAATACGTAATTGTAATCACAGATGATGACATCACATCGTGAGCCGATTTCGAGTGATAATTCGAAAGGACAGACCTTATGCCTTTTTGCGAGCTCGATGATATCCTCGGGCAAAATTCGTTGCATGTTGAAGCTCTCGCGCAAAGCATCGTGTCTCCTTTCGAAATAGTTGACTGCATATGGACATTTTTTCAGATTACAAAAGAGATCACCGACTAGGCAAAGCTGCTCTTTAGCCCTGAACGTGATTGAACGCACGAGGAATCCCGCCGAGGTAAGATCGTCCAGCGCCTTTTCCGCAACTTTTCGCTGTGATCTCGTCGGAGTCAGATAAAAAATTTGATCGGTCAAACCGCTCGATTGAGCTTTAACTGCGGGGTATAAAGTTGCGATGGTCTTACCGATACCGGTCGGAGCGACGATGAACAATTTAGCCGTATCGCGAATAGCGGCAATCACCTCGCGCATCATCAGCTTCTGACCTTCACGCAAATTCTCGTATGGAAAGATTGCATCCTTATTGAGTTGATCGCGAAGCGTTTTGTGCTCATAAATCGGCATCGTCACCTCAAGATAGCGCCGACATGTCTGCTCGTATTGAAATAACAGCTCCTCGGACGTTAGCTGGCGACTCAATACAAATGATTCGCCATCATCAAATGAAGTGTAGTGAAGCTCGACCGAGATTTTGGAGGTGTTAACATCGTGAATAGTCGCGAAATCGCTATGAAGTAACATGTGCGCGTACAGATATGCCTGTGTCCAATGGGCGGTGTCGCCATCGGAGGGAAGCGAGCGTCCGCTTCCTCTGAATCCTTTGATTTCGATTACTGTCAAGTTACCCAAGGGAGAAAGGACAACAAGGTCACAACGCCCCTGAACGTTTAATTCATAAGGGAGATCATCCGCCGCAAATAGACACGATAGTGATTCTTCAGGGTACAGCTCGCAATCAGGAAACCGGTGGTTTGCCGTTTTCAAGAAATGTTGATGGATTCTCGTTCCCTCAACTCCTGATAGTCCACCTTGCATGGCGGAAGCGAGTCCGCCTTCACGCCTTGTCGACTCGGCAAGCTTCCGGACGGCAACTTCAATCTTTGGCTTGATACTGTCGGCATTATTCACGATGTTAAAACCCCGCTCAAGCGTTCAATCGAAGAATTATCGTAATGATATGCGTATCGTTCGCCTTTAACAAGGAACTGAAAACCCTGAACGAATTCTCCGCCATTTTTGATCGGCGCGATATTGTGGATGTCACGCTCTCGGCACGACAGAGTTGCCGCAACGTGGCGCAAAATCGGTGATCGCGAATCATCGAGGTACGAGGGATCGAATGTCCGTAAATCGTCGAGAGAGTCGAATTCGAAGATTTCGCCCTCGCTGTAACGTCTAGCTTTCATTTGCAGGACATCGAGATGGTCGAGATAGATATTCTCCCAGAATAGATGGTGCGTGTTCTCTCGATCATGTGCATCGAGAAGGAATGGGAGAAAGTGCTTCGCGAAAGTATGATCAAAATAGACGTGTCCCATCATGACCCAAGAGTCACGACCGCCGATAGTCACTCCGGTAATCACATTATTCTCATCCGTTTCTACACACCATTCATCTGTTTCGCTGTGAGCGTAGACAACAGAGTAATAGGCACTCGACACCTCACTTTCGAAAGGGTTGACTGTGAAATAATTGTCTGCCGAGCAGATGTAGCTCTCGGACAGATAATCGCGAGCTGCATAGAGACTTCCGTGGTTATTACGTGAGTCGTATGTCTCATTCAGGATCAATCGGACAGGATATTTATCAGCTAAATAGGCAAACATCTCGGATTTATATCCTGTGACGACAACGATCGACGGCACGCCGACCTCTAACAGCTGTTCGATCTGCCGTTCAATCAGGATCTCTCCTCTTACCTCAATGAGAGCTTTCGGCTTCTCATAAGAAAGCGGCGCGAAGCGCGAGGACAGACCGGCAGCCATGATCACTGCATGTTCAACTTTCATGTGCGCTTTCCTTTCGTTCAGTCTTGCTTCGCTTCGCACAAATCGTTGAGATTCAAACGTGCGGCATACGAGGAGATGTTTCCATTATAGCCTTATATAACATGTGACGACGTAAAGACAGCCTTGATTGACGTTTGCGTTTGTTTTGTGTTAAATGATTAGAACAAACAGGTTAACTATATATTAAATGCCAAATGATAAATTGCGTTCAAAAGTAGGTATCTGACCACACTAAGACGCGGGAAGGAGAGTGCGTTTTGTCGGTACAAAGTATTCAGAAAAAGTATCTGCCTGTCATCCGCAAAGCATTCTCGGACGATCTTAAAGTTACGTCATTTATTCCGATGAAACTGGGCATGACGAATGATTCATTTATCTTCAGTTGTGGAAGCGGGTCGTTTATACTTCGACTGCCGGGAAGGGGTAGCGAAGCTTTGATTAACAGAAAACAAGAGTATGAGGTTTATCAGCTCCTTGCTGATCGCGGCATCGCTGACGAAGTGCTTTATTTCGATCCGGAGACGGGGATCAAGATTACTCGCTACATGGAGAACGCACGCGTCTGTGATCCGCACTCTAAGTCAGACTTGAGTGAATGCATGAGAGTCCTGAGGGACTTTCATGCGTTGAATCTCCATGTCGATCATGCCTTCGATCCTTGGGAACGTCTCGAATATTATGAGTCTCTTCGAGGCGATACGCCGTCGCGATACGACGATTACTCGCAGACGAAAGAGACGATTCGCGAGCTGTATGAATGGACTCAGGAGCAACCGCAACACGTGATTCTCGCTCATATCGATCCTGTCGCCGACAACTTCATGTTTACGCCAGACGGGGAAGTCCGCCTCATCGATTGGGAATATGCCGCTATGCAGGATAAGGACATCGATGTCGCGATGTTCGCCGTGTATTCCTTGTTGGACAAGGAGCTCGTCGACTGTTTGATTCGTTTCTATCAGAACGGTGTAGAAGACAGGCTTCAGAAGAAAAAGATCTATGCTTACATCGCCATAGCCGGTTTGGTGTGGAGCAATTGGGCGGAGTTCAAGCTTAATAACGGTGATGTGCTGGGCGAGTACGCACCGGGCCAATATCGTTTTGCGAAAGACTACTCCGCATATTTTTACGCTTTTGAATAGTGTTGCGTCCTAGGATTTAGACGTAAAAGGCAACGATGATCCGGTTGATTAATACACTCTTCGGTATCCCGCTCGGGGGGATCATGTATGTCTGCTACCGCCTCGTTGGAAACTATGGACTCTCCATAATCCTCTTTACCCTCATCACGAAAGTGATCATGTTTCCGCTTTCGCTCGTATCGCAAAAAAATTCGATCGTTATGGTGCGCATACGACCTCAGCTCGACGAGATCAGGCAACGCTATGCAGGAAACAGTACTGAATTGGCATCGAAGCAGAAGGAGCTATATCGACGCGAGCGGTACAGCGCATGGAAGGGCATCGTGCCTTTACTTGTTCAGATTCCGATTATTCTCGGTCTGATCCATGTCATCTATCATCCACTGCAACACCTGTTGATGCTTGATTCATCGGTGATCGCCTCGCTTCTCGAGAGGACAGCCGCCCTGAGCGGCACGACGACTGCAGGGCTTGGTACGAGTGCAGAGCTTACAGTCCTTGAGGCGGTGCAAACTAATCTCTCGCACTTTAGCGGCATGGTCGGCGTTAATGAAATTCTCGCAATGGATCTCAGGTTTCTTGGTCAAAGCATGGCTGAAGTGCCGAAAATCAGCTCCATTACGGTTCTGTACCCCATCCTCTCCGGTATGAGCGCCCTTGTACTGGCTCTATATCAAAGCAAGCATAATGTCTTACAGCGTACGCAGGGAGCCGTCAGCCGGTGGGTTACTACGATCATATTGGTTGCTTTTTCCGCCTTCTTTGCCGCCATACTGCCTTGCGGGGTCGGTCTGTACTGGATCACGGGCAACCTCCTGTCAATCCCCATACTCAAACTCTGCAATATGATTTACGATCCCGGAGAATACGCCGATCAGTTGGCGCATCTTGAAGTGCCGAAAATGAGCAAGGAGGAAAGACGTGCGGCGAGAACGGAAAGAAAAGAAAAACGCCGCCGTCAGCGTGTCGATGTCAAACGCTTCAATTCGACAAAAGACAAGCGCCTCGTTTTCTATTCGGAAAGTAGCGGGTTTTACAAATATTTCGAAGGATACATCCTGTACATTCTCGAACATTCCGATAATATCACAATCCACTACGTTACAAGCGATATACGCGACCGTATATTCTCTATGAACAATCCGCGTATCCAAGCGTATTATGTCGGTCCGATTGCGCTAATTCGTGTCATGATGTTGATGGATGCCGACATCGTTGTCATGACGATGCCCGATCTCGAGAAGTATCATATCAAGCGTTCGCTCGTGAGGAAAGATATCGAGTATATTTACACTGATCACGGCATGACGAGCCTTCACTTGATGCTTCAGGAGAATGCGCTTGACTACTTCGATACGATCTTCTGTTACGGTCCGAACCACGTCAGCGAAGTTCGCGAGATGGAGAGAGTTTACGGGCTTCCCCCTAAAACGTTAGTCAAAACAGGCTTCCCCTTGTTGGACTCAATGATAGAAGGTGCCGAAGCGCTCGGTGATGCAGTCAATGTCCCGAAAGTCATCCTCATCGCGCCTTCATGGCAGCAGGACAATATTCTAGAATATTGCCTAGACGAGACGCTTCGTCCGCTCCTAGGTGAAGGGTATCGTGTAATTGTGCGCCCTCACCCTGAATTCATCAAGCGATTCCCGGGGAAGATGAGAGCAATTGAAGAGCGATACAAGGACGATGTAGGAGAGCTCTTTGAGTTCCAGACTTCATTCGCTTCGAGTGAGACGGTCTATTCTGCCGATCTTGTGATCACTGATTGGTCGTCCATCGCCAACGAATTCTCTTATGCGACAAAGAAACCGTCTTTATTTATCAACACGCCCATGAAAGTCGTCAATCCGAATTACAAGAAGATTCCGCTTGTACCGCTCGATATATCTTTGCGCGACGACATCGGGATATCTGTCGATGTTGAGGATCTCGATACGCTTCCCGATGTCGTTCGCATGCTTTTAGATAAGGTCGATGAATATAAAGAGCACATTACCGCAGTTGTAAGAGAGAACATCTTCGATGTCGGCGACGGTGCGCGCGGAGGCGGACAATACATCATTGATACGCTTGCGGGGCGGACGAGCGAAACGCACGCACGGTCATGCGATGATTTCGTGTCGCAGTGGAAGCGTATTTTAGATAGTGGATGCGACGATGAGATGGAGAGGATTCTCAGCGAACCGCTCTTGCTCGAGAAGTCTATTCCAATGACGAAGGGTGAGCTCATGATGGATGTTCTTGAGGAGCTCGAGCATGCAGTGAAAGGGGAGACAAGTGATGAATCGTAAGATCAAAATTGCGATTATTTCATTTGTGTTGGCAAGCCTCTCTTTTTCTGCGCCTGTTCACGCCTATATCGATCCCGCGACGACGACGTACATTATTCAAATTGTGACTGCCCTCATCATCACCCTCGGAGTCACGATCGGTGTGTTCTTCACGCGTGTGCGTCTATCGATTGTAGAACTCTACGTCCGTATTTCAGAGTTCTTTATCAGGCTTTTCTCAAAGAAGAAAGTTAAAGGTAGGGAGAACGCGCGTACGCAACTACGCAAACAGACGGTTGCTGATGAACTTACGCATGGTAAGCGTGCGCTGAGCTCCGTCTGTGTAAGCGTTGCTTTTGCCTTCACTTTTGTCGTGTTCGGCATTTATGAGCTTTACAAGTTGAATGCCGACTTTTTCAATTTTCCACTAAAGTCGCTACTTCCATCTGTTTTGCTTCTCGGTGCGTTCGTTGCGATCATCTTATGCGGAATCCTTATTATATTTCGCGGTATTGTTTTCGAAACTGCTGTCTCTCTCGTTTTCGGGATTGTGTTAGCCGGGTATGTTCAAGGAAATTTCCTTAATGGCGGACTCGGTCAATTGACAGGCGATCCGATTGATTGGAGCGCACGAACAGGGTCTTTTCTACTCAATACGCTCGTCTGGGTCGTCATCATCTCGATTCCTTTCATATTGAAGACCTTTAACCGAAAGGCTTGGACCGTGACGGTTAGAGCTGTATCCTCTCTTCTCGTGCTCGTGCAGCTCGTTTCGATGATCGTGCTAGGGTCTTATTCGACCACGACGCCGCATCGGTCGAATCGCTATTTGTCAGCAAAGGCTATCGCCGAAGTCGCCAAAAACAAGAACATCATCGTATTCGTTCTCGACCGCCTCGATATACGCTACATTGAGCGCGTAAGAAGAGACGACCTGCATTTTTTCGATCGCCTCGACGGATTCACTGAGTTTACAAATAACGTCTCGCTCTATTCGCAGACTTTTCCCTCTGTAGCGAATATGTTTACCGGGCAAAGACACATGTTCGAGCGACCGATGAACAGTTATCTGAAAGAAGCTTGGACGACCTCGACGTTCTTGCCTGAACTTCGTCGCCAACATTACGCTGTTCATCTCTACATGGAACCCGGGTATACTTACGCGGATATTTCAGATTTAGAGCACATAACCGATAACATCGTCGAAAACGAGATAAGCCTTCGCACCCATGAAGCCCTGGCACAATTCGTACGTCTGTCAGCTTTTCGCTATGCTCCGCTATTGGCAAAACCTTTCTATTGGACATCGACGGATCAATTCAGTCGATTAATATCAGAGGAAACGATGGAAGGAGCATTGCCTTACGTTTCGGACGACATAAAATTCTATAAGCACTTGAAGAGCGAAAAAATCCGGATCGGTGACATCGACAGAAGACTGACCTACATCCATATGCAGGGACCTCACATGCCCTACGTGATGAATGAAAAGGCTGAACCGGCTGCTGAGGGAGAGTCAAACGCGATGATCCAGACTAAGGGGAGTTTCCATATTGTTTACGAATATCTCGATCAGCTTAAACAATTGGGGTTGTATGAGAGCAGCACAATCATCATCACCGGTGACCATGGCGCTCGGAAGAATGACGTTTTGCCGCTCGAGGAACCTATCGTTACCGCACTTTTCATCAAGCCCTCGGGAAAGGCGGGGACTCCCTTGGAGCATAACAGCGCGCCTGTTTCAACTGACCAATTTCGACCATTCATCTACAGCGAGGCAGGCATACCGTATGAAGAACTCGGGGAGACGTATTTTGAAGTTTCTTCTGACTCAAAAGAACCGAGGTATCTGTACCATCGCCTCATCAAGAAGGCTGACTCACCGGAGCAACTTCTCATTTATAAGATCCTAGGAGATGCCAATCAGTTCGAGAACTGGGAGCTTATCGAAGAGCGGGTAATAGACCGATAATGTAACAATTGTGTAATGATTAGTAGACTCTAAACAACAACGTTCTCTTTGAACGAACATTCAATCTCTGGTACCATATACAAAATATTAATATTATCGATCGTCTATGGTTGATATAAAAATAGTGAACGCCGATATCGATACACTTAGAATTCGCAGACGGCGACACGATCTGTAATCTCGCTAATTGCAGGGAGGATATGTATGAAGACAAGACGCACGAAAATAGTCATTTTGTTGGTTGTAGCCATGTTGGCATCGCTGATCTTTGTTCCGCCGGTCCAGGCCGCTGAGGGAGATGTGGAGATTAACGAGACAAATTTCCCCTGTGATGTCTTTATGGAATTTGTAATGCAGTACGATGAAAATGAAGATATGATACTGCAAGTGAATGAGCTTGAAGCGGTTACCGACATGGATTTATTCATGTATGTAACCGATACAACGGGCATCCACCACTTTACGAATTTAGTGAATCTTAGATGTGAAGATTGTGACGATTTGGTCTCGCTTAATCTCTCGGGATGCACAAGCTTGGAGAATCTGTACCTGGTCAGTTGCGAATCTCTTGAATCATTGAATTTAAGCGGCTGTACGAATCTTAAATCATTCTATTATAATGGTCCTGAAAACTACTTACTTAAGATGATCGATGTATCTAGCTGTATAAACTTGAGAGATTTGAGAGTTTATGCTTTAGGCGATTTGCAAACGCTAAACATCACGGGCTGTATAAATCTCGAGAACTTGTTTGTATTAATGGTTCCCATTAAGTCACTTGATTTATCGGATAAGACTAAGTTGAAAAAACTCGGTCTCGGCTTTGTTCGCCCTGAGACGCCGATTGACATATCGGCATGTAAAAATCTCATACAGCTCGGTCTGTTTGCTTGCAATATAAAAGAATTGGATTTGTCGGAGCATAAGGATCTGCAAATACTTGATTTGTCGAGCAATTCTCTTACCTCTTTAGATGTCTCGGGGTGTGCCGATCTTTGGCAGCTTACTGCGGGTGAACAATGGGGTGTTGAGGTGCCCGCTGTTCTTAGAGGCGAGCATTACGAGGCGAACCTTGGAGTTTTATACGGTGTCGATATCGACAACATCAAAAGCGTGACGCTTGATGACGGGAGTCCGCTTCCTGCCGGTATCTCATACGATTCGGCGACCGGCATTCTGACAATGGACTCTGATCCCGAATATACGGCTTTCAAGTACGTCTATGATACAAATGCGAACCTTGATAAACTGGATATCCCGCCCGCTGGTTACATTGAAGTAGAAGATGAAGAAGAAGATGGAGAAGATGACGGTTGGCGTGTTGTCGAATCGTCTCCCGACTTGGAAGTGAGTTTTACAATCAATATTGTCGAGGAGTCTCCCGTTCCTCCCGTTGTAACGCAAGAGGTCGCTGAAGAGAATGATATCGAAGTTGACGAAGAGTCCGGTGTCATCACGTATCAGCAGGAGCAATCCAAGGACATTCCGCTCAAGATTGGTGCTGAAGACGAGACAGTGGACGATTTCCTATACGTCATGTTGGGAACACAGCAACTCTCTCGAAAGCACTATGACGTGCGAACCGGCAGTATCATTGTCACGCTTAAACAAGCCTTCCTCAGCAGCCTGCCTGAGGGCGTCTATCAAATCCGGCTGTTTACGAGGAAGCTTGTGAGTAACCAAACCATTAATGTTTTGGGGGCACCGACAGCCCCACCCTCTGATCCTGATCCTGAAACAGATAAGGAGATCGAAGCTGACACGTCGGGCAAGATACCGGCTACAGGCGAGCATATGCCTGTTAGTCTGTGGTTTTATGCGACCTTGCTTTTAGCTCTAGGCTCGGCGCTGTTGTTAAAATCACGATCTTCCCGATATGGTGAAAGACGTTAATCGGTTGGTTTATCACTAAACGTTGTGACCAATGAACATAAAAATCCCGCGGCATCTTTCAATATGTCGCGGGATTTTCTATGCCTAAGTTGGGTTCATTTCTGTCTTACTGATCTTTCTTAAAGGTCAGATACCAGTCGAGCTGATTGTACTCCTCCTTGCCTTTCACTTCTTCAAGGCGTTTCTTGATATCGTCAGTTGTCGATGGCGGAGGTACGATGACGTCCTTGCCGGGGTGCCAGTTTGCGGGGAGAGCGACGCCTTCCGCATCTGATTTTTGCAGCCCGATGATGATGCGCTTGATTTCGTTAAAGTTTCTTCCGAGCGACGCGGGGTAGTAGAGGATCGTTCTCATCATGCCATCGGGGTCAACGAAAAATACTGCGCGCACGGCAGCCGTGTCGGACTCGCCTTGGAGCATTCCGTATTTGTTCGCGACTTCCATCTTTACATCGTCGATGACGGGGAACTTGACTTCAGGGTTTTCGATGCCGTTCCATGAGTAGTTTTTAATGGCGGTCACCCAGCCTAAGTGAGCGTGAACGGAGTCGATCGACAGACCGACCAGTTCAGTGTTCAGAGCTCGGAATTCCTCGTGCATCGAAGCGAAAGTCATAAACTCAGTCGTACACACAGGTGTGAAGTCCGCCGGGTGAGAGAAGAGGATTACCCATTTGCCTTTGTAGTCATCCGGAAAGTTAATCTCCCCATGTGTCGTGTTCGCCGTAAATTTCGGAGCGGGACGCCCGATTAAAGGGAATGTTGGTGTTGAATCAACCTGAACATTCATGTCATTTTTGTTATCCATAATGCCCTCCTAAAAAATGTAATCTTTGTTCCTATGTTCGATAGTGCAAAATTAGCCTGCAAAGCAATAATATTACAAACAGTATAAAATAGGCGTAAGGCTAGTTACATCTTGATTTATCAAAGTAAGAGGACTTCTAAAGCAACATTATTTAGCAAACAAAACGCAGAGACAGCATCTGATCTCTGCGTTCATCTTGGTGCGGAAAACAGGACTTGAACCTGCATGATCTACTGATCACTAGAACCTGAATCTAGCGCGTCTGCCACTTCCGCCATTTCCGCGTTTGGTGACCCCAAGGAGAGTCGAACTCCTGATTCCGCCTTGAGAGGGCGGCGTCTTGACCACTTGACCATGGGGCCTGAACAACATTTTGGATTATAACACGGTCATTCACATCCCGCAACAACGGGAATCGTATGTTCAATACGATCAAGAGCGGATTTAGAGCGCATGGACGAGTCGACGAAAATACTCGCCGCGTTCTTCGAAGTGATGGAATTTGTCATAGCTCGTACCGGCAGGTGAGAGAAGGACTGAACCACCAGAGACAGCAAGAGCGAGTGCCTTCTCGACAGCCTGTTCATAATTATCAACGCGAAGCAATGTGAGGTCTTCAGGATTAACATCAACTAAATAGGCTTCCTGCAAGATGATGTTCTCGATTAAGTCGGCATTTTGTCCTGTCAGGATAATATTCGTCGTCGTCGAAGCGATTGCCGCTCCGAGTCCCGTGTAGTCACTGTCTTTATCTTGACCGCCTGCAATTAAAACGGGGCGTTCGTCGCGCTCGCGAAATGCCGCGAGCGTTTTCATTGTCCTTGAGGGGGAACTGTCAACAGAGCTGTTGTACCAGCGAATACCTTTGTGCTCCCGAATTAACTCCATTCGATGTGCTACGCCTCTAAAAGTCTGGGCGATGGTCCGCACGGCGTCCAAAGGAACGTCATCCGCCGTTGTGACGGCTGCGGCCATCAGGTTATCAAGGTTAAATGACCCGGGCAACAAGACGTCTTTCTCTGCGATAATTGCTTCGGGCGTAGATTTAGGAGAGCGCTTAAGATAGAGCATTCCCGAGTCTCGCCAAGCCGTTGCGTCGTTGCCGGCATCTTTTGAGTTGAAGAAACGCGTTCTTCCGCAAGCCTCGCCGATAAAGCTTGACGAGACTTCATCGTTCGCATTGAGCGTCAATGTGTCCAAAACGCCTTGCGAACGGAAGATATTCTTCTTCGCATCGATATATTCCGCATAATCGAGGTGAAAATCGAGATGGTTGGGAATGATGTTAGTAATGACGGCGTGGTTCACGACGGGTAGTGAGTCCATCAATTGAAAGCTGGACAACTCAAGAACAACGCGATCAGTCGGATGAATTCGTTCGATTCTGTCGAGAAGCGGTGTGCCGATGTTCCCGCCTGTATGGACGGAGTATCCGGCTTCCTGCAGGATTAGGCTGATGAGTGTTGTCGTCGTCGTCTTGCCGTCGCTTCCGGTGATTCCGTATAGCGGAGCGGGACAAAGCTCCATAAATAGAGCGATCTCGGAGGTGACGACGGCGCCGCGATTTCGTTCACGAACGAGTTGGGGGAGATCGGTCCTCATCCGCGGCGTACGAAAAATGAGATCAAATCCTTCAAGTTGATCGAGGTAACGCTCGCCCGTTGACCAGTGCAGGTCGATGCCGTCGTTATTGAAATCGCGTTGTATCTTGAGAAGTCTTTCATCGTCGTTGCGCATCATGTCGAAAACGGTGATGTCATTGTTCCTCGGATACAGCCAGCGGATAAGAGGACGATTGCTTATGCCAGCGCCAATAACAGCGATTGTTTTATCGGATATAAAATGATCAAATTGCGCCAACGTGGTCTTCATGTCGCATCTCCCATGAAACAGGTCGTTTGACTCATGGTATCACAGAGCATTTCGTCTTCTAATACCGAAGTTGATTAACTTTAAAGAAATCACGATAAGTGCGACCAAACCGAAGAGCGCCACGAGAAATAGCGGAACCGATTGACCAAAGAGAAGCGCTAACCGATAAACAATAAATGAAATGCTCCAAGCGAGAACCGTCTGGAAAGCGACTATCAAGAAGAACCCGCCTCGGATACCCAATTCGCGATGCATGACGGCGACAGCAGCGGCACAAGGAGTATAGAGGAGTATAAAAACTAGGAAAGAGATGGCTGCCGGTGTTGTCAGCAACATCTGCAGCGAATCATTGAGAGACAGGTCGGATCCTGAGATTGCAACGGTCAACGTGCTGATGATAGTTTCCTTGGCGGAGAATCCGGCGAGCAAAGCGCTGACGGTTGGTGTACTGTCAAATCCCAAAGGAGCGAAGAAAGGGGCGATTTTACCCGCTATCACATAGAGCATGCTCGACCCGGGAGAGTCAGCTGGGAAAAAACGAAAATCGTACGTTTCAAGCACCCAAATAATGAGCGTGACAAGCAAAATAATCGTGAAAGCTCTGACCATGAATTCCCTTGCATGACGTCTGACGAGTCTGCCAAGAGACCTTAAAGACGGAAAACGGTAGGGTGGAAGTTCAAGCAGAAAGGGCGATGCTTCACCGCGGAAGACAGTGCGTCGCAAAAACAGCGCCGTAATGACACAAAGTACGATGCCGAGCATATAGAGCCCCGGGACGACAAGTGTTACATATCGAGGAAATATCGCTGCCGCTATCAGACCATAGACGGGGATTTTTGCGGAGCAACTCATAAAGGGTACTAAGAGTACAGTCAAAAGCCGGTCGCGCTTTGATGGGAGTGTTCGCGTTGCCATAACGGCAGGTACGGAACAGCCGAAACCGAGCAAAAGGGGTACGATACTTGCACCGGAAAGACCGATCCTGCGCATCATGCGGTCCATGATAAAGGCGACTCGCGCCATGTAACCAGTGACCTCGAGTAAAGACAATAGGAAGAAGAGAATCAGAATCATCGGTAAAAAGGAGACAACACTTCCAACACCGCCGAAAATACCATCAATTACGAGCGATCGAATGATCGGGTTGAGTTCAGCTTGTTCCATGGCGATTCCTATGTAGTCTCCGAGTCTCAAGATGGCATCCGCGAATAGATCGTTTAGAAATTGACCGAGCGGTCCGAACGAAATCCATGAGACAGCGACCATCACACCAAGAAATATTGGAATGCCGAACCATCTGTGTAGAAGTATACGGTCAAGAGTCAATGTTGCTGAGGGCGCTTCCTCATAACTTGCGTACTTTGAACTCAGGACTTTCGATTCGACTTCACCGATGAAGGCATAGCGCATATCGGCAAGAGCCGCGAGACGATCTGTTTCCATATCTCGTTCCATCTCGACGACGATGTGTTCAACGGCATCTAGTTCATTCTGATTAAGGGCGAGTTCAGGTACGAATAGTTCGTCACCTTCAATCAGTTTGGTTGCTGCGAAACGCGGTGTCACACCGATTTTCTCGGCATGATCTTCGATCATTACGGCGATGGCATGGATTGCTCTGTGTACGGGTCCGCTGCAAAGGTCGGGTTTGAGCGGTTTCGTTCCGTTGAGCGCCGTTTCCATCGAAACGCGCATGTATTCGGAAACGCCCCTATTTTGAATCGCAGAAATGGCGACAACGGGGATGCCGAGTTCTTCGGAGAGCAGATCGACATCGACTTGACGTCCCAACGCCGGCATTTCATCGATCATATTGAGTGCCAAAGTGATCGGGATATCGAGTTCGATCAGTTGCAAGGTAAGATAGAGACCGCGCTCAAGGCTTGTCGCGTCAACGATGTTTAGAATGCAATCCGGCGTTTCATTTATTAGAAAATTGCGACTGATTACTTCCTCCGGGGAGTATGGCGATAAAGAGTATATGCCGGGAAGGTCGACAATTTCTGAATCCGGGTATTCGCGAAGACGACCGGACTTGCGTTCGACTGTGACGCCGGGGAAGTTGGAAACGTGCAGTTGGCTTCCTGTCAGTCTGTTAAATAATGTCGTCTTGCCGGAGTTTTGGTTGCCCATCAGGGCAAACGTCAACGATTCCTTTGCCATCTTCTGCGCTTTCTACCTCTCTTAAAATGAATATCTTGAGACGGTTCACTTGAGTGGCTCTCAGAACAACAAGGATATGTAGCGTCAGGGGGTAAAGAAACCCCGCAAGCGGTGTAAATATTGCAGTCGCGGCTTCTGTGATGACCTTGACAGGGACGCTCGCAGGTTCCCATTTCAGTCGTGAGGAGTTCAACTTCAATATCGCGTGCCGCTTCTTTGCGCAACGATAAATTATAGCCGCGGAGACATAGCTCGATCGGATCGCCGAGAGGCGCAACGCGTACAAGTTTGACAATGGTGTTAGGAGTGAGTCCCATGTCGAGCAGTCGGCGTCGCAATTCACCGCTTCCATTTACGCGCAGGATTCTTGCACACTGCCCGATTCGCAAATCACTTAAAACCAATGTGAACTCTCCTTAACAATTAAATGTAGTCTATCGGGTATATCCCCGATGTTCTCAATATTATCATGAATTATGAGACAAAATGCTACCATTTGCTACGGGTCATTCTAATCCGGAATATTCGCAATACAATGTCAGAATATACGCGTTATTTGTATAGATGGCTATTGCTCGCCATTAAGTATCATTTTATATACAATCAATTCGTACTTATGACACACTCAGGATACATCGCCTGTGATAAAATCAGACCATGAAATCAGAGATAGCCGTGTATGGTGCACGTGAACATAATTTAAAGAATATTGATGTAAAGATTCCTCGCAATAAGCTCGTCGTCTTGACGGGCATATCCGGTTCGGGGAAATCCTCCCTTGCTTTTGACACGATCTATGCTGAGGGACAGCGTCGGTATGTCGAGTCGCTCTCTTCGTACGCTCGTCAATTTCTCGGTCAGGCAAAGAAGCCTGATGTCGATCGGATCGAGGGGTTGTCTCCGGCGATTGCTATTGATCAAAAGACGACAAGCCGAAATCCGCGGTCAACGGTCGGAACGACGACGGAGATCTATGATTATCTGCGATTACTGTTTGCGAGAGTCGGCATTCCGCACTGTCCGCAATGTGGGAAAGTCATCGAGCGTCAGACAGTCGATCAGATGGTTGATGCGATCATGTCGCGTCCCGACGGCACTCGTATTACGCTCATGGCGCCTGTTGTTCGAGACAGGAAAGGTGAGCATGCCAGACTTTTAGAGAGGCTTCATGCGCAGGGATTTGTCCGCGCCCGGATTGATGGCGAACAACACGAATTGTCGCCCGATATTGCGTTGGCACCTAATAGAAGGCACACGATAGAAGTTGTCGTCGATCGCCTTGTCCGTCGTGACGGCATTGAGAATCGTTTAGCGGACTCGCTTGAGACAGCGAGCGAACTTGCGGACGACATTGTGATGGTTCGTTTTGAAGAACGCCTGCCTAACTCAAATGATTCGGATGAAGCGCAATATGATGTGAGTGAATCGCTCTTTTCGCAAAAACTCGCATGCGCTGATTGTGAGATCAGTCTCGGAGAAGTATCTCCACGCATGTTCAGCTTTAACAACCCTTACGGAGCTTGCCCAGAATGTACGGGGCTTGGTAGTCGTTCGCACTTCGTGCCCGAGTTGATCGTCGATGATCCCGATCTATCGCTTAGCGAGGGCGCGATCAACATGATGGGGTTTCATTTTAAGGATCGGAACAGTTGGACGTATTGTCATGTTGAGGCATTGGCGGAGAAGTACGGTTTCTCACTTGAAACTCCATGGCGTGAACTGCCGGATCATATCAAGCATATGATCATGTACGGAAACAATAAGGAGACGATCATCGTCGATACGAGCCGTACGAAATACAATAAGGGAAGACCATATCACACATCGTGGGAAGGTTTGATTCCGACTTTGGAACGGCGACATGTCGAGACGAGTTCCTCGGATATGAGGGAATACTATGCGCGCTACATGCTTGAAACACCGTGTCCTGTCTGCCGCGGCGCAAGATTGCGACCCGAGGTTCTGGCATTTACTTGCGGTGGAAAAAACATTGATGAGGTCACACACCTTTCGATCGGTGAAGCGCTTCACTTTCTGACATCGATTGAGTTTGATGAAAGCCGCGCTGAAATCGCGCGCCCTATCATGCAGGAGCTTGGCGCGCGGTTGCAGTTTCTGCTTGACGTGGGACTCGATTATTTAACTCTTGCGCGGTCATCCGGATCGCTGTCCGGCGGTGAATCACAACGTATTAGACTGGCGACACAGATCGGATCGAGCTTGACTGGCGTATTGTACGTCCTAGATGAGCCGAGCATCGGACTCCATCAAAGAGACAATGTGCGGCTCTTGGAGACGCTCAAAAATCTGCGCGATCTCGGCAATACAGTCATCGTCGTCGAGCACGACGAGGAGACATTCTGGGAGGCAGATCACATTATCGATATCGGTCCCGGTGCCGGCGTTCACGGCGGATATATCGTTGCCGTGGGTCGACCGGATGACATTGTGCGCGTTGAGGATTCGGTGACCGGTCAGTATTTATCGGGTCGTAAATCGATTCCTATTCCGAAGGAAAGACGAAAGCCGGACAAAGGCTACTTGACTATTTACGGAGCTCGAGAGAATAATTTGAAATCGATTGATGTCTCAATTCCATTGGGGGTTATGACGTGTGTTACGGGAGTCTCAGGTTCGGGGAAAAGCTCACTTGTCAATAACATCTTGCTGAAGAAGTTGGAAATTGAATTGAACCGTGCTAGACGTGTGCCTGGCAATTTCGACAGAATAGAAGGCATCGAGAGACTCGACAAAGTGATCGCTATCGACCAATCGCCGATCGGCAGAACGCCGCGTTCGAATCCTGCAACATATACGGGAACCTTTGACCATATAAGGCGACTGTTCGCCGAATTACCCGCCGCGAAGCAGCGCGGATATAAAGCGGGGCGATTCAGCTTCAACGTCAAGGGCGGTCGTTGCGAGGCGTGTTCAGGCAACGGAGTCAACAAAATCGAGATGCACTTTCTTCCGGATGTCTTTGTCAAATGTGATGTCTGTCAGGGAAAGCGTTTCAACAGAGAGACGCTCGAAGTGCGCTATAAGGGTCTCTCGATCAGTGATGTGCTTGACTTGACAGTCAGCGAAGCTCTCTCGGTCTTTGAGTCGATACCACCAATCTATCGTAAGCTCAGGACTCTCGAAGATGTCGGTCTGGGTTACATTAAGCTAGGTCAACCATCGACCGAGTTATCCGGCGGCGAGGCTCAGCGCGTAAAACTCGCCTTCGAGTTATCGAAGCGAAGTACAGGCAGCACGCTCCTGATCCTCGATGAACCGACGACGGGACTTCATGCAGCGGACGTGCACCGATTGACCGGCATTTTGCAAAGGCTCGTATCTGCCGGCAACACCGTTGTCGTCATCGAACACAATCTAGATGTGATTAAGCAGGCTGATTACATTATCGATCTTGGACCTGAAGGAGGCGACGCCGGTGGAGAGATTGTCGCATATGGAACGCCGGAGAAAGTTGCTGAATGCTCGAAGTCATATACGGGGCACTATTTGAAATATATTCTCAATCGTGGATTACGTTTAGATGCCGATATGTAGGTCTCTGAGCTTGTAAAATTAGCAGTTTTTCAACTATCATATAGAGTGGAGACTGAGTTAGGACGGAAAAATGAGCAAGTGTTCCATTTGTCATAAAAATGAAGCCGTAGTGTTTACCACTAGAATAGAGGACGGCGAATCGCGCATGCAAGGGATATGCCTAAAGTGTGCTTATGAAGCCGAGCTTCCCGGGATTGAGCAACTTTTATCACAAGCGGGAATCAATCAAGACAATATCGATGAAATTACTGCGCAAATGAATGAGGTTCTCGCCGGTATTTCAGCGCAGAGTCCTGAGGATTTATTGAAGGCGCTTTTGTCCGGGGAAATGTCTGGAATGATGCCGTTTGCAGGTGCGGATGCCGGTCTCATCTCTCAAAATCCCGATCGATCAGATGGGGAAGACGAGAAAGATGACTCTCCAGATAGTCGCGGAACTCGACCGACGCTTCGACCGCACGCTTCAATCGGCGAGCTTATGCCCGCAAACGTAGGTGGTGAAGCAGATGACGTCGCCGGCTACCGCAAGATTGCGAAAGACAAGAAAAAGGCGAAAGGTAAGCGTGAACGTAAGCTCAAATTTCTCGAGCAATTTGCCATCAACTTGACAGAGGAAGCCGCGGCCGGTAGGATCGACCGCATTATCGGTCGTGACGAAGAACTGGCTCGCACCATTCAGATTCTTAATCGCAGAACGAAAAATAACCCCGCGCTGATCGGGGAGGCTGGCGTAGGCAAATCGGCAATCGCCGAGGGTCTTGCTGTTCGCATTGTTGAGGGCAACGTGCCTGCCAAACTGCTCGGACAAGAATTATATCTGCTAGATATGACTGCGATGGTTGCCGGAACGCAATTTAGAGGGCAGTTTGAGAGTCGTATGAAAGGCGTTGTTGAGGACGCTCGACGTGCGGGCAATGTGATTCTCGTGATCGACGAGCTCCATAACATCATGGGCGCCGGCGATGCCGAGGGCGCCATGAATGCCGCCAACATTCTTAAACCTGCTTTAGCTCGCGGAGAGATTAAGGTTATCGGATCGACGACACTTGACGAGTATCGCCGTTTTATTGAGAAGGATTCCGCTTTAGAACGCCGTTTTCAGAAGGTCATTATTGAGGAGCCGTCGGCTGAAGATACATTGCAGATTCTTATCGGCATCAAAGATTATTACGAGAAACATCATCACGTAATTTATCCGACGCCAGTACTTGAGACAGCCGTGCGGCTCTCTGATCGGTATATTATGGATCGATACCAACCAGACAAGTCAATCGATTTGATCGACGAAGCCGGCTCGCGTCAGAATCTTGATTCAACGTGTTTGACGGAGTTGAAAGAGCTCCATGACCGTCGACTGGAGCTGGAAGAGTGGCAAAATGACAACGAGAAGGAAATCGCGGAGCTCACTTCGAAGGATGATGCGTTGCCGCTCTATGAGACGCAGGCTAATATACGCTCTGAGCTGATGCGTGTACTCGATGAGATCGCGGAAGTCGAGAAAATTTGCCAGCCTGTCGTCATGACGGATCAGGACATTGCCGGTGTCGTCGAAATGTGGACTGGGATTCCGGTTCAGCGTCTGACTGAATCTGAGACGGAGCGCCTTCTCAATCTCGAGGAGAAGCTTCACGAACGCGTCATCGGTCAAGATGAAGCCATCGGCGCTCTCGCGCGTGCCGTCAGGCGATCGAGAGCTGGCTTCTCTCAAAAGAATAAGCCCGCTTCATTTCTGTTTGTCGGACCAACAGGCGTCGGAAAGACTGAGTTGGTGAAAACGTTAGCTGAGGTCATGTTTGACTCGGAGGACAACCTGATCCGCCTCGATATGTCTGAGTTCATGGAGGCACATACTGTCAGCAAACTCATCGGATCTCCTCCCGGATACATTGGGTATGACGAGGGCGGTCAACTGACTGAAAAGATCAGGCGCAGACCTTACAGCGTTGTCCTTTTCGATGAGATAGAGAAAGCACATGCCGATGTATACAATATGTTGTTGCAAATCTTGGACGACGGTCGCCTGACTGATAGTCACGGTCGCGTCGTCAGTTTTAAAAATGCCATCATCGTCATGACTTCGAACGCCGGAACGACGCTGAAGTCGCATGGTATCGGTTTTGGATCGCACGGTCACCAGGCGATGGAGGAACGTGTCGATACCGTCTTGAAGGATCTTTTCAGACCGGAATTTCTCAACAGAATCGATGAGATCATCGTTTTTCACGAGCTTTCTAGAGAGGAGATTAGGGAGATTGTCGACCTCATGCTAAAGGATCCAAAACGCGATCTCGACAGGCGCGGCGTAACACTTGAAGTAACAGACGCTGCGCGCGACGTGCTGGCGCGTGACGGATATGATCCGAGTTTCGGCGCTAGACCACTTAGAAGATTAATCCAACGTCGTATAGAAGATACGCTTTCTGATCTTTGGTTGTCGAGAGCGATTGTCGATGCGACGACGATAACGGTCGATATCTCTCAAGAGGGAAGTAAGCCGCTTGAGCGCGTTGGTAACACGATAACAGACAGTAGCGGTTGTTTCACGTTCAGCTGGAATTGAGAATCGTGGCAGGTGGGATATCAGTATGAATCATGCTAATTATTTCGATCGTGCCTATCTGAAGAGGAACGCGAGGGAGAATCTTAAGGGGAAATATGGCGCCGCTTTGGTAGCTGTTTTACTGGCACTGATTGTCACGCAGTTGCTTTCAGGCTTTGCGACTTTCCTGACCAACTCGTTAACATCGTTCACTCCTTTTAGAATGAAGGTCGGTGTATATGATGTGGATGTCGATTCGCTCGGCAGAGTGACTGCTTTTTTGAGAGATTTGTTCCAACCTCTTTTGTCGAACCGTCCACTGTTGATCGTTGTGCTTTTCTTAATTATCACGGTACCTTTTTTGTACTCGCTTTTCGTAGGGAACGTGTTAAAAATTGGCTTAAAGCGCTGGTTTCTGCGCGCATCTCATCCTCACTACGCGACACCGCCGATGGAGCTCTTGTTTTCACCTTTCAAGCGTGGTCAATATATTGCGGCATTTAAGGCAGCTTTTTGGAAGTCGATGTGGCTTTTTGTGTGGTCTGTTCCTGTTATTCTCTTTAATTTTTTTCTCTTTACGCCTATCGTTCTACTCTTTATAGCGTTCGTAAAGACGGGCTCGAATTCAATTACGCCCGAATTAGTTGACCGTGTACTAGAGGCGTACGGACTGCCGGGCTTATTCTATTCACCGGCATTTTTTGCAGTCGTTGGCACCGTGCTGCTCATCTTTTTGATTGTTCTGCGATTTAAGCGTTACCAGTATAAAATGACCGACTACATATTGGCGGATAATCCTCACATAGGAACACGTCGCGCTCTTACTCTTTCTAAGCAGATGTCAAAAGGTTCATTGTGGAGGTTCTTAGTCCTGGATTTATCTTTTGCAGGCTGGTTTATTGTTGCTGCCATGTGCATCTGTCTCCCAGGTATTTCGATCTTCTTAGTGTTCCCGTATTATGAAGCGACATGGGTGGAGGCGTACAAAAACCGCCGCGATTATCTAGTTGAGTGTCAAGAATTGACGATGGAGGAGCTCGGATATGTGCGGATGTTTTCCGGGAGTTGACCTATGACACCCTCCGAGATTAGCAGATTTATCTATTTGCTTGGTGGTATTTTGATGGGACTTGCTCTTATCGTCATTGTCCTGATAGTTATCCGTCGCAAACTGGAAAAACGAGTACGTGAATTAGTAGCACAGAATAGTGATAGCCTCGTCGGAAAGCGTGCGCTCGTCGTCAGTGCCATTCGACCTTCAAAAATGGGAAACATTCGACCTCTGGGTACGCAGGATGAGGAGACGGATCGTGCGGCAGATCCTCACAAAGACGAATACATACTCGATATCGTCTATCCCGCCATATCGGATGAGATCATCTCTAAGGGGCGCGTCGTGCGCGTGACTGGAGGCGATTCGAACCGATACATCGTTCGGGCTCTGTAGTTATAATCGATGATTGTGTCGTGCGGTTAGACCCGTATTCAATCCATCAAGATAGAGAGAAAGAGGTAATATCCTTGCTAAAACTGAATGATCACCTTACAAATCAATTTATCGCGCCTCATGAACGTAAACAGATGGAATGCCAACTTTTGGCAGCGCGCGATCTGCTCGACGGTCGCACCTGTCCCGGTTCGGAATACACCGGGTGGCTCGATCTTCCTGTGTCGCTTCCGGAGGAGACGATTGCGTGTATCGAGGAGACGGCTGATCGCATTCGCCGAGACTTCGATGTTTTGATCGTTGTCGGGATAGGTGGTTCCTACCTTGGTGCACGTGCGGTTATTGAGGCGCTCTCGCACCATTTTTCATTATCTCTGCCCAAAGAGAGGAGAGGAGGTCCTCTTGTTCTCTTCGCCGGACATCAGATCAGCTCCGACTATCTTCATGATCTCCTTGAAGTCGTCGAGGGTAAACGTGTTGCGCTCAATGTCATCTCGAAATCGGGGACGACGACTGAACCGGCGATCGCGTTTCGCATCCTTCGCGACAGACTGTTCCGGCACGCGTCACGTGAAGAACTCGCAAAGCACATCGTGATCACGACAGATGAAAAACGCGGCGCGCTCCGCCGTTACGCCGAGCAGATGGGGCTCACTACTTACGTAATCCCCGATGATATCGGTGGTCGCTATTCTGTATTGACGCCGGTAGGGCTCTTGCCGATCGCCGTAGCAGGGATTGATATTCGGGCGTTGCTGGATGGTGCGCGTTCGGAGCGCAAGCGTTCGAAGACACCGCTTTCTGAGGGTCTATCAGCGGTCGATTGTTACGCTGTCAATCGAATTCTTCTCATGAGAAAAGGCTATCAGGCTGAAATTCTCGCATGCTACGAGCCGTCCATGCGCTATTTTGCCGAGTGGTGGAAGCAGCTATTCGGTGAGAGTGAAGGAAAAGACGGAAAGGGCGTCATTACGATGAGCGTCGACTTGACAACTGATCTTCACTCACTCGGACAACTTATTCAAGAGGGTCCGCGTGTATTTTTTGAGACGGTAATCGATTTTGCGAATGTCAGACACGATATCGCAATACCCAGCGACCTCGCTGATCTTGACCAGCTTGAGTATCTCGCAGGTCAGCCGATGAGTTTCGTCAATCGCCAGGCTTCAAGGGGAACAGCCCTGGCACATGTCTCGGGCGGTGTCCCGAATATACGTATTGAGCTCGAAGATCGCTCTCCCGAATCGCTCGGTGCATTGATTTACTTTTTTGAGAGGGCATGTGCGCTCTCATGTATTATGAACGGCGTCAATCCCTTTAACCAACCGGGCGTTGAGGCGTATAAACGCAATATGTTCGCGCTTCTCGGAAAGCCCGGATATGAGAAAGTGCGAGAAGAGCTGCTTCGCTCCTCCGCAGAGGACAAAGACTGATTGTCCGAGATGGAAAGGTTTGATTCACCTCTTTACCGTTCGATACTGCGAAGGGTTAACAAACCGGCGCGTTATGTCGGAGGAGAACTGAACGCAATCGACAAGAGTCGTGATTTTTTCTCACTTTCTTGCACCGAGCGCGTTCACTTCGCACTTTGCTTTCCCGATCTTTACGAAATCGGCATGTCTAACTTGGCTATTCAAGTTCTCTATTCGGCGCTAAATTGTGAAGATTACATCTTTTGTGAGCGCTGTTTCGCTCCTGATGTCGATCTTCGTATGTTGCTCAGAGAGAATAATCTTCCTATCGTCTCGATCGAGACGATGACGCCGTTAAATGAGTTCGATTTGATCGGTTTCTCATTACACTATGAATTGGCATATACGGCTGTTCTCGAAATGCTTGACCTTGCTGGGATTCCTCTCTACGCAGCAGATCGCGGTAAAAACGATCCGCTTGTTGTTGCCGGTGGACCGGTCGCATGTAATTTGGAGCCCATGGCACCATTTTTTGATCTCATCATGCTAGGTGATGGCGAATATCAACTGCCCAACCTTGTACATGAGTACAGAAAATGCAAGATGGCGAAATTATCTAATTCTTACTTTTTTCTTCAAGTTTGCAGCATGGATGGCGTGTATGTACCTTCATTCTATGAGCCGAATTATATGGAGGACGGTCGGATCAATGAAATCAAGGTCATTGAGCCGCATGCGCCTAAAAAAGTAAGAAAGGCGCTAGTGCGCGATTTTGATCATACTCCGATACCGAAGTCACCGATTGTTCCAAATATTGAGGTGACGCATGACCGTATGGTTCTCGAGATATTCAGAGGATGCGCGCGCGGATGTCGATTCTGTCAGGCGGGTTTTACTTATCGACCGCTTCGCGAACGTTCTCTCGGGAAGCTCGTTGATGCGGCAAAGCACCTCATAGACGTTACCGGGTATGATGAAATTGGGCTGTTATCACTTTCGACATCCGATTATTCACATCTTGATGATCTGACGCGCGCACTTCTCCCGATGACAGAGCCTCGGCATATCAATCTGTCGCTTCCTTCTCTACGTCTGGATAGTTTTGAAGGTGACCTCGCCGAACGCTTGGCTAGAATACGTCGCGCAGGACTGACTTTTGCACCTGAGGCTGGAACACAGAGATTGAGAGATGTCATCAATAAAAATTTAACTGAGAACGATATATTTGATGCTGCCAGAACAGCATTCGAAAACGGATGGGATCGACTGAAACTCTACTTTATGCTCGGTTTGCCGACAGAGACAGAAGAGGATGTTCAAGCGATTGTCGATTTGACGATGAGGCTTCTATCAGTGTGGCGCGATATACCGAAGGAGAGGCGCTCCAAGCGACTGATGATGACAGTCAGCACCTCGTTCTTCATACCAAAGCCATTTACTCCTTTTCAATGGGAGCGTCAGATTTCGATCGAGGCAATGAGAGCAAAACAAAAACTTTTGGCGGACGGTTTGAGTGATCGTCGCATTTCATATCGTTGGCATGATTTTGAAAGTTCAGTCGTCGAGGCGGTACTCGCACGCGGTGATCGGCGTCTTTCTTCCGTCATCGAACACGCTTGGCGTGCCGGAGCTTATCTCGATGCTTGGCATGAGCATTTTGATCCCGATATCTGGACAGCTGCCTTGTCTTTGATTCCAGGAGGGGCAGATTTTTACACACGTGAGCGCGATGAAGATGAGGTTTTCCCATGGGAACATCTCGATTTTGGCGTGACTCGACACTTTTTCGAGCGGGAGCGAAAACTTGCACGTGACGGGCGCGTGACCTTATCTTGCTTTGACGGGTGTGCGGTATGTGGTTGCGACTTGTGGCAAACGGGCATCTGTTTGCCGTCTTCGAAGGTTAGAAGCGATACAGGAGTGAGGAAGTGATACGATGACGGAAAACTCCGGGGAAAATCGTCTGATTCTATATTTTGCCAGACACGGCGCGACTGCTTGGATAGCCCATCTCGACAATATGCGCCTGTTTGAGCGTGCCTTCAATCGTGCCGGATGGCCGATCGCTTGGACGGAGGATGCTTTCAACCCGCGTCCAATTCTCGTGTTCGGCTTGCCAGTCGGAGTTGGCATCGAGACTCGCCGAGACCCTGTTGAGGTTACTCTGAAGAATCGTATTGATGTTGAGCCGATGATCTTGTGTCTCAACCGCTCATTTCCACAAGGTATTGAAATTGTTCATTGGGAAGAGGCGCCCAATACGAAAAGGAGTCTTATGTCGCTCGTTAAGGCGGCTGATTACAGAATTGAAGCTCCGATGATCGGACCGGCGTATTCTTTGACATTTGGCGGTGGACGTCGCGTTGTTGTGCCGTGGACACGAAAAGGTAAGACACGAGAGATCGATATTTCCTCTAGAATCTTCGAGACGTATAATATAGACAATGACTCAATCGAATTTAAGGGAGGTGCCGGGAGCGATCTGCATTTGCGAATCGATTTGCTCCTCGATGCCCTTGTATGTGACGGAAAGTTGTCGCCGGAGGACGCGTTGGGTGCGCGCATCGTACGAAAGCGCGTTCACTGCGACTTCATGTCCTGATATACTTTTCATTGACTTGACAAGCGTCTTGAATGACAGTCAGAATGGCAAGCGTAGCTTAATTTCTATGATGCTGCGGAACAGAGGATAGAAAAGCGATAGTACTTTTGTAATCAGGTGAAGTATCGCTTAGGTGGGGAGTGCGTCCAGATGTCAAAATTGCGATTGGCAACCATTTTTGGCAATGGAATGGTTTTGCAACAGAAGGCGGTTAACAGACTTTACGGTTTTGCCGAGAGCGAAACCGAAGTCGCTGTCGAGTTTGAACGCTTTCCCGCAGAACGCCACGAACCCATAGATCCTGAGACACAATATGGCATTCTTTTCTCCGAAGTTGAAATATCCGGACGCGATGGCTATTTTGAATTTAGATTACCTCCCTTTCTCGCATCCAAAGATCCATGCCGCTTGACTGTTCGCTCAGCTTTTGATGTCGTAGTCATTGATGATATTCTTATCGGTGAACTCTGGTATGCTGCAGGTCAGGATAATATGGCGCAGACAGTGCGCGATTCCGACGTTGAACACGCACTGGACGAATGCGTGAATCTCCGAGATATTCGATTATTTCAAATGAGTCTCGATGGACTATCCAGACAAATACAAGAGTACAGTTTTACTCCGCT
>JAAZMK010000049.1 GCA_012798865.1 Clostridiaceae bacterium | reverse complement strand
GTGGAAAGGACTATCGTGTTTTTCTCTTCACGATAGATGCGCAATATTTCGTTGTAGAGCAATTCTCGATTGACAGCATCATGACCCATTGTCGGCTCATCTAGAAAAATAAAGCTTGCCCTCGTCTGCAAAGCCACTATCGACCTGACAATGGCGAAATGACCCGTCGATAGCTGGTTGAGGCGCTTCTTCTCATGGACACCGAAGTCCTTTAGCACCTGTAACGCTTCGGCTAAATTAAACCTCGGATAGAACAGGCTTGTGTAATAACATAGCTCTTTCACCTTCATTAAGTCGGGCATCGTCTTCTCAGGCTCGGAAAAGTAAAGGTCACGCGAAGTGACGTTGTCCAGCATAGCCTCGCCGTCATAAAAAATACGCCCGCTTGTCGGTTTAATCCGATCGGCTATGACTTTGAGGAGCGTTGATTTACCCGCCCCATTCCGTCCTAGAAGACCGTATATTTTGCCCGCCTTGAACTCGAGGTTAATCGTATTTAAAGCGTGAACATCACGGAAATTCTTCGATATATCACATACCTTAATTGTCTGCATCTTCTGCCTCCTTAATCCAACGGATGAGATTTTCCGATGAAATATCTAATTGCCTAGCCTCCTTGATGAGTGGAAGTAAATAATCTTCCTTAAAGGCTGCCTGACGTTTCTTCATCAGCATTTTGCGCGCTCCTTCTTTAACAAAAATTCCAATACCGCGCTTTTTGTAACAAAAGCCCTCATCGACTAAGGCATTCACTCCTTTTCCGGCTGTGGCGGGATTAATTTGAAAAACCCGGGAAAGCTCCGTCGTTGACGGTATCTGCGTCTCTTCAGCGTAGGTTCCTGCAAGAATGGCATTCTCAAGACCTTCTTGTAATTGTATGTAGATAGGTTTTTGATCCTGACTGTCAAGCTTCATAGGCACCCCCTTTCATGCTTCATCAGTTAATTACTTGACTAATTAACCAGTTAAGCTAAGTCTACTCCGACAGAATGAGGCTGTCAAGACCTTCCTATGTTAAATTGATGTAAATTCAATTGAAATAGTACGGAAAGCTCGACGCGAATGTTTTGCGCGGTTCACATTTCAATAAAGGGGTTGTTTTGCAAATAAAAATGTTTGCATTCAAAAGGGGCGCCGTAACCTACAACGCCCCTCCTGTCACAGTTAAAGATTACTTTTATCTCAACGATGCTCAATCGGAGTCAGCGAGTAATTCTCGTGCGCACGCCGCAATACGTGGAGCAGTAAAACCGAACTTTTCGAAGAGTACGTTACCGGGAGCCGAAGCACCGAAGCGATCGATTCCGATCACCTTTCCGTCGAGCCCTGTATATCGATACCAAGACAGTGTTGTCCCCGCCTCTACGGCAACTCGCTTTCGCAGCGCCGACGGCATCACGGATTCTTTGTAAGCCGTATCCTGCTCCTCAAAAACCTCCATTGAAAGGACGGAAATGACACGCGCTTGAATTCCTTCTTCTTCAAGCATATCGGCTGCAGCGAGCGTCACAGGCAATTCGGAGCCCGACGCCATTAGCAGCACGTCCGGTGTCTTCCCTCCGTCACGGATGACGTATGCGCCACGCAACGCGTCATGTGCGGATGTCTCCTTTGAAGCGATGCTCTGACGCGATAAGATAAGTGCTGAGGGTCCATCATTCATCAGAGCCATATACCACGCCGCCGCCGTTTCAAAGCGACCGGCAGGTCTGTAAACCTTCAAACCGGGAATCGACCGTAACATCAGCAAGTGTTCAATCGGCTGGTGTGTCGGACCGTCTTCTCCAACTCCGATGCTGTCATGGGTCAAGATATAAATCACAGGTTGATTCATGAGAGCCGACAGTCGAATTGCACCTTTCAAATAATCCGAGAAGACTAGAAATGTAGCGACGTAAGGTCGTAGCGCACCGTGTTGAGCAATACCGTTTGCCATCGCTGCCATCGCAAATTCGCGGACGCCAAAGTGAATCGTTTGTCCTTTAGGATAATCAGCCGAAAACGATTCGTTGCCTTTGATCGACGTATTGTTCGAGGGCGCTAAGTCGGCACTTCCTCCAAAAAGGAAAGGCGTTTTACCGGCAATGTAGTTGAGTATCTTCCCCGATGAAGCGCGCGTCGCCTCGTCTCGATCGAGTACGGTAAGAAGCTCATCGAGCTCGAGCGTCAGATCGCGCCGCGCTAATGCGCGGTCAAGCAGTTCGGCGCATTCGGCATTGGCAGCTGCCCAGCTGTCGTACAGCTCATTCCACGCCGCCTCCTCTAAGGCAAGCCGCTCCGTGACCTGTCCAAGATACGCCTTAATATCCTCCGGAACCTCAAAGGGATCAAGCTTGGCAGACCACCCAAGCGTCTGTTTCGTCTTCACGACGTTGTCTTCCCCTAAAGGCGCCCCGTGGCTCGCAGCCGAACCTTCTTTCGGTGAGCCGTAGCCGATCTTTGTGCGGATCCTAATAAGTGATGGGCGATCCTCGCGCGTCTTCGCTTCGGTCAAAGCGCGAGAGATTGCATCGAGATCATTTCCGTTTGGAACTTCAAGCACGTGCCATCCATACGCTTCAAAACGTGCGCTGACATTTTCTTTGAAAGCCAAATCGGTTGAGCCTTCAATCGTGATCTCATTGTCATCATATAAAACGATGAGTTTCCCGAGTTTCAACGTCCCCGCCAGCGATGCAGCTTCACTGGAGACACCCTCCATCAGGTCACCGTCGCCACATAGCACGTAAGTCCTGTGGTCGATTACCTTGTGCTCCGGCGTATTGAAACGGGCGGCGAGATGAGCCTCAGCCATCGCCATCCCGCACGCAGCAGCAAATCCCTGCCCAAGCGGACCGGTTGTTGTCTCCACGCCAATCGTATGTCCGTATTCCGGGTGTCCGGGAGTAAGGCTGTCCCATTGACGAAATGATGCGAGATCCTCTGTCGTCAATCCATACCCGAACAGATGCAACAGAGAATATAAAAGCATCGAACCGTGTCCTGCCGACAAAACGAAACGGTCGCGATTCAGCCAATTCGGATTGACTGGATTATGCCTCATGTGATGTGCCCATAACTCATAAGCCATGGGAGCCGCTCCGAGCGGCAACCCCGGATGCCCGGACTTCGCCTTCTCGATCGCGTCGATTGACAACGCACGAATGGCAGTTACGGCACGGTCGTCCATTCTTCTATTTCTCATTTCCATCGTCTCCTCACATAGATTCTTGTTCGTCTTGTCTTAAATGACAATTCTTGTACTTTTTCCCGCTCCCGCACCAGCAAGGTTCGTTACGTCCCGGGATATGTTTTTTCTTGTACGGTGTAGCAACCGTTGCGTTTTCCTCGGAATTCGTCGACGGTGCTGCGGTAGCCCTCCTCGATTCCTCAGATGCACGCGACCATCCGCTCGAACCCCTTCCTTCAAGTAATTGTGTCGGCACACGTCTCTTCGGCGCAGGGTCTGCGGCTGTTAGCCTTGCCCTCATGATTAGACGTACGGTGTCGCGTTGGATCGCCTCGTTCATCGCTTCGAACATGTCATACCCTTCGCGTTTATATTCAACAACGGGGTCGTGTTGCGCGTATCCTCGCATGCCGATGCTGTCCCGCAAATCGTCCATAAGGTCGATATGATCCATCCAGTGTCTGTCGACTGTATTGAGAAGAATAATGCGCTCGGCTTCACGGAGCATCTCGGACGATCCGAGCTCTTCCCCGCGCATTTCATGACGCATTAAAGCATCAGCTTTTAAATCGGTCGCTAATTTGATCCCGTCCATACCCTGTCTTGATGAAGCAAATCGAGCGAGCGAAGGCAGAGGTCCGAACATATCATGGACTCGTGTGATGAAAGCTTCCTTATCCCAGTCATCCGTACGATCGGAAATTGCTAGGAAATCGGCAAGTGTTGCATCCATCGTTTCAGCGATAATCCGTTGATAGTACGGATACAAATCATGCCCCTCAAGTACTTCCCGGCGCTGCTTGTAAATGAGATTGCGTTGCGTATTCATGACATCGTCGTACTCAAGAACATTTTTCCTAATAGCGAAGTTAGAGCCCTCTACGCGCCTCTGTGCCGATTCAATAGTCCGCGAAAGGAGCGGGTGTGCAATTTCCGTATCCTCGTCGACGCCTAGAGAAGAGAATATACGATCCATACGATCGCCGCCGAAAAGACGCATCAGGTCGTCTTCCAACGAGAGATAAAATTTTGAATATCCGGGATCCCCCTGGCGACCGGCGCGACCGCGGAGCTGATTGTCGATACGTCTCGACTCATGACGTTCCGTACCGATAATACAAAGACCACCAACCTCAATGACGCGGCGCTTCTCCTCTTCAATCTCCTTGGAAAAATGATCTTTCAAGGATGAAAAGAGCGCACGCCCTTTCAGAACCTCTTCATCGTCCGTTACATTGTATGCTGTCGACTGCTCGATCAATTCTTCTTCGTAACCTTGTTTGCGCATCTCTTGACGTGCCATAAACTCAGGATTGCCGCCGAGCAGAATATCAGTTCCTCGACCCGCCATATTCGTCGCGATCGTCACGGCTCCAAATCGACCGGCCTGTGCGACGATCTCCGCCTCGCGTTCATGGTGACGTGCGTTCAGGACATTGTGTTTTATCCCGGCACGCGTAAACAATTTCGATAGAATTTCACTCTTCTCAACGGATACAGTACCGATGAGAACGGGTTGTCCTGTCTCGTGAACCGCGCGGACATCATTCAAAATTGCCCGAAACTTGCCGACTTCCGATTTATAGACTGCGTCGGGATCATCTTGACGGATCATGGGAACGTTCGTCGGGATCGAGACGACATCAAGGTTGTAAATTTCCCTAAATTCACTTTCCTCCGTCATCGCCGTACCCGTCATGCCGGATAACTTGTTGTACATACGGAAATAATTCTGGAAAGTGATCGTTGCGAGCGTTTTGTTCTCCTCTTTTATCTCGACGCCTTCCTTCGCTTCAATCGCTTGGTGTAAGCCGTTACTGTATCGCCTTCCGTACATCAGGCGACCGGTAAAGTCATCGACAATAACGATCTCTCCGTCTATGATCACATAGTCGCGATCGAGGTGCATGGTTCCGCGCGCTTTCAACGCGTTGCTGATATGGTGATTAATCTCATAATTCTCCTGATCGGAGAGATTCTCGATTCCGAAATATCGCTCAGCCTTCCTGACACCTCGCTCTGTCAAGACGGAGCTCTTTGCCTTTTCATCAACGATATAATCTGCGTCCGACTCGATTTCTTCAAGTTCTTCCGTCGTGCGCATCGCTTCTTTTTGGATGATTAGCTTCGGCGTCAAGCCCCGCGCGAAATCACTTGCACGTTGGTACATTTCCGACGAATCAGTACCGGGACCGGAAATAATGAGCGGCGTTCTCGCTTCATCGACAAGAATACTGTCAACCTCGTCGACAATAGCGAAATTGAGTTTTCTTTGAACACAATGCTCAAGCGATAACACCATATTATCGCGAAGATAATCGAAACCGAACTCATTATTCGTTCCGTATGTCACATCGGCAGCATAAGCGGCGCGCCGCGCCGTGTTGTCCAAACCGTGCACGATAAGACCGACCGATAGACCGAGATAACGGTAGATTTTACCCATCCACTCACTGTCGCGATGTGCCAAGTAATCGTTGACAGTGACAATGTGGACTCCTTCACCGTTAAGCGCGTTCAAGTAAGCCGGAAGCGTTGCGACGAGCGTTTTCCCCTCGCCTGTACGCATCTCTGCGATTCGACCTTGGTGGAGAATGATTCCGCCTTGGACTTGAACGGGAAAATGCGTCATGCCGAGAACGCGCGTGCTCGCCTCCCGAACGGCGGCAAAAGCTTCAGGCAACACGTCGTCAAGCACCGCTCCGTCATGAATCTGACGTTGGAAACGGTCGGTAGAAGAGCGAAGCTCTCCCTCTGTCATACGCGCGTATTTATCCTGAAGTTCAAGAACGGCATTCGTCTTCGCTCGAATTTTTCTTAATTCTCGCTCTGAATAAGTTCCAAATAGAGCATTAAACAAACCCATATAATATCCTTAGTCACTCCTAGTTCTGCTATTCCTGCAGTCAATCAAAAACGACGGTCCGATTCGCTTGACCATCCAAAACGACGATCCATGTGAGTCCGGGGTTCAAGACCAACTTCTCCCCGTTCAACTCAAAGACCATCGGTGCGCTGTGTGATTTCTTACTCCATGTCACATCATACATTTTCCCGCCGGTAAAGTAGAGAGCTTCACCGGTTCCGATCCAGTCGATCTTAATATGGACGCCGTTTGGCATTAACTCATGGGGCACATGGATCAGAAAGACATTGCCTACTTCAACCGGTTCTTTCGTCAGTTCATCGACGAGAAGCACATCGCCATTGTACTTTGTGTACATTTTCTTGCTTTCATCGTAACGAAATGATTCCGACGGTTTGTTGAACCGGTATTCAATACGCGCGACTTCTTCTCCTCCATCGGGTTGGACGAACGCTTCCCTGATCATCAAACCGGGAAGCGGCTCGGACAACTCAACCGGCGCCCTTTTCTCGCCAAAAGCGTAAATTGATTCCGCTTTAATATACAAATTATGAGGAGCCTTGCGGTGCGGCATGCGATAGAAAAGCCTTCCGGCGGCACCTAATGCGTCGACTCTGCGGACGAGGTGATTCACGGGCGACGCCTCAATTACTCTCCCGTTACCGGCATATGTGTAGAGGGCATTGTACTGTACTACAAGGTCGAGATAGGCGGGTCTCGCGCTCCTTACAGGTCCGAGAACGCCCTCGTCAACATCAGTAAACATCAAGAGTCGCGTTGTCCTGCCCTCAGTCATCATCTGATAAATCAGCTTCGCTTGTCCCAGCCCTGATTGCGGTCTAGCACTAGCAGTATTGTTAATCATAAGCGCGATGGGAATTTTTTCATCAAATAAGTACTTTGAAACGTCGGGTTCCGTCTCAGTCGGAGCGGGAGTTGTCAGAATCGTTGACGGCTCTGTTGTCGGCTCAACAGTAACCGAGGACGTCTCCGGAGTATCCGGTGTCGAATCTGCCGAATCGACACCGGTACAGGATGTAAGCATTAAAGCTGCGGACGCAACGACAATTAATACAAGTAAGACAAGTCGTTTCATTTCTTAAGATTGAAATGTCTCCTAAACATCAAATGAAGACGGACATTCCTCTAGCTCCTTTAAAGAACTGGCGAAGAGACTGATAGACTGTCGTTCCTTTCAATATCATTCGCTCTATGCCATTCTCTCACAAAGTTCGATTCGCTGCTATCGATTGACGGAACTGATGCTGAAGTCTATAGCAACCGGATAAAAATATCTGTTTATATGTATCCGCTAAGGCTCGTCATGTACGTGGCTTGTTCCGCACTCTCTTATGTCAAGTACCACGCCCATTTGCGCGGCTGAAGCAACCCAACGATCCAGAAGCGCTTGCGATTTCCAAGGTATCTCATTCTTAGGAATAACGAGTATTAGACGACGGTAAAGTATAGATCCCGGTTCCGGTCCTTCCCCGCCCGCGCCCTCAAAAGATGCAAGGTCAGATACTAAACGATCGATTCGTTTCTCAACATGCACTGGCGATGAATACGACGGAGCAGTCCAATCCATGCTCTTGATCGATGTCGCCTCCGTTCCATCCCAAGAGGCAATAACAGGATAGAAAAGTGGCAAATGACCGCCGAACAGTTTCCTGAATTTTTGCCCGCGCTCAAAGTTACTCAACTCCCAAATGCCATCGTAACTCTCCTCACCGCTATGCTCGTTACTGCTGAATAACCCGGCATTCCATATGGGAATGCGTGAACGAATAACATCGTAATACTGCCCCGTAGGAGTGTCCTTTTTGAGCGACAAGATCAACCACACCGTTTTATTCTCATTATCGACATCAACGGCGAGACGTCTTTCACCCATCGGTTTTTGCCTGTTTCGTCCTTCGGCAATTTCCGTCGCCCATGTATCGACGCGGCTGAGTATAAAGGGTGACACGAGTACTGTCGCGGCGATGTCCGTCATCCCGTCAAGTGCCACATGTGCGAGCAAGTCGTTTGGAATCCATTGTTTCACCAGCATTTCAGGGTCTGCGACCCTTTCGAGCAAATCGGCAACTGGCAGAAGGAGCGCGATCTCCTTCGCCGTCTGATCAAGGGCATGGGATAGAATCATCGCATCCTGCTCACCTTGAACGGCGATAGAGAACATCAGCACGATGATCAAGACAAGCGGAAACACGATCGCTGTTTCAAGTGAAAGCGACGCTTGATGCTTAGCAGCCGGGCGATGAATGTCACGTGTCGTCTCGTTCACTGCACTATCTCGTCCTGTTCCGGCTTTCTACTGAGAAATCCCGCGTCGAAACGCAGAATCCTGTCATCGCAATCGATCACACAGCAAACCGTCGTATAGTATCGAGACGGATAGACACGATCAATCGCGCGAGCAATTCTCTGTGCGATCTTGTCAGGCGACTGCGCGACAATTAAAATGCGCAAAAAATCTCGATATCTGAATTTGAGCTCGATCTTCTTTTTGCCGGGCCAAAGATCAACTTCTTCTCCTCTATTCAACGCCGATGCATCGACCGCACCTCGTGTGAGAGCGGCAGTAGCCATCAGCAACCATTCGATTGCCTCGGATGGAATGTTGACAGTTCCGAGCGAAATGATGGAGATCGTAGCCGCGGTCGCCACTGCAGTCGCTTTGAAAACTGCCCTCTCCGTCTCGTTTGTAATGATTTCAACAAAATGTATCGCGAATCGGACTGCACCGATAAATACGAGAATCGCCGACTTAGCATGCCTTCCCTCTAAACCAGTTGCAATCTCCTCCGCCTCATACCTTCTTGAGTCGGAAAATCTTGAGATCATTCTCCCGTCAGGCGTATAATCATCGTGTCTTATACCGTGTCGCATGACATACGGAACGTCGTTATAAAAATAGGAGAGCACATACTCACTCAAAATCAGGCGATCGAGCACGCCCTCCGGAGCGACAAAAAGCAGTTTGTCGACTAGACCGCCAAACTTCTGAAGCCCGCTATTATCAAACGGGTTCACATGCAATGTTTCATTTTCTGTGCCCTCTTCGCTTGGTATGACGATTGGGGCAAGATAACTCAGACCTTTCTGGTAGACATCGCGAATCTCCGTATCCATTAGCGCCTCGTACTCATCTTTCCATTCCGGCTCTTCATCGAGTGTACCGAGATCGGGATCAATCGTTTCGTAGCCTTGTTTAAGAG
>JAAZMK010000048.1 GCA_012798865.1 Clostridiaceae bacterium | reverse complement strand
GGTTGTTGGCGGCGCTTCGGTGAGGGTGATGGTAACAGAAGCTCCCGCCTTGATGATATTTTCATCGGGATCGATGATGCCGTCGAGTGCTTCGATAATTTTGACGGTTGCATTGCCGGTTTCTTTGACTTTGAATGTCAATGAAAGCACGGAACCGACATTTACAGATTGCGTTCCACTAGCGGTCACGCCTACAACTAACAGGTTATGGAAAACCCCTTGATCAAAAGATCCCGATAAACCGGATATATTTTTTCCACTGACGTACTCAAGAAGAGAGCTGTCATAGGTTAGTCTAAAGCTGAAAGTACGCGTCTCCATTTTCGGTTTAAAACCGAGCGTAATGGTTATCGTCTGCCCGACGGCTGCCTCCTTAGTCGAAGAGGAAATCGTAGCCGTCCGCTCAGCAGCTGTGACAAAAAAGGACACTGATAGTGTCATCACAAGGACACAGACGATCAAAATAGCGAAATGTTTTTTAATTCTCATATCTTTATAACCAGTCTTTAGGAGTGATCACCACCGGAAGTCGATTTTGGCTATGAATAAATTCGAGCCTATGTCGATCCCGCCGCCATCACTCCTGTGGAATAACCCTCCCTTTGTAGATGTAGTCGATGATTGCCGACAAATCGTTCGTATTCACGACGCCGTTTCGCGACGCATCCATCGCCATAAGCTGTGCGGGAGTGACTTCTCTCCCCGCATAAACGTAGTCGATGATATAAGACATATCGTTCGAGTTGATCTTGCCGTTTCCGCTCACATCCCCGTAAATGACGAGCGTCAATATCGCGCAAGGCGTCGTCGACGATTCTTCATACCACTCAAAAGTCGCACCTGTCCCGATGAGCGTATCGTCCGAAACGATGTTCCCTTTCGCGTCCTTGATCGTGAGGGTCATGCCTTCGGGAATTTCCAGAGCGGCGCGAATTTTGCCGGCGATATTCCTCCCTTCTTCGGGAGTATCAGCGGGCGCAGCGTTCAAAAGATAACCGTCGCGAGTCACGTAATTGTCGGAAACGGTCGGTTCAAATGGATCCTGTTCGGGTGGATCATCTACTTCACCTCGATTGACGACGACGGTATACGGGCGAATTTCTCCACGTTCAGCGACAGCTTCCAATACGATCGTATTCGATCCTGGCGCCAGCATGTGCTTGCCTGTGTTGTTAATCGTACACCTTGCGTGATACGGTTCGGCGGTGAGCGTTATGTTATTGACGGATTCATCCACCAAAACAGTATAGGAATATACTTCTGGGTCGAATGCAGGCGTGAGCGTTCCGGTAGAAACCGTAATGGATTTCAACCAATTGTTGAGACTCTTATTGCTTCTCGGATATGGCGACTTCTCTTCGGGCAGCTCGGCGAGAACCGGTATCTTGAAGACAAAAGGCATGTCGAGAAGGTTTTCATTGAGATACATTTCGAAAACACGCGCCGCTTCGTAGTAAGGCGCATAGACGTTACCCATGTACTGGTGCCAATAAGTACCGTACGTGTCACCGTCCAAATTGAATTTTTGCGAGTATTGCGTATCCTGCCCCGCATTTATATAACCTCTCCCGATCCAGAAGGCGCCGCCTACAATGGCACGCCATTGATTATTCCACGGGAGCCAATATCTCTCACGCTCGGTGTCTGTGGGACCGGATCCGGTACTCCCGTAACGCGCATACTTCAAACCGTTCAATACGGGGTTTGTACCGGCGGTCGCACCGATATTATAGAAGTTGTAGTAGCCTTCATAGCCTTCGACCGTACCGGAAACGGAGCCCGATCCGTTGCGACCGACCTCCATCAAGCAACGTTGCACGAGGAAAAACGGACTGACGTTCGTAATTTCGGCAGCCTCGATAAATATCTCGGGATACGTCAACGTCCTCTCCGTGTTGTCTCGATGATCGGTGAACGTGACGCTCTTTCCTTCCATAAAAGTGCCGACAAGTGCCGTTTCGACGGCATGAATCGTATGTGCCTGCCTATTGTAGCTCAGCAACTCAAACTGAAAGATCTGTTGTTCATTGAGAAAATTGCGCGCGTCGATCGAATAAGCGACAATCTCGCGGCTCGCGCCGACCCAACCGCCTGCGTCGTAGATCTTCCACTGGTCCGTTTTATAATCGTAATCGCCGGGTTCGTAAGACCGATGGCTCAGAATAGAATTCCTGCCGACAAGGTTGGTTCCTTTCCTTCTCGTCTCCTCATACACCGCTTTTTCTAATGTCAACGGTAAGCGTGTGGGATTTGCTACCGTATCGAAATCTATGATGTGATGGGCTGTAAAAATCCACTCGGGATAAGTCTCGTGAAGCGCGCGAAGCGCTGGCTTGTAGCTCTCCGGGAATCCTTGATCCGCCAAATGATATTCGAAATCGTGATTGTCTTCTACGATGGGAGGCGCGACAATGGGCGTATCCGTCAATGTCACGAGCGGCGAATGGATGTAGCCTTCCAAATCGATAGAGACGGCTCGAACGTAATACCACGTATCGACCCCATTCACTTCCTTCCCCGTTACTTTCACAAATACTTCGACGCGAGTACCGCGCGGCAACAGAGAAAGCCGCGATGAATCCGTCGTCGGCTGACTTCTCAGATAACTTCCGTTCGCCGAATTCGTATAACCGATCCGGTTAATCTCTTCACCTTCGGGAGGAGCGGCATATAACGCCATCGTAAAACAGGCAGACGAGAGCAGGACGGCGACAAGAAGAATTACCATAGAACGCTTGATATTGAAGCGTCCGTGTGCCATCCATGTATCGAGTTGTTTTGATTTCGCCATCAGGCTTCTAAAGACCAAATCAATACCTCGTCCAACTTACAATGAACATAGTTAAATACATTTTACGCCGCCAATGCATATTCGGTCAAACGATCCACATATGATCAGGGATGCTGTATCACGTTTGTCATCGTATTGCCGTATCGTCGCAATCAGATTATTTCAAATTGAAATCAAAATTGATCTCATCGAGCGATTTCGCGTAAGCGGGAAGTGCATTCTCCTTAAACCAATCGACCTCCGGCAAACGGAACGCATCGAGTCGCTCCCCCACCTCGATCTTCGCTCGTTCAAATTCTCGGTTGCCGACCTTCTGCTCGTCGAGGCACTTAATGTAAGCGGAGAAGCAATCAGCCGCTTTGACGAGGTTCAGCGCCTCCGACACGACGGCATCATCGGTATCGGGAAGCAGGAATTTTCTGTACTCGCACTCAAGATCATCCGGGAGCATGGCGAGCAGGACCTCGCTCGCCTCACGTTCAATTTCCTTATAAGTCGTTTCCATCGGATGGTTATGGTATTTCAGCGGTTTCGGCATATCGCCCGTGATAATTTCCGGCAAATCATGGTATAGTGCCAACGTTGCAACCAATAGAGGGTCGGGACAAACTCTTCCCTCCGGAAATTTTATCTTTCGAACGATCGCGAGCAGATGCGCGATCACAGCGACATCGTGCGAATGCTCCTGAATGTTTTCTAGTTCCGTATTTCTCATCAACCCCCAACGATTGATATAGCGCATACGGTGAATCATTGCAAAAAACGAAGTATTCATGGTCATCACTGTCCTCTAACTGTCACATCCCGTAGATCGTATTGAACATGCGGTTAGCATACGGATCGGTCATGCCCGCGATATAGTCGGTGACAATACGCAGCGAGCCGGCTTCTTTCTCCGGATGGCGATTCATGTAATCCCAAAAGGCAACGGAAGGCATCTCTTTGCTGTTCGGCTCGCCTTGCTCCGCACACTGCAGGTAATATTCAAAGAGTCCCTCCAGCACATTGCGAACTTGATTCTCATATCGCTTGACGCGCGGCGCTTTGTAGATTCTTTCAACGTTGATAAAAATGAGACTCTGAAGAGCCTCCCCGATTTCTTTACTCATGGCGATCGCGTCGGAATCGACGCTGTTTTCGATAATATCCTTCACCAACGTATTGACGATCTCGCTGTTGTTGTTGCCGAGAGTCGTGCGAAGATCGCTTGGCAATTCCTCAAACGACAACAATCCGCTACGCGTGGCGTCTTCAATATCGCGCCCGACGTAGGCGATCCGATCGGAAAATCGAACGAGGCATCCCTCGAGCGTCGCAGGCGGATCGTGGACAAGCGAACCTTTTGCGAGGTCTTCCTCGCGTTTGTCGCGTTTTGGCGTGAGCTTGAACTCGTCGTATCGTTCACCGCAATGCGACGCGATCCCGTCTCGCACTTCAAACGTCAAATTGAGACCGTGTCCGTCATTGTGCTCAGACAGAATATCGATCACCCGCAGACCGTGACGTTCATGCCGAAAAACGAAGTCACTTCCGTAACTGCGCAGGAGGTCGTCAAGTGTCGATTCTCCGGAATGACCGAATGGCGCATGCCCGACGTCATGTCCGAGCGCAATCGCGCGAATCAGGTCACGATTCAGCCCGAGTGCACCTCCAATCATCTCCGCCAGATAGCTGACGTATTGAACGTGTTCCATGCGCGTACAGACGTGGTCGTTCTGAGGATCGAAGAAGACTTGTGTCTTGTGTCGAAGTCTGCGGAAAGGCATCGAGTAAATAATCCGTCCGATGTCGCGCTCGTAAGCCGTGCGAACAGCGCACTCGCTTTCGGGACGCGCGCGACCGCGACTTTGTGACGAGAGAGCCGCTCTCGGATTCAGCAAGTGTCGCTCTGCACGCTCCTTTTGCAAGCGGGGGCACAAGTTAGTAGTATGGGCATCAAACAACACATTGTCCACCATCGTTAGTCCCTCACACATCATTCATCGATTGATAACGACGACTGGCTCGCCATAAAGCGCTTGATGTTGCCATCGAAATCAATGACTAAGATCGCGTCGTCGCCGGTCTCTGTTATGTTTTGAATCTCTCCGATACCGAACCTCACATGACGAACTGAATCACCGGGCTTAAGTTT
>JAAZMK010000170.1 GCA_012798865.1 Clostridiaceae bacterium | reverse complement strand
CGGCTAACGATCTTCCTTAGTGATCGAAGTAGTTCTTTATGTTTTCGTATCGGTAATCATCTAAATTGATCGCGACGATCAGTCATCTCTGACGGGAAGGCTGTTCCAGATCGTGTGTATACCTGTAAAGAAGATCGAAGCTGGTGCTCTCTTCATTCGTAAAGTACTTTGAGGCATAGGTGTTTGATTTTAGGAAATTAACCGGATGTCCGTAGTCCATCCAATAGATGTCGTTCACTTGATGGGACGGCTTCTCTACCCAACAACCAATCTGTAATGTAGATGATGGGTATGCCCTGAAGCATCTTTTCCTCAAAGTATCTTCCCGTTACGATGATTTTCTTGTAATTGTCGTTGACGAGCAAAAGGTTGTCGATTTCACGCGTGCTTTCAGGCATCTCATATGTTACTTGCACATAGAGTTTTTCATCAACCTTTCTAGCTATAAAGTCAATTTCTTTCGAGTCAATTCGTCCAACATCGACCGTATATCCTCTCCTCAAGAGTTCTATGAAAACGATATTCTCTAATCGATTGCCGAAATTTCCATCTTTCCTTCCTAAGGTGTGCCTTCGTAAACCGCCATCCACAATGAAATATTTGGCGTTGGTTTTTAGGTATGCTTTTCCTCTGATGTCATACTGTCTAACGGGGTAGAATAAAAAAGCATTCTCAAGAAGCTCTAAATACCGTGTAATGGTATGATTGCTTGTAAGTACTTTGTCATTTTTCATAACATTAGCGATGTTTGTTGGGTTGACGAGTTGACCGACATTGTCTGCCAGAAAAGAAATGACATTTTTAAGCACTAGCGTGTCCTTTATCCCCGAGCGGTACGCGATGTCGTTTAGAACAATCGAATCAAAAATCCCTGACAGAATCGTGTCTTTAAGGTTTTCTTGAGCTAGAACGACACTCGGAAAACCGCCGTATTTTTCATATTCACGGTAATATCGATCAACGTCCCTTGAGTCTTTGTCGATCAGCTTTGCTCTCAGAAATTCCTCAAAAGAAAGTGGATAAACCCGGATTTCCACATAACGACCACCAAGCAGTGTAGCTAACTCCCCCGAAAGCATCTTCGCATTCGATCCTGTAATCACGATATCGCAGTTATAACTCGTTCTTAAGCCGTTTACGACTTTCTGCCAACCTTCAACAAGTTGAATCTCGTCGAACAAAAAGTATTTTTTCTCGTCGTTCTTTGGAGTAACGCTCAAAATCAGCTCTCTAAAATCATCTTCATCTTTTATTATTTGATACTCAAATGCTTCAAAATTTATATAAATGATATTGTCCTGAGGGACACCATCATTCTGCAAATAGTCAACATATAGCTTTATCAGTACGGATTTGCCGGAGCGTCTCACACCGGTAATGACTTTGATGAAGTCACTGTCTCTAAAGTTAATAAGTTGATTTAGATAATAAGGTCTCTGGAACATAGATTTTTTCCTCCTGTTCATCTGCATTATAACAGACTGGAACTAAACTTCCAATCTGAGGAAAAAACAACGCTATTGGAAGTTATCTTCCAATTGATATTTGCTGTTCAGGGCGATAACCAAAAGAGAGATTACAACGACAATATGTGTCAGCAGTTTCTCGGTTCCCCACTTCTTGCTCGTGTTTATAATGGCTTTCCTGAGAAAAGTAAAGTGACGATGATAATGCCTTCTATCCTATATCTAAGCTACTTACCTCATCACCTTGTCCAACAAGTATTGATGGTTTTTACCACATCGTGCCAAACATCTTCTGGTTTAGAGATAAGGTCTGAGTTGCTCTTCGCTCCAGTGTTCTACTGTCTGGCTGTGTCTTTCGACCGGTTTCATTTTTTGCCTGTTATTTTGACCGTCATAATTTATATTCCTTACATGCTGCGAGAAATTACAAGTTTCACTTGCTCACGTTCTTCTACATCTAACAGCCCACTTAGAGATATCGATGATTCGAATACCCTCGTGCAGATATTCCGGATGACCTGTATTCGCTATAAGAAGCTTTGGGTATGGGTCCCTTATTTGCAGAAGAGGTGTGACTTCACGTTCTAGGGTCGAGGGCTCGGAGATATTGTCAGAAATTTGAATGTACAGTTTTTCAGTTAATATTGAATTTCTGGACTTTATACCTACGCCCATGTGCAGTTTTGCAGTTAATATCAATTTTCTGGACTTTATGTCGATGCCCATGTGCAGTTTTTCACTTTGTTTGAGAGCAATAAAATCGATGCAGCCCTTGCTTTCGAAATGTCAATAATTTTTGCTTTTTGAAAGTGACAAAACGGGAAATTATGCCAATACTATGAGACGAAGCGGCTATTGGATACAGTTTCTCAAAAAAATTGATCGTGCTTAATCTAATGTATCGTGATCTTGTTTTTGTTGAAGATATTTAAGGGAGTTTTAACGGGATTCATTCACTCGTCGGCACTACACCAATCACCCCTCCTGATATATCCACTCAAAATCCAGCAAAATCTTTAGCAACGTCTCATCCAGATAAGTCAAAGCTTGCTCTCGAATGTCTTCCGGAATACCGTAATAAGCTTGGGCGATGGATCCAGTGATGGCGGCGAGGGTGTCGCTGTCCCCGCCGATGGAAATCGCATTGCGAATGGCGTCTTCAAAGTTCTTGGATTCTAGAAACGCCATGATGGCTTGGGGAACCGTCTCTTGAGATGTTTCATTGAAGGTATAGGTCGGGCG
>JAAZMK010000047.1 GCA_012798865.1 Clostridiaceae bacterium | reverse complement strand
GCGATTCCTTTCTGCTACATTCGTTTCTTTGCGGGCGCCGATATGCGGAGACAATTAGCAGGCTTTTTGGAACTTTTGATGGAAGCGAATCCTCAGTCTGTCGGCGGCAAATTGCCGGGTGATAATTTCTATTTCGATGGATAGTCATAATCGGAAAATACTCTATACGGCAGGAGGAGCGCTGTTACTGCTCTTGTTGTGGCAACTCCTCTCCACTTTGGGCGGTACGGGGTTTTTATTGCCATCTCCTTATCGCGTTCTTAGCACTGTCTTTCAGTTATTCGCGGAGAGTGAGAGCTGGTTGACCATTTCGGTGTCCATGTCGGGCATCGTCCTCAGCATCTTGGTCGCCACGTGCGCCGCTATTTTGCTCGCGTGGTCCGCGTCGCGTTTTGAAAGATTGCGCTTTCTCATGATTCCCATCGTTCAGGTAATGAAAGTTGTTCCGATCGTATCGTTCATCCTGATCGCGATGTTTTTCATGGGCGCTCGCATTCTCACGTCTTTTATCTCCGGGCTTGTCGTCTTTCCCATGATCTACAATCACCTGCTCAGCGCCTTTTTGAATGTTGATCAGGGACTTTTGGAGATGGCGCGCACGTTTTCGATGAAAAAGCGAGATGTTGTGCGCTACATCGTTATCCCTCAGGCGCGCGAAGAATTTCTTGCCGCTTCAAGCGTCGCCATCGGCATGGCGTGGAAGGCGGGCGTTGCTGCCGAAGTGCTCGCTTTCTCCAAAGACACGATCGGGCGCAGGATCTACGACGCCAAACTGTATCTAGACATGGAGCATTTGTTGGCGTGGACCGTCGTGCTTGTCATGGCGGCATTTATCGTCGAAAAGGTACTGGTTGCGCTGTATCGCTTGGTGCTTGTACAGGTTGGCGAGAGATTGCCCAAGTCTCACGTCCGAGGGCGAAGTAAAGAGGCGTCTGATGTTCGACTCTCGACAGTTCTTGCCGATGCATCATCGGGCGCTCAAGTTGTCGATCGGTGGGAAGGACTCATTGTGATTAAGGGCTTATGCAAAAAGTATGATCGCTCGATTGTCTTTGACGATTTCAGCGCTACATTGAATCTGGATCGCCCCGTTCTCTTCGTCGGCGCTTCCGGTTCCGGCAAGACGACTTTGCTCCGCCTCATTGCGGGACTTGACAGGCAGGACGGCGGCACGATCAGCGGGGTCCCGAAGCGCGGTTTGTTCGTTTTCCAAGATAACCGCCTGTTGCCGCAGTTGTCGGCAAGAGACAACGTTCGAGTCGTTCTGCCGGGATACGACGGTGACGTTGCCGATCGGTTAATCAGAGAACTCGATCTCTCGTCTGTGAAAGATCAGCCGGCATCGACACTTTCCGGAGGGGAACAGCGCCGCCTCGCGCTGGCGCGCGCCTTGGCGCCCGAGTCCGATATTCTATATCTCGACGAAGCGTTCCGGGAGCTCGATGAAAAAAATGAAACAACAGCGATCGAGCTCGTCCGTCAGGTCGCCCAAGAGAAACCGATGCTTCTCGCATCGCACGATCACGGTCTTGTCGAGCGCCTTAATGCAAGTGTCGTCATGATTTCAAAGTCTTCACACCGCACATGAATGTCGGATAATGTATCTGGCGTTAAAAAAGGGGCTGTTTCAAAATCGCTCATTAAGAGTAATGATGAAAAAACCTCCCTTTGGGTCGTGCTATTTTATCCCGAAGCTCAAGCCGGTGTACAATTATTCAATTAATTTCGAATTTCTGGACTTTACGTTCTCGGTTTCCACAAAAGGAAAGAGGCTGTTTCGCTCCCGCTGCTTTTTAGCGGTTTTGAGGCAGCCTCTTTATATGGATTCGCTTATTTGTATTGTGGCATAGCCGTTACTTTTCCTTGATTTCTCCGCGTTTGAACGCTTCGATCAAGTCTCTCAATTCTTGGATTCTTGCCGAAATTTCTTTCCCGAGATCGGTGTGTTTTTCCTGCAAGCGGTGTTGCATTGGCTGGACGATGAAGACACGCGGCGTGTAGCTTCCCATGTCGCTTTCAATCGTCTCGAAGTCGTGATGTTCCGCGAGGGCGAGATGATGCGAATTGAAAATAAGCGTGTAGCCGTTGATGCCTGTCCGTTTTTGGTACGCTTTTGCGAGTCCGCCGTCGATAACAAACAGCTTGCCGTTCGCCTTAACCGGACTCTCGCCTTCCTTCGCCTTGACGGGGACGTGACCATTGATAATACGCGCGATCTCAGGATCCAAACCGAAGTTCTCAAGAATCATCTTGCATGTGTTCTCGTGAGCGGAATGCTCAAAATAAGGATTGTAGACCTCTCGGCGCAACTCCTTGTCATCGACGAAGAAATTTTCAAACGTCGACATCTGGCTTTTTCCGAACAAAGGCGAAAGCGAGCCGCACCACAGATACAGCATATAGTCACGCGCCCTTACACGTTCCGGCGAACCCTCCGGCTGGAAGTACGCATCGTGAATGACGGCATTGAGCTCGTCAAAGAGTTCACGTCCGTAATAATATTTTCCTGTGACCGGCACCTCCTGGAACGAGCCGTCATCTTTCAAAGGGACACAGCCGTGGAACAAGAGATTCTTGTTGACACTGAGATACGTCGATCCGTTGGAGTAGAGGAAGCGGATATGGCGGTGCAAGGGTTCGCTGTTTCTGAACGAGACCTCAAGACTGCGGACGAGTTCTTCTTCCTCATCCGTCAGGCGCAAGGGATCGTCGGGGTCGATCGTCGGGAAATTCGTGTCGAGCAGAGGATAATCGACGCCGTCGTGTACGTAGACACCGCGCTCGAAATCGACTTTTTTTAGAACGTTGCGATGATCCATATTCCACCGCGGATATCGGTCGATCAGTTGTCCCTCCAGCTTGAACTGGATCACGGAAATCGCCTTGTGCATCTTCGCGGATTGTTGTTCATCGATAAAACCGAACTCCGGTTTATCAAAGAGTCGTGTCTTGAACCGCTCACAGGGGTCATCGGCGTATACTTTCGCCGCGAAAGTGGAGAGCGGGCGCAAATTGATGCCGTAACCTTCTTCCATGAAATCGAACGTGTTATATCCGATGCCGATGCGGATGACGTGCGCCATACATGCCGTGTTGCCGGCGGCAGCCCCCATCCATACGATGTCGTGATTGCCCCACTGGATGTCGACATCCGGGAAATCGATGAGCTCCTCCATAATGCGGTCCGGTCCCGGTCCGCGGTCGTAGATGTCGCCGATGACGTGGAGTGTGTTGACAGAAATATTCTGGATCATTTCACACAGAGCGCCGATGAATGCGAACGCCGTCTCCTCTTCAATGATGAATCGGATAATGCTATTGAGATAGTTCTTTTTGCTTTCGTCGTACGAAGAAAAGAGGAGCTCCGTGATGATGACTTCGAATTCTTCCGGGATTTTTGAAGAGGTTGAATGCCATGAATATTTGACGCTGATGAATTTGCTCAAATTGACGAGACGGTAAATGGTGATTGCGAGCCAGTCGTCCGTGATGCGCCCCGATTCTTTGAGAATCGACAAGACGCGCTTCGGATCATAGACGAGATTGGCTAATTGGTTCTGTGCGTCTTGTGTCAACTCGTATTGATAGAGTTCCGATATTTTCTTACGTATGTTGCCTGATGCGCTTCGCAATAGGTGGATAAAACCTTTATCTTCACCGTGGAGGTCGCTGAAGAAGTATTCCGTTCCTTTAGGCAGTTCGTTGATGGCACGCAGACGGATAATCTCCGCCTTTGCCGATGACGCATTTGGAAATTGTTTTGCCAGCAAGTTGAGGTATTTCAAATCGCTCATATTCTTCTCCTGTCCGTCGTGTTGTTACGGTGTCTCCATTATATATAGTAAAATGGTTGGCGTTGCATTCTTTAATAATTGTTACAGTATCTTCACCAAGAATTTACCGAAATGTTCATGGTGCAATCATACCCCATGTACGGTGAACCGTGCTTGAGATATCCTGTAACCGGTAGGCTAAAAAAGAGGAGATTCAAATCATGAAGCTGATACTGGCGAGTCGATCGCCGCGCCGACAGGAGCTGTTGGCGATGACGGGTTTTCCCTTTGAGGTAGCACCCTCTCCGTGCGACGAAGAGAAAGTCCTGCGCCAATGGGAGCAATCGGATACCGATCTCAACGAGCGCAGTCTCGTCGAGAGACTGGCGCTCGCCAAAGCGACGACCTCGCTGCGCGAGCACCCTGACTGCCTGATTCTCGGCGCCGATACGATTGTGTCGCTTGACGGTGAATTGTTCGGCAAGCCGAAAGACGAAGACGACGCGCGGCGGATGCTCCGCACGCTTGCCGGCAGGACGCATACGGTCGATACGGGGGTCGCCCTTCTGACAGCGACATTCTCTGATGTGTTTTCAAATGTTTCGCACGTCACTTTCCACCCGCTTTCACCCGTGATCGAGTCCCTGATCGATCGCTATGTTGCCACCGGATTGCCGCTCGACAAGGCCGGTGCATATGGCATTCAGGAGCTCGGCGGACTCTTGATTTCAAGAATTGAAGGTGACTTTTTCTCTGTCATGGGACTCCCCATTTCGGAGGTATATAAGCGGCTAGCGGCATTCGACATTGACTAATGAAAAACCTGTGTGAGAATTTGCTGTGGCGGAATAGGTTTTTTCT
>JAAZMK010000046.1 GCA_012798865.1 Clostridiaceae bacterium | reverse complement strand
GATCGGGAAGCCGCCTCTGTCCTTATTGGTCAGTTGACTCAGCTGCTCCGTGAACTCAATCACGCCTACTATAATCTCGATCGTCCGTTGACATCAGATGAGACGTATGATCGGCTTCTCCGCAAGCTTGAGTTACTCGAGGATAAATGGCCTGATTTAGCTCTTCGTGATTCACCCACCGCCATCGTCGGCGGAGAAGCTTCATCGAAATTTACGCCTGTTCCGCATCGGTTCCCTATGCTATCGCTTCTCGACGCTTTTTCTTACGATGAGATCAAGGCATTCGTTGATCGCATACTCTTGCAGTACCCTGAGACGACTTTCATCGTCGAGATGAAAATTGACGGTCTTTCGATCAGTCTGACGTTTGAGGACGGTCTTCTTGTAAGGGGTGTAACGCGCGGCGACGGCGTTACATATGGTGAGGACGTCACTGAGAATATCAGGCAGATCGTTTCTATTCCTATCGCTCTTCAAGAGCAACCTTCCGAGCTTGTCGTTCGCGGGGAAGTATACATGTCCTACGCGTCTTTCGATGCTCTTAATCGTTCACTTGCTCATGCTGAAGAGAAGATGTTTGCCAATCCGCGAAATGCCGCGGCTGGGACGCTTCGACAGCTTGATGCAAAGGTTGTTCGTGATCGCGCACTTTCTTTCTTTGCTTTTGAGATTCAGCATTCGTCTAAAATTTTTACAAGTGACTATGCGTCCCTTGTTTGGTTGTCAAGCACCGGAATTCCTGTGATTCCCGATATTGCCATCTGTCGTTCTGCGAACGAAGTGATTGAAGCGATTGAAACGATCGGAAAGAGACGCGATGCATTGCCATTCCAAATTGACGGCGCCGTTGTTAAGGTTGACAAACTCCATACGCGCGATTTGATCGGCGCTACCAGCAAATTCCCTAGATGGGCCATTGCTTATAAATATCCGCCTGAACAGAAAGAAACGGTCGTACTTGATATTTCGGCACAAGTAGGTCGAACGGGGCGTATCACGCCACTCGCACATCTCGCGCCCGTCAATCTCGCAGGATCAACGGTGCAAAGAGCGACGTTGCACAATCAAAGTATTGTCGACCAGCTCGATGTACGTATCGGGGATACCGTTCTTGTCCAAAAAGATGGCGACATCATCCCGGGAATTATTAAAGTCAATATGGATAAGCGTCCTGAGAAGACAGAGCGGTATATACTTCCATCAACGTGCCCCGCATGCGGTTCTGAGACAGAATACGTGGGGGGTGGTGCTGATCTTTATTGCACGGGCATTGATTGCCCGGCGCAACTTGTACGCCATTTGATCTATTTTGCTTCGAAGGATGCCATGGATATCACCGGTCTAGGAGAAAAGGTCTCTGAAGCGCTATATCAAGGCGGGTATGTTCGATCTATTGCCGACCTCTATACGTTGCACGAAAAACGTGACGCATTGATCGATGAAGGAATCATCGGTCGCGCTCGAAGTGTCGACGCGCTTTTGTCAGAGCTTGAACGTTCTAAGAAGGCGCCGCTTGAGCGACTTCTCACTGGATTCGGTATCCCGCTCGTTGGTCGCCAGACTGCTCAAGCTCTCGTAAGTGCAATTCCTGATCTGCGTCGCCTGGCTGCTGCTGATGAAGAAACGCTCGCTTCGATCAAGGATATCGGACTAGCGACTGCTCACTCAATCAGTCGTTGGTTCTCACTGCCGCAAACGGAACAGTTGTTGGATCGTCTTGAGATGAGCGGGCTGCAAATGTCAGCCGAAAAGCTGGATGTTGAAAGACCCCTTGATGGGCAGACATTCGTTCTAACCGGTACCTTGAATACTATGACGCGCAACGAAGCGAGGGCTGTTTTGGAGAAACTTGGCGCACACGTTGCAGGTTCTGTTTCCTCGCGTACAACCGTCGTCGTTGTAGGGGACAATCCAGGCAGTAAAGCGGAGCGGGCACAAGAGCTGGGTATTCGTCGTTTGGATGAGAATGCTTTCATCGACTTTTTAGCATCGCACGATGATGGAGATCAGTCATGGTGATGTATTTCATTTTTGGGTTGATTACCTGCTTAGGACTTGTGAGCGCGCTCTTTGTTTTACTGATCGTATTTCTGCGAAAAAATTGGAACCACTCGTGCAAGTCGCGCCTTTCGTTCCTTGCGCCGATTCTGCTTGTCGCTGTGATCTCTTACCTTTCGTTTACGATATTGGTTCCGATGACCTTTGATTTCGTTCAGCTAGTTAATCGTCAATATGACGTACGAGAGATCGATATACCCGATGAGGTAATACCGCTAAGTCATTCGCTAACTCTTGATGGTCAAAGATATTATTTCCCGCCCGGTACGTTTAAATCAGGTGAACAGGGGCGTTATCAGATCACTTACACTCCGAGGACGTTTTATATCATCAATGTCGTACGCTTTGGCGACCTTCCCGATCATTAACTGATAGAACCGTTAATACAGCGTACCCGATTTTTGATCAGGGCGAAATTCTCTTCATTCGCGATTTTTATAATGAAAACGGGAGGAGGGAAACTGGAATGCGGAGCGATCAATCGATTCAATCGGATATGAAATCAGAACAAATGGAGGATCTCAGAAGACCAAAGGACGAGTTCGGATTTTACTTGGTCGCTTCCAATCGTGAACTCCTGAATCACGTGGAAAAACTGATGAACCGCCAAGGACTTTTCGGCGTGATGGACTCATCTGGAAGGGTGCATTATTTAATCGACGCTCGCAAGGGGTCACCCTACGCGGCGAGGAAAATATTGACAACAGCCGAACATCTCATCCGAGAACAGTCGCGCCTTGAAATCGGACACTTAGCGCAAGTGTACCGCGCAATTGACTCTGTTCTGGAGCGATATGCTTTTAATGTCCATTTGAGAGGTTATCGACTTCTACAGGAGATGATGCGATTGATTGCGGAGGATGTATCACTTCTTAATCCCATCAGTAAACGACTATATCCGTTGATTGCAGAGAGATATAAGATGACGCCATATCAGGTAGAGAGGAATGTGCGTTACCTTTTTGACGATTTAGCAAGGCGGGAAAAACAGGCGATACGTGATAAAAAGCCACTTCCTTTTCAACTTCTTCAACCGATGGATGAGCGGCTTCCGGTCGCTCGCACGATATCGAGGCTAGCAGAGATGGTTGATGACCATCTGACCCGGATTCCAGCGCCGGACAAGCATTGAGCAGAAATGTTTTGTCAGATAATAAAGTAAGGACCGTCATTCGACAGCCCTCACATAAAGTCAAAACGAAAGTTGAGATTACTTGTTCACCTGCATTTTCAGGTTTTTCCCTGCCTTGAATGCCGGCGCTTTCGTTGCGGGGATCATAATCTCTTCCTTGGTGCTTGGGTTGCGACCCTTACGCGCTGCACGATGACGAACCTCAAAGGTGCCAAAACCAACAAGAACGACTTTCTCATCATTCGCAAGTTGCTCTGCGATGACGTCAAAAACGGCTGTAACCGCCTTTTCACTATCTTTTTTTGTCAGTTGCGCTTTTTCCGCCACTGCGCTGATCAGTTCACTTTTATTCATTCTTTAGCCTCCTTCTGGCAATATCTCTGCCTATTATCACGATCAAACGGCGTCTTGTCAAGGGTTTGACGTCTTCCTCCGTCGCAAGAAGCCAATTTTTTTGAAGAATTATCTCTTTTTCTGAAGTATTGCCACTTGCATAACGTGATGGTCCAGCTTATAACGTATCTTTTTGAGCACGTGTATGCGTCATACAGACCGTTAAGCTTGCATCTAAAGTCACGTTGCTGTACCATACCAACAGTGATGAACTAATATATTTTCTCATCTAAGAAGGTAAAAGATATGAATGCAACTAAAGATATGCTGATCGTTGAGTTACTTCGACTTGACCGCAACCTTGCAGGTCTACTGATGGGTCATGGACTTCATTGTGTCGGCTGTATGATGGCGAACAATGAAACTTTGGAGCAAGCATGCCAAGTTCACGGAGTAGACGTCGATCTTCTATTGAATGATATCAATACGTATCTTGAATCAACTCGGTCACTAAATGAGTAACGATCACACACACCGTAGATTAGTCTTTTAGTCTGCTAAAAATTGGTTGTTAATAAAGAGATGGAGAACAGACAATCGCGTACTTTTCGGCATCTAACGCCGCGCAAAGCGTTCCTAATTGCCTATGATGCCGCCTCGACCGTCATCGCGGCTATTCTTGCATTGTTGCTTATTTATGAAGGGAGCGTACCTAATCACTTTTGGAACCAATTTAAGGGGACGTGGTACTTTTTTGTCCTGATCGGTTTAGTTGTTTTCCCTCTTTTCGGGTTTTATACACAGATGTGGGCTTTTGCTCGCGGCAGTCAGTACTTGATTTTAGTTGCAGGTACAACGGCTCACCTTTTTACTACAGTCCTCTTGCTTCAGCTTTTGAAGCAAAGTTTCACTCTTCCCACCTATATCCTTTTCTGGTTTTTGCTGACGGGTGCAGTGATGGCTATCCGCCTTCTATATCGCTTCTATCGGTCACATAGAATGGTGATGAGGGCTAAACGCAGATCTGAAGGGGACGAGGAGATACGTGTCATGATCGTCGGCGCCGGTGCGGCAGGAAGCCAACTTATCGTTGAGTTGAAGACGACTCAAAGTCTGAGGATTCCCGTCTGTGCAGTTGATGACAACGAATTGACACACCATTATAAGAACAATGGCGTTCCTGTTCTCGGCGATCGATACGACATCGAAAAGCTAGCTATGGATATGCACATTGATGAGATTATTGTCGCCATCCCGTCCGCCTCAAGCACAACAATCCGCAGCATTCTGGAGATATGTTATCGCACGGATTGTCGTGTCAGAATATTACCTTTCTTTTCTGAGCTTGAAGGCGGAAAAGTCCACCTGTCCGATGTTCGCGATATCAGAATTGACGACCTGCTTGGAATAGAAGCGGTTGAATACGATATGGATAAGGTAAGCAGTTTTATACGAGATAAGACGGTTCTCGTTACGGGCGGCGGAGGTTCGATCGGTTCAGAACTTGCGAGACAGATTGCTTCTCTTGAACCTGCACTTCTCATTCTTTACGATATATATGAGAACGGTGTCTATGAATTGCAGCAAGATCTTCTCGAGCGCCATGGCAGACGCCTTAATCTGAAAGTGCTGATCGGTTCCGTGCGGGATTGCAGACGTGTTGAACAGCTGTTCTTCGATTATGCACCGGACGTTGTTTTCCATGCGGCAGCTCACAAGCACGTTCCTCTGATGGAGGACAGCCCGGGAGAGGCAGTTAAAAATAATATCTATGGGACGTACAATGTGGCTATGGCAGCTGCACGTTTCGGAGTTTCTCGATTCGTACTGATTTCTACAGACAAGGCGGTGAAACCGACGAATGTTATGGGGGCGAGCAAGAGACTTTGCGAAGTGGTCATCATGACGCTCGACAAGATTTGGAAAGACACATCGTTCGCCGCCGTTCGATTCGGCAACGTACTCGGAAGTAGCGGCAGTGTTATCCCGCTATTCGAAAAACAAATCAAGAATCGTCTTCCTGTGACGGTTACTCATCCTAGGGTTGAACGCTTCTTTATGACAATTCCCGAAGCATCGAGTCTTGTTCTACAGGCCGGAGCTTATGCGAAGGGTGGAGAGATATTCGTCTTAGATATGGGCGAACCTGTCAAAATCGACAAGCTCGCCCGCGACATGATCCGCATTTCGGGTCTTGTGCCCGATATCGATATTCCGATTCAGTACATCGGTCTGAGACCGGGTGAAAAAATGCGCGAAGAGCTCTTTCTGCCGGAGGAACATTTTGTCGAGACTGATCACAAAAAAATCTTCAGTCTCAAACAGGTTGATGATATGAACTACCTGAAGAAAGAAGTTGGTATTCTCGAAAAGATTATCGGAGCGGGCGAGGAGTTGGGACTTACTGAATTTATGGATCAGCTTCTCTCTGCACTTGAGCGCTGTGAAGCTCTGGATTCCGACGATTCATCTTCATTGCTTCCCAGAATCCACTACGAATCGTATTTCCCGATAAAACGGTCAACCAACTAGAAATCTTTTCGTCGATTGAAAGGATTGTATCGTGTCTGCTAAGGAAACACTCTTGCTTGTTGACGTCCATAGTCTGCTCAACCGTGCCTTTTACGGCATGGCTGGTCGAAATCGCTTGACCGCGCCCGACGGATTGCCGACCGGAGCCCTGTTCGCTTTTCTGAATATGCTTTCCAAGTATCGTGATGAGTTCAAACCAACGCATGCAGTTTCCGCCATGGATATGCCCGGTGAAACATTCCGTCATCGAAAGTTTGATGAGTACAAGCTTGGTAGAAGTCCCATGCCCGACGATCTTGCCAGGCAAGTTCCTGTCGCGCGGGACATGCTCGAATATTTGGGGTTCCAACCGGTCGGAATGACAGATTACGAAGCGGATGATCTGATCGGTACGCTTTCGCTTATCGGCGAAGAGCGCGGAATGTCTGTAATAATCCTAACGGGTGATCGCGATACATTGCAGCTCATATCTGACAATACGTCGGTCGTCCTCTTAACAACAAAGAGGGACGGTTCGGAGAGCGAGGTTATCACACCTGACGTTATGATGGCTAAATACAACATTTCACCTGCTCAATGGGTCGACGTAAAGGGTCTAATGGGCGATTCTTCGGATAATATTCCGGGGGTTAGAGGGGTAGGTCAGAAGACCGCACTTAAACTCATTCAAGAATATGGGAGCATCGACGGGGTCTATGAGAATCTTGGCGATATGAAAGGCGCGCTTCTTGGAAACTTGACTGTCGGGAAGGAGATGGCAAAGCTTTCACGTGAACTTTCTGTTATCTGTCGCAGTGTTCCGCTTGAGGGAGTTGATGATCTGTTATCGACCGACATTGACGAAGCAATGGATGGAGAAGCCCTCGCACAGCTTTTGACGCGTCTTAATTTTCGCTCTTTCTTTGAGCGATTCAATCTCACTTCACCGGAAATCAGAACTGCCCAAGAAGATCTAAACGTCACGACAGACCGTATCCGCGCTTGCGCTTCAATCGAAGAATGGATGACCACACTTACCGATGATGACGCGGTCGCATTTATGCTTCCGGGGAATAATGGCGATGGACTCTTGCTCACGAAACAATCTTGTTTTCACTTTTCCGATTCCTTGCCGATCCTTCATTTAATCGATCACTGTGAGAATACTTTCGTCACGTGGGACTTTAAGCGTCAGTTGCGCAAAAACAGTTTGAGCGCGCCAGCCCGCTCTGTCTTCGACGTAATGATCGCTTCATATCTTTTGAACGAACTTGGTAGAGCGGACGATATCGACTTTGCTTTACGTGCATCGCTGGGCGATGCATACCAGCCATATGAAGATCATGATCTTCCTTTATTGAAAGATCTAAACGCCGAGCGTAAACGACTTTGTCTTCTGCTGTTAAAATCGATGGAACTACAGACTGACAGACTCCATGAAAGAGGGGTCTCGCTTCTCGCTCAAGTCGAGATGAGGCTTGTCAACGTATTGGCAGATATGGAACATGCGGGAATACTCGTCGACATTGACGCGTTGGAGTCCGAGTCTTCTTCCATGCTCGAGGAGATCGAATCGCTTGAACGGTCTATCTATCGCGATGCCGGAAAGGAATTCAACATCAATTCCCCGCAACAATTATCGGAAGTCCTATACGAAGACTTGGGACTGCCGACAGGACGAAGAAGCTCGAGCGGTCAATTCAGTACGGATGCAGATGAACTTGAGCGGCTGCGAGGCTTTCATCCGATTATTGATTCTATTTTTGAGTTTCGCGAACTGACGAAATTGCGCGGGACATTTCTCGAGGGGCTGAAAAAGGAAATTGACATCGATGGCAGAATACGTACGACGTATAACCAAGCGCTTACGACAACCGGACGATTGTCGAGTTCAAATCCTAATCTCCAGAATATCCCTATTCGCACCGACCGCGGTAAGCGTATCCGCGAACTCTTCATCGCTTCCCCGGGATATGTTTTGATTGGTGCCGATTACAGTCAAATAGAACTGCGCCTTCTTGCACACCTGTCCGGTGACAAGAATCTTTCAGATGCATTCAATGAAGGGCGTGACATCCATCGAGTAACGGCATCCGCTCTCTTTGGAAAAAGTGAGCAGGATGTTACATCACATGAGCGAAGCGTTGCCAAGACGGTCAATTTCAGCATTACATACGGTATCTCCGATTTCGGATTGTCGCGCGATCTCGGGATTCCCATTTCTCATGCGAGTAGACTAATCAAGCGTTACCATGACAAATACCCGCAAGTGGAAGCTTGGCTGAAGCTTCAGGGAGAAGTTGCTAAAGAGCTTGGTTATGTCGAGACGCTCTTCCATCGACGCCGCTATCTGCCGGAGCTTCAGTCTCAGAACAGAAATCTCTACAACTTCGGTATCCGAGCGGCCATGAATGCACCTGTCCAGGGAACGGCAGCCGACCTTATTAAAATTGCCATGGTCAATGTCTCCCGACTGATGAAGGAGAAAAAATTGGATGCTCGACTTATCCTGCAAGTTCATGACGAATTGATTATTGAGGCGAGCGAAAGCGACAAAGAATGCGTCATCTCACTTTTGCGTGAAGCAATGGAACAGGCGATGGAGCTCTCTGTACCTCTCATTGCCGACGCAAAGGCAGGTTACACGTGGGGCGACTTGAGTTAGTGTGATGCAAGTCGTACCGATTAACGCGTAGAGAGGTGTGTTTTGGCATGTTTGTGCTTGGTATTACTGGTGGAATCGGAACAGGCAAGAGCGTTGTTGCCTCCATTTGCCGGGCTGCCGGAATACCGGTTATAGATGCCGACGCCATTGCACATGAGCTGACAGATAGGGCATCCGATACGACGGCGCGCATAGGGAAAGTATTGGGAGCTGATCTAATCGATGAGAGCGGCGCTCTTTTGCGTAACAAAATGGCTGATCTCGCTTTTACAGACAAAAGGGCACTTGATACACTGAGCGCTATCATCCACGAAGACGTCATTGCCGCCGTTGACAGCCGCTTAGAGGAGATGGAGAAGAAGAAAGTCAAAGCCGTCATACTCGATGCGCCTATCCCAATTGAGCGAGGCTTTATTGACAACGCCGATCAGATTTGGACAATTAGAGCTGATGACGACATCCGACTTGAGCGACTAAGAAAACGCGGGATGAGCGATAGCGACGCTCTTCGCCGCATGCGTGTTCAAATGTCACCGGAGCAATACAAGGAGCTCGCACATTTTGAAATCACGAACAACGGAACATTTTTGGAATTAGAAGATAAAGTCCATGAACTTCTTCGACAAGAGTTCGGTTTGCGTGGAATCTCTCTTCCGGGAATTCCTGCGAATATTGTCGACTGAGCGATCGTCATTCATAAGTTGAATCGAAAGAGGATGAAGTCGTCTTCGCGCACGACATATGATTTGCCTTCCGATCGGACGAGACCTTTTTCACGTGCGGCGACAAGCGATCCTTGTTCAAGAAGTACATCAAGCGGTATAACCTCGGCTCGAATGAAACCCCTTTGAAAATCAGTGTGAATGATGCCTGCGGCATCGAAGGCGCTTGAACCGCGATGAATCGTCCATGCGTGTGCCTCTTTTTTATTCGCTGTAAAAAAAGAGATTAGTCCGAGAAGTTCGTAAGCACATCGGATGACACGCGTGAGACCTCCGCATTCTAAACCTAATTCATCTAGAAAAAGAGCCTGTTCCTCCGCAGGAAGTTCGGCAATTTCCGATTCAAGGCGCGAAGAAATTGGGATAATCACTTTCTTTGAGTTGAATGCATCGATCAGCGCATTCAAGCAATGCTCACTGAAGCCGTCATCCGACTCGGCGACGTTTGCGACAATCATTTCAGGTTTCAACGTCAGAAGAGAAATGTGGCGCAGTACATCGTATTCACCTGAATCAAAGATGAAATCTCTCGCCGGTCTTCCGTCGTTCAAATGTTCGAGAAGTCTCTCAATAACTTCTAATTCGTCCAGTATTTCGGGCGTATTGGCTTTAGCGGCTCGAGCGACTTTCTCATGACGCCGCTCGAGATGCTCAATATCGGCGAGTATGAGTTCTGTCTCGACCGTCCTATAATCAGCGATTGCATCGATTTTATTTTTAACATGAGCAATATCGTTCTCTTCGAAGCAACGAACGACGTGTAAGAGCGCGTCTACCTCGCGAATGTGAGATAGGAATCGGTTTCCCAGTCCTTCGCCTTGACTGGCACCTTCGACGAGTCCTGCGATGTCGACAAATTCGACCGTTGCAGGAACAGTTTTCTCCGACTGGAAGAGATTCGCCAAGACGGGAAGACGATCGTCGCGTATGGGTACAACGCCGATATTAGGTTCAATCGTACAGAACGGATAATTCGCGACATTGGCGTTCGCATTAGTCAATGCATTGAACAGTGTGCTTTTTCCGACATTGGGCAGTCCGATAATACCTAGTTTCATTAGTATCCATACTCCCTCGTTTTCAACGATTTCATTGGTTCACTTAGGAAGCTTCGCCTTTTTACACTTTCTTCGATTGAGAGTCGAAACATCTTGAAGCGAGCTTGAAAGGGTGTAACCTATCTGTATAGGCGTAAGTGTCTTTGACAATCAACATGTTACACTTATTTTAGCCGTACGGTTGCCGCATTAGTATAATTTATAATCAAAAATACTTTCGAAATTACTCTCGCAACCGAAAAGTTAGTAATACTTAGTGAAAAAATGATTCTTTTCTGACAAAATGTCGCAACGCGCCATCCAATGACACCAAATCAATAAAAGAAATATAGCGAGAAGCGAGAAACTGTCTTCATGAGCGTTAAGAACTATCATCGTATTTGCTCATGCGCACTGACAGGACTTGAAGGTGTCGTCGTCGAGATCGAAGTTTCGATTCTTCCCGGATTGCCACGCTTTGAGGTTACGGGGAGGGGAGATCATGCTATAAGGGAATCGCGTGATCGCGTGCGTGCCGCGATACGACACAGCGGCTATAATTTTCCTAAGGGACGTGTCATCGCGAGCTATGCTCCCGCCTCGCTGCCGAAGCAGGGGAGCGCTTT
>JAAZMK010000045.1 GCA_012798865.1 Clostridiaceae bacterium | reverse complement strand
GGAGGTCTTGCCGTTGTTGGAGAAGCTGTCGGTATTATGGCGGCGCAATCGATCGGTGAGCCCGGAACACAGCTGACTATGCGTACTTTCCATACGGGCGGCATCGCATCGGGCGACGACATCACGCAGGGTCTCCCGCGTGTAGAGGAACTGTTCGAGGCGAGAAAGCCGAAAGGACAGGCGATTATTTCCGAATTGGGCGGAACCGTTCAGATTGTCGAGACTGAGAAACGTCGCCGCGAAGTCACGGTGACGGCTGAAGACGGACAGACGAAGACGTATTCAATTTCGATCTCAACACCTCTAATTGTTGATTCCGGTGATGTCATTGAAGCGGGAGATCTATTGACAGACGGTTCTGTTAACCCGCACGATATCATGAAAATTAAAGGTGCGCGCGGTGTTCAAAAATACATCATTGCGGAAGTACTCAAAGTGTATAAAAACAATGGTGTTGAAATCAACGATAAACATATTGAGATTATCGTGAGACAAATGTTGCGCAAGTATAGGATTGAAGATCCGGGCGATACGCAACTTCTGACCGGAAGCATCGTCGATATGGCGGAATTCCGTAGCGCGAATAAAGATGCAGAGGAACAGGAGTTGAAACCCGCGATGGGAACACGGATTCTGCTCGGAATCACGAAGGCGTCGCTTGCGACGGAGTCATTCCTGTCCGCCGCATCCTTCCAGGAAACGACGCGAGTTCTCACGGACGCCGCCGTCAAGGGCAAGATCGATCCGCTCGAAGGTTTGAAGGAAAATGTCATCATCGGAAAACTGATTCCTGCAGGAACAGGTCTGAAGCGTTATCGCGAAATCAGTTCTATTCCTGTCGTGCCTGCCAATATGCCGCTGCTTAACGCAACGGTCGATGAAAAAATCGCTCGGACTGAATATGAGAAGCATGCGCTTGATATCGGATTTGTGCAGGAGACGAGAGAGGATTTTGAATCGTTCATGAAAATGCGCGGTATCAGACCGGAAGATTATCGCGATGCATGGTCCTTTGACTTGGATTCTGCTGAGGACGATCTCGACTCGGACGAACCATACAACCCGCTGCTTGAGCTGTTTGACTTTTCCGACAGTACAGCGTAAATAAGTGTCCTTTAGCGGTTTGAGTTCTTTCAAACCGCTCAAGGAAGCGATGTATCAAGCGTTGCCGAAAGCTCGTCGTTCTTTCCAAACCTACAACAAGTTGACACGGTCCCCCTTGCGTGACGTCTTCTAAGAGACAGTCAATGTGTTAGAATTGATGAGTAGGACAGATTATGAGATCTATCCTGCTCATTTTTAGGTTCAGGTTAAAGTATGAAATGTCGATAATATGGATTTTTATAGGATGGTGGTAGCCTAGTTCAGTTGCGCTACTGCTCTTTTTATTTTGCAGAATGTCTTATGCTGTATGCGAATCACTAAAGAGGAGAAAAGAGAATGAAAAAACAAAGTAGAGTCATCATCGTAATTTTGGTTCTGGTAGCATCGCTCATGTTGCCGTTTTTCCGGACTGTGCCCAAGGTGTATGCTGCAGGCGTGCCAATCGATGAAACGGAATTCCCTGATGATAATTTTAGAGCTTATGTAGCGCAGAACAACGACTTGAACGGGAACTGGATCCTGGAACAGGATGAGCTTGATCAAGTGGTAGTGATTTACTGCAATGGTATGCAGATAGCCGATTTGACCGGAATCGAACACTTTGCGAACCTGAGATATTTTGATTGCTCTTCCAATCAATTAATCGTATTGGATATGTCCATCTTCCCGGACATGGTGGAGCTCAATTGCTCTTCCAATCAGTTGATCGATCTGGATCTAACCGGCTGTTCGAGTCTGACGACACTTGATTGTTCTTATAATCAATTAGAAGAGCTGGATGTAACCGACTGTTCAAGTCTTATCGAATTGGAATGTTCAAACAATCAGCTTGTGGAGTTAGATGTATCCGGCTGTTCAAGTCTAGTTGATCTTAGATGTTCTCACAATGGGCTGACGTCACTGGATGTGTCTAATTGTGCAGATTTGGATTTACTTATTTGTGTCTATAATGAGCTGACGTCACTTATCGTGTCAAACTTAGAAAATCTAAGTATGATTTTATGTGATTACAACAAGCTTGAGTCAATTGATTTGTCCGGTTGTTCAAGCTTGGAAAATTTTGCACTTAATCATAATCTGCTGACATCGCTGGATCTGTCCGGCTATGCAAATTTAAGAGACCTTTCTTGTTTTGAGAATGAATTGACATCGCTCAAAGTGACCGGTTGTGGAAATCTGGAATATCTTAACTGTGATCACAATAATCTGACATCGCTCAAAGTGACCGGTTGTGGAAAGTTGGGAAATCTTAGCTGTGGTCACAATAATCTGACATCGCTGGATCTTTCCGGCTGTACTGCAGCACTGTATGCGATCACCTGCGACAACAATGATCTGACATCGCTATTCCTGCCGTCATCGGGCGGGCTAACAGATCTCCTTTGTTCTCACAACCAATTGACCTCCCTAGACGTTTCATCGCAACCGGAACTGATGGAGCTTTATTGTGACCATAATCAGCTGACGGAACTGAATGTGAATGGCTGTGCGAGACTGTGGACACTTAATTGCTCCGATAATCTGCTGACGTCCTTGGACGTATCAAGCTGTGAGGACTTGTGGTACTTGTTCTGTAACAATAATCTGCTGAAATCACTCGATGTTTCAGCCCTTGAGAATCTAATAGAGCTTGACTGTTCAGACAATAAGCTTACATCGCTTGATGGTTCGACAGAACTATATAAGCTCCGCTGTTCTGACAATCAGTTAACGAATCTGGATGTCTCCGGACTTGCGAATCTTGGTCTTCTATTCTGCGATCATAATTATCTGACGTCCTTGGACGTATCTGCATGTGAAGAATTGTGGCAATTAGAGTCCTGTCCGCAAGCTGCAGGCACGATTTTAGTGGTTCAAAATGATGGTCGTTATGAGGTTGATCTGGGTGATTTGCCTGGGGTCAATATCGCAAACATCACAGCCGTAACGCTGGCGGATGGAAGTCCGTTACCGAACGATTGCACCTACGACATAGAGAGAGGTATTCTCACGATAGGAGCCGATCTTGAACCTGAGGAGCTCAGGTATCTCTATGACACGCAAGCAGATCTGGAAAAGCTTGATGATCCACCTATGGCCTACCTTCTGGAAGAAGAATTGTGGGAACAAATCATAGTGTCAACTCCCCAAATGGAAGTCTATTTTACGTGGGCTAAGCCCGGTTTGCTGGAGGTGGCAATACCGGAGAATTTGAACGAGGAAAACGACGTAGACCTTACTGACGACAGCATTGTGTACCAACAAGACAAATCCACCGGGGCAACATTCAGGGTGATTGGTGCGGATATCGAAGATTTTAAGAGTGTGAAGGTCAATGGCAAGGAATTGATGTACCAAACAGATTACACCATCGAAGCGGGCAGCATCATCGTCAAGTTGACACAAGCATTCTTGAGGACTCTGCCGCCGGGTCAAACTTATACAGTTGAGGTAGTGACACGCAAGGGTTCCGGCATTAAGACTCTTAAAGTTGAACCGTCTGCTGAACCGACTGAACCCATGGAACCTACAATACCCGCGACAGGTGAAGCTAGATATACTCAACTCTTCCTGTTGGCTGTACTGCTATTTCTAGCAGGCACGGTATTGCTGTTGAATTCTTTCTTTCGCAAGAGAGTATCTCAACGCTAATAATAGGGAGAAGGAATAGGGCTCCGAATCCATATCGCAACTGCTATCGTGCAATTCGGTGTCGCGATCAGGATCCGGAACGGAGGTCGTAATGAAACTGGCACTTGAGACAAAAGGACTCGCAAAAACGTATTTGGCGGGAACCCCGCAAGAGGTTCAAGCACTGAAACCGACGGATTTGCAGTTTGAAGTCGGAAAATTCTACGCCGTCATCGGCAAGAGCGGCTCGGGGAAATCGACGCTTCTGCATCTCTTGGGTGCTCTTGATACGCCGACGGCGGGTGAAGTATGGATTGGCGATGAAAACGTCTATGAGCTGAACGATAAAGATCGCGCGCGTCTGAGGCGCCGTCGAATCGGGTTCGTGTTTCAAGCGTACAATCTCCTGATGGAGCACTCCGTTCGCGAGAATATTACGTTGCCCGTTGACCTCGACGGTCGTGAGCTTGACGAGGAATACTTCGATAGAATCGTCAACAGCCTCGACATACGCGATCAACTGCACAAGTACCCGATGCAACTGTCAGGTGGCGAGCAACAGCGCGTCGCCATCGCCAGAGCGCTGATTTCACGACCCAATATCGTACTCGCAGACGAACCGACGGGCAATCTCGACACGAAAAACGGTGAGATCGTGTTGGACCTTCTCATCTCGACTGCAAAAGCGTTCAACCAAACGGTCATTCTTGTGACGCACGATCTCGACATCGCCTCGCGCGCGGAGCGTTTAATCGTCATTGATAACGGTTTTGTATCGGCAGAACGGCAGCCATAGTAATCGACGGGCTCACATTCAAAGCATAAGGAAAGCGCCTCGATCCGAAAAAGGACGAGGCGCTTTGTAGTGAAATACAAGTATGATTTATTTGTTCTTTCGCCCG
>JAAZMK010000044.1 GCA_012798865.1 Clostridiaceae bacterium | reverse complement strand
GATGGGTCAGCGGGATGACGTGTGCCGTGATCTGCTCATTTTCTTTGCTTTCAATCGGTGCGGTCAAGTAGATGGCGGGCGCGAACGAACAGTTATGGATTTCTCGACAGATCGATTTCAACGCATCGGCGAGTCTCATACACTCGGACTCCGAAAGGAGTGAAAAGAGGCGATCCGGTTGAAGTTCCGCCCGATATGCCGCCTCTACACCCAGAATAGGCGAGAACCCGGCAATTGTACGGAACGCGACGTGCGAGACGAGATCGCTTTGCTTTGCTTGAGCGAACAGCTCATGATGAGACATGCTTAAACATTCCGTGACAGATCGGCGATTTTGTTCCGGCGGCGCGCTATACGGATGCGCCGGCAAAACTTCCCTTGTGCGGTTGATGCTTTGATCAATATGGCGCAACGCGTTCAGGATGACGTTCTGTTCATTGACGACGATGAGATTGGCAGTCCTCGGCATGCATTCAAATATGAGCTTCAGTTTGCGCTCATCACCGAGCTCATCGATTGCGTGGAAAAGAAAGTGAATGATACGTTCGCCGAGAGGTGAACTGACTTCTTTCAATCTCGCCCGTCGCAGATGTTTGCGCAAAAACATGACAAAAGAGGGGGGAGGAGTGAGACCTGACTGCGCCGAGCTGCGGGTAAGCGCAAAGACGGGGCGGGAAGGGTTTGCGCCGAGCGTGAGCGCGCGGCGTCCCTCATTTTGCGAATAAAGGTGCAGAACGAGCGTGTGTCGGTCCGTCATCGCGATGCGATCGACGAGCGAATCAGTCAAGTGGTCGTGAAGCTCTCGAGATAATGCGCCGGTCGTAATTCCGTCCATATTTGCCCTTTCAATCATGTTTCGATTCGCATTTCATAGTATCATGAGAACAATAAAGGAGTGAACAGATGGCAAAAGCGAAGGGAAAAAAGAAACAAACATCGTCCTCGCGTTCTTCGACGCAACGTAGTGGAGTTGGAAAGTCGCGATCAGGATTCACGCCGGAGGAGCTTCGCCTACTTCCGCGTTTTCTCGCTTCCAAGATAGGCAGGTGGGTGATTGCGATGATCGTCATCCTTTTGCTGCTAACGCTTAACGCGCTCATTGCAGGGAGAAAAGTTGATACTTTCTTCTTGCTGACGGGAATCGAGCTTCTCATTGGCATACTCGCCTTCTGGGTTTATCTGCTTTACAGACGCACGTCGAAGACGGTATAGCGTCGCAAGGATACGACATAAATGAAGGGCGGTGTGTTGATGACACCGCCCTTTGCATTGTCTGGTCGGATCAGTCTGCTTATTAATCGTCGCATTCACCGAATTCTTTTTGCGCGTAGAAGGGACGCGGCGCGTAGTGCGTATGCAAGTATTTGTGCGCCACGTCGCTGTTCGGTGCGCCGAGGAACTTGTCGATCAGTTCGATCAGTTCCGGGTTCTGGTGCGACTTGCGGAGCACTTGACGCTCGTCCTCGCTGTACAGGGCATCGGCGCGGGCAAGGCGCGGATCGGTGCTCATTCGTTCCGTCGATGAGACATACGATTGTCCGCCGCCGTGGATGCATCCGCCCGGACACGCCATGACTTCGATGAAGTGACAGGAGAGCTCTCCCTTGCGAACGGCGTCCAAGACCTCGCCTGCATGTTTGACCGATGAACAAACGACAACTTTGAGTTCTGTCGGAACACCGCCAAGAGGTACAGTGACGGATGCTTGCTTGATACCTTCCATTCCGCGGACGGCTTCATATTCGAAAGACGGCAAGTCTTCACCTGTCAGAACATCGGCAGCTGTACGAAGCGCCGCCTCCATGACCCCGCCTGTCGTTCCGAAGATGACAGCGGCTCCCGTGTAGTCGCCGAGGACACTGTCGGGGTGCTCGTCTTCGAGTGTGTCAAAGTCGATACCTGCCTGTTTAATCATGTCGCCGAGCTCGCGCGTTGTCAGTGAATAGTCGACATCGCGCAGACCGTCAACTTCCATCTCTTCGCGGATCGCCTCCGATTTCTTCGATGTGCACGGCATGATGGAAACAACGACGATCGTCTCGGGGTCGATGTCCATGACATCGGCGAAGTACGATTTGATGATGGCGCCCATCATGTTCTGAGGTGACTTGCACGTCGAGAGATTCGGGAGAAAGTCGGGGTGATACATTTCACAGTAGCGGATCCATCCGGGTGAACATGAGGTGATCATCGGTAGTACGCCGCCCGTCGTAATTCTGTGAAGCAGTTCCGTCGCTTCTTCACTGATGGTGAGGTCGGCGGCGAAGTTCGTGTCAAACACGTAATCAAAGCCGATATGGCGGAGTGCAGCCGTCATCTTGCCGGTGACAGGTGTTCCGATCGGGTAGCCGAATTCCTCGCCGAGCGATGCGCGAACGGCAGGTGCCGTCTGAACGACGACGACTTTATCCGGATCATCGATCGCATCCCAGACATCGTCGATGTAACGGCGTTCGCGAAGCGCCGCGACGGGGCAAGCCTCGATACACTGCCCGCAGTAGATGCAGTTGACATCGCGCATGCTGAAATCGAACGCGGGACCGACTTCCGTATTGAACCCGCGGTTCGTAAACGCCAAGACACCGAGCCCCTGGATCTTTTCGCAAGTGCTGACACAACGTCCGCAGAGTATACATTTGCTCGAATCTCTTACGATCGATGGCGAGAGTTCGTCGATGGTAACCGCTCGCTTTATTCCACCGAATCGAACGCCTTCGACGCCGCGTTCGCGAGCAAGTTTTTGTAATTCGCACGTTCCGTTACGTACACAAGTTGGGCAATTCATGTCGTGGTTCGCAAGGATGAGCTCGAGATTGAATCGGACGGCTTTGCGGACGGCTTTCGTGTTCGTCCTTACAACCATGCCGTCTTCAACCTTGAGAACACAAGTGGCGGGGAGTCCGCGCATACGCCTTCCGTTGACCTCGACTTCGGCGACACAGAGACGGCAGGCGGCGATTTCATTTATATCCTTGAGGTAGCAGAGATGAGGGATATTGATCCCCGACCGATGTGCCACCTGAAGAACCGTCTCGCCTGGATCTGCCTTGAGTTCACGATCATTGATGGTAATTGTAATTTTCTTTGTTTCTTCAGACATCGTTAGACTCCTTACTCCTTAGCGCCGTTCGATGGCGTGGAAGGGACAGACTTCAAGACACGAACCGCAGCGGATGCAGACGCTTTGATCGATGTAGTGTTGTTCTTTGACTTTCCCTTTGATAGCTTCGACCGGGCAGATACGGCTACATTTCGTGCAGCCTTTGCACGCTTCCGTGATGTAGTATCCGAGTAGATCTTTACAGACTTTTGACGGACACGTCTTGTCGATGACGTGTGCGCGGTATTCATCCATAAAGTGTTCCATTGTCGAGAGGACGGGATTCGGCGCAGTCTGACCGAGCGCGCAGAGCGAAGTCTGACGGATATTGTCCGCCAACTCGTGTAAATCGTCGAGATCTTTTTCTTCTGCGCCGCCGCTCGTAATTTTGTCGAGTATCTCGAGCATCCGTTTTGTGCCTTCGCGACAGGGGACACATTGACCGCACGACTCGTCGACCGTGAAGTCGAGGAAGAACCGCGCAATGTCGACCATGCAGTTATCCTCGTCCATGACAATCATTCCGCCCGATCCCATCATGGAGCCGAGCGCAACGAGCTGATCAAAGTCGATGGGTACGTCGAGCGCCTCAAACGTCAGGCATCCGCCTGAAGGTCCACCTGTTTGCACCGCCTTGAACATTTTCCCGTTCGGGCAGCCGCCACCGATATCTTCAATCACTTCGCGCAGCGTCGTCCCCATCGGCACTTCAACGAGACCGGTATTCGTGATTTTTCCGCCTAGCGCAAAAACCTTTGTTCCCGGGCTTCCCTCTGTGCCGATTGAGCGGAACCACTCCGGTCCGTTGCGAATGATGGCGGGGATATTGGCAAGTGTTTCGACGTTGTTGATGATCGTAGGTTTACCCCAGAGACCTTTCGACGCGGGGAATGGCGGCTTGTTTCTCGGCATGCCGCGCTTACCCTCGATCGATGCGATGAGAGCTGTCTCTTCACCACATACGAAAGCACCGGCTCCCAATCGAATTTTGATGTCAAAATTGAAATCCGTTCCCAATATCTTTTCGCCCAAGAGCCCCAGCGCTTTGGCTTCATTGATCGCGAGCTCTAGGCGTTTGACGGCTGTAGGATATTCGGCTCTGACATAAATCCAGCCTTGATCCGCACCGATGGCATAACCAGCGATCGCCATGGCTTCTAAAACAGCATGAGGGTCGCCCTCTAGGACGGAGCGATCCATGAACGCGCCCGGGTCGCCTTCGTCTGCATTGCAGATGACATACTTTTGGTCTGAAGTCTCACGTGCAGCGAACTTCCATTTAAGTCCCGTCGGGAACCCCGCACCGCCGCGCCCACGGAGGTGTGAAGCGCTGACAAGTTCAATCGTTTCCTCGGGCGACATGCTCGTGATGACTTTGGCGAGCGCCTGATAACCGTTGACACCGACATACTCGCGGATATCTTCAGGGTTGATGTAGCCGCAATTATGCAACACGATCCGTTTCTGTTTGCGGTTAAAGGGCAATTCTTCAAATTTGCCGCAAACGTTTCCACGGTCATCTTTTACATCGAGTTGGAGCAATGTCAACTCCTTGCACGGTTTGCCTCCGATGAGATGTTGTTCGACGATCATCGCCACTTGTTCGGGATCAATGTGAATGTACGATACTTTCTCTTTGCCGTTCTCAAAAATTTCGACAATCGGTTCGTAGACGCACATTCCGATACACCCGACCTTTTCGATCACGACATGATCAAGACCGCGCTTCTTGATTTCGTTTTTAAATGCTTCGTAAACTTGATTTGCGCCCGCAGAAATGCCGCATGTCGCCATGCCGACGACGACTCTGATTCCTGCCGGTGTCTCAAGTTTTGCCTTCCATTCGTCTCGCAACGCGTTGAGTTCGTCAACCGTAGCGATGCGTTTCATTTCCGCTGTTCCATATGGTTGCATCGTCATGAACTCATCCCCCTACTTTGTGTCCTTGCGGTATCGATCGAGAATGGCAGGAATTTCACTGACGTTATCGAGATTGGCGTAAACGTCATCATCAATCATCATGACAGGCGCAAGACCGCAGCATCCGAGACAGCGCGCCGCATTGAGAGTGAAGAGCTGATCAGGCGTTGTCATGCCAACTTCTACACCGAGTGTTTCCACGACCTTGTCGAGTACTTTCTGAGCGCCTTTGACATAACAAGCCGTTCCCATACAGATTTGTATTTGATGTTGCCCTTGAGGCTCTGTATTGAATTGGCTGTAGAATGTCGTAACGCCGTAGAGTTCGGCAATGGGGACGCCCGTTTCTTTTGAGATGAATTTGTGAACTTCGAGCGGCAGATAGCCGAATAAGTTTTGCGCTTCCTGTAGCGCTGTCATTGCAATACCGTCTTTGCTTTCATGACTGTGAATAAACGACCGCAGTTCTTCATAGCGAGGATCGTTGTCAGCGATCGTCTTACAGTGACTCGTTCGTGTCATGCTACTCTCCTTTTCTTTAGTTAATGCACTGGTGGTGCTGCGAAACCTTTCCGGAGTCCAAAAAGATTCCGGTTTCCCGGGGTCTGCTAGTTCCGACAGATGTCAGACGAGCCCCGATAAGGAATCCGTAGCCTAGTACACTGCTATATGTGACATTTTTATTATCCAACAGCTTACTTTTTTATGCAACTATATTAAATTGAATATTGACAAAAGGCGGTTTAATGGTTCGTGTTTACCGGGAATCTTCGACTTTTTTCGTTTTTTATCTTCTCATGATAGAATCACAAGAGATTGTTGTTGGTGAAAGTGACACTTGGATTGTACGGGAGGCTATACATGCATTTGAGACGTTTAGTATTATTGCATTCGAATGACATTCACG
>JAAZMK010000043.1 GCA_012798865.1 Clostridiaceae bacterium | reverse complement strand
GGTCCTCGCTCATAAAACGGTCGCCCGGCGGAGAGACGGACGCCAGAAAGCGAAGACGGTAAGCGAGCGACCTCTCGATAACCGCCACATCGGAAAGCGAAACGAGACCGTCAAATGCGCTTTCAATTCCGATTGAAGGCTGTTCCCCGGTTGATAAGCCCTCTACATCCGTCGCAGACACGACCTCTTCAACGCTCCGATGCAGATGACCTGCGACTTTGACAATTTTCCCTTCCTTTAGAAGAGTGGCGATCGCTTCTTTTATTTTCTCTTCGGAAACGTCAAGGCGTTCCGACAGAAAGCTCGCCACGCTGTCCTCATGGATGACCGTATTGCCGTTTCGGAAAAGCGATTGATTCATCGCAAAGAGAACGGCGCCTTTGAGTCTCGACGGGTGGTCGCCTCTGAACCCCAATTCAACGGCGAGCCGATCGGCAGTTTGAAAACCGATGCCCGACACGCGCTCAGCAAGAATGAAAGGGTTCTCTTTGATGAGCATCTCCGCCGCCATGCCGAATATCGCATAGATACGGTGGATACGCGCCTGCCCAATGCCGTGCGGCAGTAAAAAGAGTGATAAATCCTGATAGGCGCGGTCAGCCTTGAGCTGCCTGCTGAAACTCTCGGCTTTTGCCGGTCCGATGCCTCGAATCTTGGCGACGCGCTCGGGATTTTGGCGCATGACCGTCAATGTGTCATCCCCGAAAGCTTGAACGAGCTTCCTAGCCGTCGCCTCGCCGATCCCTTTAACGGCTCCGGAAGCGAGATATTTCTCGATACGGTCGCTTTCGCGTGGCTCATCTCTGCTGATCTGTCGCACGGCAATCTGCGGACCATACGTCGGATGATCGCGCCAAGAACCATCACCTGACACCATATCTCCCGCCATGATATGCGGCATCACGCCGGTCACTGTCCACTCTTCCCCACGACCTTCCACGTCAAGAATGGAATATCCGTTTTCGTCGTTGCGGAAGATGACGCGCGTCACAACACCTGAAAAAGAAACAGGTTCACTATTCTTGAACAAGGACTGCTGCCGGTCGCGCATACGAGATTTAACCTTTCACGCCTCTTTCTAAAATAGATCGACAGCGTCGAGGCGCTCCCATGGCAAGTCGAGCTCCGGGCGCCCGAAATGACCGTAATTGCTCACCTGCGCATAGATCGGTCGCATCAAATCGAAACGCTCGATGATCGCATCGGGGCGGAGGTCAAACTTCGACCGCACAAGCTTGCTTAGAAACTCATCCGAGTACTTTTCGCACGTGCCGAACGACGTGACAGTCACGGAGACGGGGTGCGAAACGCCGATAATGTATGCAAGCTGGACTTCGCATTGCGAGCAAAGTCCCGAGGCGACCATGTTTTTTGCGATATGGCGCGCCGCGTACGAACCTGTCCGATCAACTTTCGTCGGATCCTTGCCGGAGAAGGCGCCGCCGCCGTGATGACCGAATCCGCCATACGTATCGCAGATGATTTTGCGCCCTGTCAGCCCGGTGTCACCTTGCGGACCGCCGATCACGAATCGTCCGGTAGGATTGATGTATATCTTCGTCTGACTGTCAAACAGATCGCCGGCGAGTATCGGGAAAATGACGTGATCCTCAACCTCGTCGCGCACTTGCTCAAGCGTCGCCTCCGCATGGTGCTGTGTCGATATAACGACGGCATCGATGTGTACGGGGCGATTGCCTTCGTATCGAATGGTCACCTGTGATTTGCCGTCCGGACAAAACGACCGCGCCTCGCCGAGTTTTCTCGCTTCCGCCATTTTTCGCGTGAGCCTGTGTGCCAGCGTAATCGGGAGGGGCATGAACTCCGGCGTATCTGAATTGGCGAACCCAAACATCATCCCTTGGTCCCCGGCACCCAAATGAAACCCCGTTTCACCGGCTCGCTCCTCAAAAGAGCAATCAACGCCCATAGCGATATCGGACGACTGTTCATCGATCGATGTCAGAACGGCGCACGAATCGGCGTCGAAACCAAATTGACTGCCCGTATAGCCGATTCTCCTGATTGTCTCGCGGGCGATGTGAGGAATATCGACATAGGACGTCGTGGTGATCTCCCCCATCACGAGCACTAATCCCGTCGTCGTCACAGTCTCGCATGCGACGCGCGCGCGAGGATCGTGCTCAAGGATCGAATCTAAAACGGCATCGGCGATTTGATCGCACACTTTGTCGGGATGACCTTCCGTCACCGATTCCGATGTAAAGAGCCATGAATCATTTGTAGAGTTGAACATTCTTTTCTCCCATTCTATTCAATAATTGCAAACGGACACATCTTTCAGCCGGTCCAATAAAAAACCTCCCGCGCGGAGGTCTTGAAAGCATCATCTCTCAGACCGCTCCGGTCTGCAGGATTTGGCACCGATGCGACGACGCCGGTTGCCGGGCTTCATAGGGCCTGTCCCTCCACCACTCTTGATAATTATTGTATTGAGTTTTCAACATTGTACCACAGGAAAAATCAGTCTCGCCGTTTCATATCAGACAAAACAGCTCTTCTTTGACGGCTCATGACACGTTTTTCTATTACAGGACAAACCGGCGCGGCATACGATGAATCGAGCCGACCTAGTCGAGATTGAGCTTTTCAGATGCGCATGGAGGAGTGGACATGAGACCTGTTGTGCTATACATCGACGATCATCGCGATTATCAGTTGCGACTTTCGAGACGCCTACGTTCTTTGTCGGGTGGCGCTTATGAGGTCGTCACCTTGACCGTCAACGATGAACGCGAAATTAGCAGCGCCGTCGATGCATTGGCTCACGAGATACGCCGCCGTATCACTGTCTCCCTCTGTCCGGGAAACCTCGCGGTCAAGCCGGCGCTTGACCAACTCCAAGCGTTGACTCTCAATGTTACTTTATGTGAGCACGAGAGAGAAAAAGAGATCGAAACACGTTCAAATATCTCTCGTAGTCATCAAGCGGAAAGAGACCGTGACATCCGATGCGATACCCGTATAAATAATCTTGAGAGACAAAAGACAATAGACATCCTCTCCATTTCCCGCTTCGTGCGAGCTTCCCAAATTGATGCGAAGATACGACCTTACCTCGTATCAGACAAACCATCCCATACGAGCTTCAGTAACCGTTCCAACAGTATCGGTACTCACTTGTCCTTTTCACATGAGACGGGAACACGTATCACGCGCTACGTCATCGGCAAGGAACAGGCGCTCGGGCATACGGTCATTTATCTGCCGATTAAACCTCTCTATCAAATCGAGCACTGTTTTCGCCGCGGTCACGGGCTGACGTTCGGCGATCTCATCTATCGATTCTCCGTAGGCGATATCCCCGAAATCGGCGACATGGGCAAGTGGTTGTACATGCACGAAGAGGGCTTCTACACATGCTCTCTGCCTGAGCGATCCGACGATCTGATTACGTGCGAAATCGGCACATTAAGGCAGATCATCAATGCATGGCGCGAATATACCCGTACGAGATCACAGCCGACAACGTCCTGGATTGACATGGAAGGCATGCCGCTCAGCGATGTTCTCGCACTCTCCGTCTTGTGTGATTTTGTCTACGTTGACGCTCCCGTCGGAAGCTCGGACAAAGAACTGGTCGCTCAGCGTGAGCTCGGACTGTTTTTGGCGAAACTCCCCAAGGAATGCCGTATCCTTGAACTTCCTCAAAGACACCAGCCGCTCAGGGAGATCGATCACATCACTCACGGCAAGGAGTCAGTCATTGCTTCCGGGTTATAAGGAAAAACAGGTATGGATACGACGGATCGCTTCACGTCTCGAGCCGGGAGCGGAGCCGACGGACGATGAACTGCGACGCATGATCGCGGCGGAGGTGTCGGTACGAACGCAAGGATCTCATTTGACCGTTCAGGACAAAACGAACTTGATTCGCCATCTTTTTGACGCGATGCGCGGTCTGGACATCTTGCAGCCGCTGCTTGAAGAGCCTTCCGTCACGGAGATTATGGTCAACTCACCCTCCCAAATCTATATTGAACGAAACGGCAGACTGGAGAAAACCGATTATTCTTTTGACTCGCCCGCCCATCTCACACATGTTATCAGTCGCTATTTCGGCCGCGCAAATAAACTTGTCCACGAACGCTCTCCCATCGCCGACATGCGTCTCGCCGACGGCTCTCGCGTCCACGCGATTTTGCCGCCCGCGGCGCCCGACGGTCCCGTCCTTTCCATCAGAAAATTTACAGGGATTATGCCGACGATGGAAGCTCTTATCAAAAACAACACGCTGCCTGCCAAGGAAGCGCGTTTTCTGATCGAGTCGGTCATAGCTCGCAAGAATATTTTTATCAGTGGCGGAACGGCGTCCGGTAAAACAACTTTTCTGAATGCGCTCGCCGCCTTTATCCCGGAGCACGAACGCATTGTGACAGTCGAGGATGCCTCCGAGCTCGATCTTACGGGGAGACACAACCTCGTTCGACTGGAAGCGAGGGAGTCCGCCGTTGACGGAGGAGGGGAAATTTCTCTTTCCGACCTCATCCACTCTTCATTACGCTTGCGACCTGATCGCGTCATCGTCGGAGAGGTTCGCGGAACGGAAGCGTATGACATGATCCAGGCGATGCAGACGGGACACCCCGGTTCCATGTCGACGGGGCACGGCAACAGTACGGTCGAGATGCTCAATCGCCTTTCCCTGTTGCTCATGACCTCCTCACAACTCCCATGGGAAGCGTGCAGGAGAATGGTCGCCTCGTCCATCGATTTAATTGTCCACCTCGTTCGCTTGGCAGACGGGCGGCGCCTCGTCCGGGAAATCAGCTCCGTAGCGGGCTTCCATGAGGATGCCTTTCAGCTGAAAACACACTACTCGCTACCGTTGGAAGAATAACGCGCGGCGCCGCCGCCATCATCAGCCTAAGAGAGGAGACATCATGGGCAGAAACAATCATCGCAATATAAACCGCAAAGTACGAGCAGCGAACGCATCGAGACGAAACGAGACGGCAGCCGACCTCGGCAGGCGCGGAATTGCCGCGATCAAATGGATTTTGTTCGCCACGATTCCCGCACGACTCGCTTCCATCGCGTTTCTTGGATCGACACCTTCCGGGTGGTTCGTAACTATTCCGGGAGCCCTTTTGCTTGGTCTCGGGCTGGCACGCCTCTTCCATTTACGCGAGAGCAAGATGTTGCTCACCCAGTACCAGCATCTCTTGGGATACCTTTCCACGCGTCTGTCCGCCGGTACTCCTCTCGAGGCGGCTCTATCGGAATCCATAAAACCCTTGACGGAACAACTGGGAAGACACAATAAGCTCATTCGTTCCCTTCTCCGGCTTAAAAAGAATTTAGAGGCACAAATGTCGCTCCATGAGGCGCTCGCATTATTTACGCGCGAAATCGGACTACCGGTCTGCACACGCGATATGACCATGCTGACGCTTCTGTCGAGATCGGGCGGTCGCATTGACGTATTTGTTCGACAAACTCATCACGATCTGTCAGCACAAATCAATATGCAAAGCGAAGTCGCAAACGAGCGCAAAGGTCAAACGAGCGAAGCGGCGATACTGTCGGTCATTCCGTTTTTCATGGCTCGTTTCGTTTTCGGCGGCGCCGTTTCCTACAGTCAATCCGTCCAACAGGACGGAAATATGTTTCTTCCCCTCTCCGTCCTCTATCTCCTCTCCATGTTTGCGCTCTTCGTTCTTCTCCTCTTGCTCGCACCGGAAAAGGTCAAGAGCAAAACACGTCGACCCCAACGACGAAAGAAGAAGACAAAACAACTTCAGAAGAACAGGCGCGCGGCAACCTTTCTGTCGCGACTCTATCTCGACTGGTTGCCGGGGCAGATCGGCATGACAATCTCATCGTCCGTTCAGTTGCTTGCAGAAGACAAGGAAGACGCATGGCTTCATTACATGACTCGGAAAGTGAATGATTTAGCGTTCGGGTTTGTGATCGCGACGCTCTTTTTGCTGTCGGGACGTGTCTCTCCGTTTATCGTCGCTTTAGCGGTTGTGTCCGTCTCCATTGCTCGCGATATCGAAAGCTGTTCAGAAGCGGCAAAACGACGAAAGAATTATCGCTTCTATTATCCGTCTGCTGTCAATTCTCTTTACATTCTTCTCGAAAGCGGGCTGACTTTCGACCGGGCGCTACGCATGGTGGCAAAAGTCAATCTCTCCAACAGACACGATAACGACCCCGTCGCGAACGATCTCAACAAAGCCGTCATTCATCTTGAGACGGGGTATGACAGCGTGATGGCGGCAAATTGGCTCGCCGAACACTGCCCATTGCCGGAAGTACAGGCGGCATTGCGCCTCATGGCGCGATATGAACGTGAAGGCGGAAGAGAAATTTTGGAACTGATCCGCATGCAAGCGGACAGCGGACGACAGCTTTATCGCGATGCGATGCGCGGTCGCGCCGAGCAACGCTCGCTCATGTTCGTCTTTCCGATGGCGATCGACCTGATCGTGGTCATGGCAACCGTCATTCTCCCCGCCATGACACAAATGGGATTCTTGGTCTAGGATCGGAAACATAATCTGTCATTTTTGACATGATCGACGGATCTTTGCATTGAAAAGAAATCACATATGACGCGTGCCAAGGCGACAATAGTATTACAAAAGTTAAAACGGAGTTCGTGTGAAAGGAGCCACATCATGAAACATCTAAAGAAGAACAAAATGCCGGATCGAGTCGTCTGGAGCGGTTTTGGAACACTCGAGGTCATTATCATCATCGCCGTACTCATCACGCTCGCCCTCTTGTTCCGTGAAAACATCATCGCTTTTGCCAGAAATCTCATCGACAAAGTGTTCAGTTCATCCGTCTATGACCAGCTATGAATCGAAAAACAGCATGCAGGAGAGCGTCAATACATCCATGCGGCTGCAAAAGACAGACACGCAAGCTGTGTGGATGTTGTACGTTCCGGATTGCGCGCCGTATCCGTCCATCGACACACTTGCGGATACGGCGCTCCTGCGACACCGCCCGAACGCCGTGACCCCCATCTCTTGGTTCAGAGCCGATCAAAACGCTTGGCTTTTCAGTGTGCCTCAACGAAAGCGATTGCCGCTTTCGGAGGCGGTACAATCGATGTCCGGAGATGAGGAGACAGGCTTCAAGGTTCTTTACAAAACCATGGAAGCCATCGAAACGGCAAGCGATCACCTGCTCCCAATCATCCCCCCTCTGCTACATCCCGAGCTGATCTTTGTCGAGCAAAGCGAAAGTGAACGAGAACATTTCGATGTCCAGATCGTTTCGTTACCCCTCATCAATACGCAACACATAAATCGTAATCAAGAACCGGGATTGATCGAATGGATGGGAGAGGTCTTTCACTGGAATGCCCCATTGATCCTACAATTAGCAGACTTGTTTCGAAAAGAAGCTTTTTTCGATCTGCTACACGAATCGAAAACATTATGCGGTGAATCGTATCGTCATTCGGCTGATATTGAGTGTAGCCTTGTAACACCGCAAAAACTCGAACATGCTCACTCTGCTTCAATTGAATATCATGAGCGAGTGAAGAACGACGAGAACAGGAACTCGACAACGCCGAAAGGTTCAACGGGAGAGCGCATCATGTCCAGACTAAAGAGGTTCGTAGAGACTCTTTTCGGCTGCCGCAATCACGAGACGATCCACGAAGTGACGCAGGAATTAGATCTTTCTTCCGACCACTTCCGGATTGCTCAACTCTCCGAGGGTCTGCCGGGCACACCCGATGAGGAACTCGGACACCACGCCTATATCCTTACGGAAGAATTTGTCATCGGGAGAGATATGGGGAAGTCGGATTTTTGGATTGATTCTTTTTCCATTAGCCGCAGACACGCGATGATACGTAGGCGGGCGGGCAGCTATTTCATCGAGGATCTCGGATCGAAGAATGGAACCATGTTAGACGGCATAAGGTTGTCGAAACATCGTGAACATCTTTTGCCGGAAAAATGTAAAATCAGCTTCGCCGATCATGTCTACTATTTTCGATCGGCTTAGCGTAAACGGCTCCCACCGTAACCTAGCGGGACAGCGAGAGCGGAAACTCAAAAAATCTGTTTACTTAGTACCGAACAGACGATCTCCTGCATCACCGAGACCGGGCAAGATATAGGCATGATCATCGAGTCCGTCGTCGAGTGCTGCACAATAAATCGGAATCTCCGGGTGTGCGCCGTGGAAATGCTTGATGCCTTCAGGTGCGGCGACGAGACAGACGAACTTAATATCCTTAATCTCTCTCATTTTGAGAAAATCAACGGCCGCTGCCGCTGAACCGCCTGTCGCGAGCATAGGGTCAAGCAGGATGACGTCGCGGTGCTGAACGTCCTCGGGCAATTTGCAGTAATATTCAACTGGCTCGAGTGTAACAGGATCGCGATAAAGTCCGATATGCCCTATTTTGGCCATCGGAATGAGGTTCGTCATACCGTCAACCATCCCCAATCCTGCACGCAAGATTGGAACAAGCGCAATATTTCTCCCCTCCAGCATATGGCAATGTGCCATTCCCATGGGGGTTTCGATATCAACCGGGCGTAAGGGCAGATCTCGTGTCACCTCATATGCCATGAGCATCGCCACTTCGCTCAACAGCTCCCTGAATTCTTTCGGAATGGTATTCTTGTCACGCAGTAATGCGAGCTTGTGTTGAATGAGCGGGTGATCCAATATATAAACACCGTTCATCTCTTTGAATATCTTACTCACAAAAATCTTCCTCCAATTTCGCAATTTGGCTGACGCGCTCCAGATGGCGACCTCCATCAAACGGTTCAGACATAAAGACGTCGACTAAAATCATCGCGTAGGGTATAGCGAGAACGCGTGCGCCGAGGACGAGCACATTCGCATCATTGTGACGGCGCGCCATTTCGGTCATAAAGGCGTTTGTGCAAAGAGCCGCACGGATTCCCTTATGCTTGTTTGCGACGACCGACATACCGATGCCTGTCCCGCACACGAGAATCGCGCGCTCGCATGAACCGTCATTGACCTTCTCACACGCCCGATGCCCATAGTCGACAT
>JAAZMK010000005.1 GCA_012798865.1 Clostridiaceae bacterium | reverse complement strand
TCCCCTGTTTGGTCGCGGTTTCTTTTCTTTATCCTAACGATGCTCCAAGTCATACTCGCGGTGATTCCCGGCGAACCGTTTGAGCTTGCTGCAGGCTATGCCTTCGGCTCCATTGAAGGGACGATACTTTCCATGGCGGCGATCTATGCGGCGAGTGTCATCATTTTTCTTGTTGTCAAACGATACGGTCGACCCGTCATTGAGTTGTTCTTTAAGCCTGAGCAAATCGACGGCGTCAAACTGTTCAATCGACCGAAGCAATTGAATCTGCTCATGTTTTTGCTGATGTTTATTCCCGGAACGCCAAAAGATATCTTGACGTACTTGGCAGGGTTGACGCCTATGAAGCTTGGTACGTGGATGAAGATTTTACTTGCGCGCTTTTTCTCCGTCGTGACATCGACGGTCAGCGGCGGGTTACTCGGTTCAAAAGAATACGTCTTCGCCGCGATCGTGTTCGGCATCGGTGCCGTTGCAGCCGTCATCGGTTTTATCTTCTACCATTACGTAAATAAGAAAGCTGAAAAGCAAGAGACCATAGCGGAAGAGGATAGCATGAAGGGCGAAGAATCGGTCGACGGCATGTAATGGAGCCATAATCCTTTCGCGTTGTTTTTGCTTTGTTCTTATGTAGAAAGCCGAAAAAAAACGATATTTTTAGCGTTTTATTGCTTTTATGCGAAAGTTTGTGACGAATCCGTCGATAGAGTCTGTTCATTTAGAATCATTTACTAAAACGTAGAATGACGGTAGTCTTTAGGTACTTAGGTATGGGAATTTTCACAGACTTACCCACAGCCAATCAATTATTATCACAATGCAAGGAGAAACATCTATGATCGATCTGACGATCCATCCGGAAGGGCTTGAGAATGCGATAAAACGTGCGCGTGAAAACAACATAGTCATTCCGACATTTGCGCAATTGCGCGATCCCGTTAACAAAGTTCCCGAGAAGATTAAGAAGAGACTGAAGAACGTCGGTTCATGGGATATCGACCCTTTGAATCTTTTCCGCATCACATGGAAAAATGAGCCGACGCTGGAAGGTGCCGGTTACGGCGATGTGAACTATATCGAAATCCCAAGCGAGCTTAGCGGTGTTGACGCGCGTATCTTCGTCATCATCGGCAAGTGGTTCCCGACCGGCTGTCATAAGGTCGGCGCTTCATACGGCTGTCTCGTTCCCCGTCTCGTCACAGGACAGTTCGACCCCTATCACGACTGGGCGGTTTGGCCTTCGACCGGCAACTATTGCCGTGGAGGCGCTTTCAACTCGAAACTGCTCGGCTGCAAGTCAATCGCGATCCTGCCCGAGGACATGAGCCAAGAGCGATTTGACTGGCTGTCTCACATCGCAGACGAGATCTACGCGACACCCGGTTGCGAGAGCGACGTCAAAGAAATTTTCGACAAGGTCTGGGAGCTTCGCAGGACGCGTCCCGACGCCTTCATTTTCAACCAGTTCGAAGAGATGGGCAACGTGCTCTGGCATTACCACGCCACAGGTCCGGCCATGGAAGAAGTTTACGAGTCGCTAAAGACGCCGACGTCGAGATTCTCCGCCTGCTTCTTTACGAGCGGCAGCGGCGGTTCGATGAGCGCCGGCGATTACTTAAAAGACCAGTATCCGCGTATCAAAGTGTCAGTCGGCGAGGCGCTCCAGTGTCCCACCATTCTGAACAATGGTTTCGGCGGTCACCGCATTGAAGGTATCGGCGACAAGCACATCCCGTTCGTCCACAACGTCAAGAATACGGACGTCGTCTGTGCCATCGACGACAATCACGCCGTGAATCTCCTGCGTCTGTTCAACACGGAGGTCGGACACGAATTCCTGAAGAAGGAAACGGGCGTGTCTCAGGATTTCTTGGATCTTCTCCCGTTACTCGGTATCAGCGGTATCGCGAACGTGCTCGGAAGCATTAAGCTCGCGAAATACTTCGAGTTCACGAAGGACGACGTCATCGGCACCGTCGCGACCGATTCTGCCGAAATGTACGGCTCACGCGTAGTGGAGATGGAAGAGGCAGAACCTTACACGCCGGATCTCGCGGCGCGTGATTACTGGAGTTATCTTGCCTCCACCACGACGGATCATATGGAAGAGTTCACTTACTACACGCGCAAGCGCGTCCATCACCTCAAGTACTACACATGGGTTGAGCAGCAGGGGCGCACCATGCACGAGCTGAACGATCAGTGGTACGACGACAATTACTGGAAGGACACCCGCAACCAGGTGCACGAGATCGACAGGCTCATTGAAGAGTTCAACGAGCGTACGGGTGTTCTCGCGGCGATGGATTAATAATTTGAAAAATAATATATAACGTATTTCAAGAGAGGAAAGAGGTACAAATGGATCTAAAAAAGCTTATTGATCAACTGGAAGGCTACGACTATCAAGGGTTGTACGGCAGCGATTTTCTCCTGACATGGGACAAGTCGCAAGATGAAATTATGGCCATTTTCGCGGTGGCGGACGCGTTGCGCGCGCTTCGCGAGAATAACAAGAGTGCCCGTGTTTTCGATTCGGGTCTCGGCATCTCACTGTTCCGCGACAACTCGACGAGAACTCGTTTCTCATTCGTGTCGGCATGTAACTTCCTAGGACTTGCGGTACAGGATCTGGACGAGGGCAAATCGCAGATCTCCCATGGCGAGACAGTCAAAGAGACGGCGAACATGATCTCTTTCATGGCGGACGTCATCGGTATTCGCGACGACATGTATATTGGCAAAGGTCACACCTACATGAAGAATGTCGCTAGTTATGTCGACGAAGGTTTCAACGACGGCGTGCTTGAACAGCGCCCGACGCTTGTCAATCTGCAGTGCGACATTGACCACCCGACACAGACGATGGCCGACACGCTCCACATCATCCACGAGCTCGGCGGCGTCGAAAATCTTAAGGGCAAGAAAGTCGCCATGACATGGGCATATTCACCTTCGTACGGCAAGCCTCTTTCCGTTCCGCAAGGCGTGATCGGCTTGATGACTCGCTTCGGCATGGACGTCGTTCTCGCGCATCCGGAAGGATACGAAATCATGGATGAGATCGAAGGTGTTGCGAAGCACAACGAAGAGCAATACGGCGGAAAGTTCACGCGCGTCGAGTCGATGGAAGAGGCATTCAAAGATGCCGACATCGTTTACCCGAAGAGCTGGGCACCGTTTAAGGCGATGGAGATCCGCACAGATCTGTACGCCAAGGGCGACCAAGCCGGTATCGATGCGCTTGAGCAGGAATTACTCGCGCAGAATGCGCTGCATAAGGACTGGACATGCTCCGAAGACATGATGAAACTGACGAAAGGCGGCAACGCGTTGTACATGCACTGCCTGCCTGCCGACATCACAGGCGTATCTTGCGCGGAAGGTGAAGTCGACGAGTCGGTCTTCGATCGCTACCGCGTCCCCCTATACAAGGAAGCGAGTTACAAACCTTACATCATCGCCGCGATGATCTTCTTGCAGAAGATCAAGAATCCCGGCGCTAAGCTGGATGAGCTTTGGAGGGGCACGACGCCTCGCTGGGCGGATAATGGTTAATCTGAGCGCATATGCCGACGAAGGCGTCATGCCGGGAATCGATGCGTGTGTTGTTCAGGTCGCATAAACAAATAGCCTGATTGTAAGACCGGGGTTCTCGCAGGAGAAGCCCGGTCTTCTTTTCATCCGAATGAGAAAAATGTTGTGTTATGTATTTTCCATCGGCAAAATTTGTTGAAAACAAGAAAAAATCGGATAATAATTCTTAATCTACTGTTAATATAGTAATCAAGAGATATATGTGACGGGTGACCCGCCTCCCTACCGAGGATGCCATGTCACCACACTAAGAAGGAGAGGATATAGACGATATGAGCGATATTATGAGACCAATCGGCTTCGCCAATCTCATCGATTGGAGTCTCCGGGAGTACAAGAAAAATGGTCGCGTATTTGGACTCGACAAGAGCAAGTTTTACTTCCCAAAAGGTGACAAGCGCTTCCGCACGCCGTTCGGTGACGAAATCGCGACACCTGTCGGACCCGCTGCCGGTCCTCATTCACAACTGGCGCAGAACATTATTGTTTCTTATCTCGCGGGCGCTCGATTCATCGAGCTCAAGACCGTTCAGAAGATGGACGGCGAGGAGATCAGACACGCGGTCCCCAAGCCTTGTATCAATGCGGAGGACGAATGCTACAACTGTGAATGGTCGACTGAGTTGACGGTGCAAGAAGCATTTGACGAGTACGTTAAAGCGTGGGTTGCCCTGAAGGTTCTGGCAGTCGAATTCGGCATCTCGGACGGCAATGACTTTGCGTTTAACATGAGCGTCGGTTATGACCTTGAAGGCATCAAGCTGCCGAAGATTGACAACTTCATTGAAGGACTTAAGGACGCGTCCGAGACGCCCATCTTCAAAGAGTGCATGGATTTTCTGAGGGGGCACATGGACCTCTTTGAGCGCGTGGATAAAGGCGTCGTGGATGCAATTTCACCTCACATCTCTAATCAGATCACGCTGTCCACCTTGCATGGATGTCCGCCGGCGGAGATTGAGCGCATCGCGCATTACCTGTTGACGGAGAAACATTGTCATACATTCGTCAAGTGCAATCCGACGATGCTCGGTTATGACTTTGTCAGAAAGACGCTCGACGATCTCGGCTACGACTATATTGCGTTCCCGGACAAACACTTTCTCGCCGACTTGCAGTATGAGGATGGTCTCGGCATCTTCGAGCGCATGACAAAGGTGAGTCGGGAACAGGGGCTGGCGTTCGGCGTGAAACTGACAAATACATGTCCCGTCGATGTTACGAGAGGCGAAGTGCCGTCGGAAGAGATGTACATGTCCGGTCGTTCTCTCTTGCCGCTGACAATCAGCTTGGCGCTGAAATTGTCGGAGGCGTTCGAAGGGAAACTCCCCGTTTCATTTGCGGGAGGTGCCGACGGATTGAATGTGGCGAACATCTTAGAGACGGGCATCGGTCCCGTCACCGTCGCGACGACACTCTTGAAACCCGGAGGATATGCGCGCTTTAAACAGATGGCAGAGGAGTCTGAACCTTATCTCGGAAACGAGAGCAGCGATATCGATCTTCCCAAGCTGAGAGCGCTGGCGCAATCGTTGCTCGAGGATCCGAGAACGCAAAAACGCTGGCGCGAGAAAGTCTGGTCGCGTAAGACAGACTCGGAACTCCCGCTTTACGACTGCTACAAAGCGCCGTGTAAAGACGGCGGCTGTCCCATCAACCAGCAAATTCCCGAGTACAACACGCTTGTCGCTCGCGGCGACTACGACGAGGCGTTCCGCGTGATCGCCATCGACAACGCGTGCCCGACAATCACCGGCATTCTGTGCGCTCAGCCGTGTCGTGAACACTGCACGCGCATCGATTACGACGTCTCGCTCCATATGCGCGACATTAAGAAGAAAGCTGCCGACGAGGCTCAGGATAACTACAATGCTGCGTTCAGACCTAGACCGGTACGCACCGACAAGAAAGTATGTGTAATCGGCGCAGGTCCCGGCGGTATCGCGGCGGCATATTATCTGGCACGCAACGGTGTAGCCGTCGATGTCTTTGAGAAAAGAGCCGAATCGCACGGTATCGTTCGCTATGCGATTCCTTCGTTCAGAATCTCAAAGGAAGAGATCGACCGCGACTTGGCGCTGGCAAAGGCTGCCGGCGTGAAATTTCATTTCAACGCCGATCCCAATGTTAAGCTCGACGTACTCAAAGACAAATACGACTACGTCGTGTTGGCAATCGGCGCATGGGCGAAAGGGCGCTCACCTGTTACCGAGGGCGGCGAAAACGTCTTGGATTCTCTCGATTTCCTGTTGTCCGTCAAGAAAGACGGTCCGCGCGATCTCGGGAAAAAAGTCGCCGTTGTCGGCGCGGGAGACGTCGCGATGGACTGCGCGCGCCTTGCGAAGCGTATGCCCGGATCGCCCGAAGTAACGATCGTCTATCGCCGTACGGAAATGTACGCTCCGGCAAGCCAGGACGAGTTCGACGAGGCGATGGCGGAAGGTGTCGAGTGGCGTGAACTCCTTGCTCCGGTCAGCTATGACGGCAAACAGCTCGTCTGCGAAAAGCAGCGTCTCGGCAGTTTCGATGAATCGGGGCGCAGGGCGTGCCTCGGAACGGGCGAGATGGTCACGCTGGAGTTTGACACGGTCATCGGAGCGACGGGCGCGAGAGTCGATCAATCGGTCTTCCGCGACTGGGAGCTCTCCTGCGATAAGTGGGGCAACCCGTACGTCTCGGATGCGATGGAGTCCTCCATCGACGGCGTCTATGTCATCGGTGACTGCCGCAAGGGGCCTTCGACGATCGTCGCCGCGATGAGCGATGCGAAGAAAGCGGTACTCGATATTCTTGCAAAAGAAGATCTCAAACACAATTTCGACCGCGTTCTCGTCGCGAAAGACGAGGGCGTCGTCGTCGATCGTCGTGGAATCCTAGTTGAAACGCAATCTACACCTGAAAAGGAAGGCGAACGCTGTCTCCTCTGTGATCAGATTTGCCGCATCTGTACTGAAGTTTGCCCGAACCGCGCCAATGTGGCGATTCTCGTGGACGGCTTCGACATTGCGGAGCAGATCGTCCACGTGGACGGCATGTGTAACGAGTGCGGCAACTGCGCGACGTTCTGTCCGCACGCCGGCAGACCTTACAAGGACAAGCTGACGCTCTTCTGGAGCGAGGAAGATTTCGCCGATTCGGAGAACATCGGTTTCCTCAAGCTCGCGGACGATAAGTACAGAATTCGAGACGAGCACGGTCGCGTGTTCGATACGGCTCCGGATGGCGATGAGCTCGACGAGCGTATGTCGAAAGTCATCGCCGCCGTCAACGAAAAGGCTCCTTGGCTTTACAACGCGGCGTGCCATAAGGCTTGTTGTGAATAGTTGAAGTGATGCCCCTCGGACTGGAATGTCGCAAGGGGCATCTTTTAAAAGATGTAAATGATTAAATTGTGCGCTCGCTCCCGCTCGCATCTTGGAGCGCGGGGCGGCGATGAAGAGAATCCTAAACGGATCAGGAGGTCCACATGATTATTGGTAACGGAAGATTAATTACGAACTGTGAAGACAACCTTTATTTTAAAAACGGTGCTGTCCGCGTCGTCGGTGAATTAATTGAAGAAGTCGGCGACTTCGAAGATTTAAAAGCGCGTTTCCCCGATGACGAAGTCTTTGACGTCGGCGGTCGCATTATCATGCCGGGCATGATCAATGCGCATACGCACATCTACAGCTCCTACGCGCGCGGCATGGGCGTATCGAAGCCGACGCGCAATTTCCCGGAGATTCTGGAAAATTTGTGGTGGGCGCTCGACCGCAGCCTGACGCTGGAAGATTGTGAGCTATCGGCGTACACGACGTATATTGAAAGTATTCAAAACGGTGTGACAACGCTGTTTGACCACCATGCGAGCCCGAACGCCGCCAAAGGTTCTCTCTTCGCTCTGGCAGAAGCGGCGAAAGAGATCGGTATCCGCGGTTCATTCTCGATGGAAGTCTCCGATCGCGACGGCGAAAAGATCACGGATGCGGAGATCAAGGAGAATGTCGACTTCATCAAGGCGATGAATACGGACGATCAGGACATGATCAAAGGCATGTTCGGTATGCACGCCTCCTTTACGATTTCCGACAAGACGATGGAAAAAATCGTCACATCGATGGAAGGTATCGACGCAGGCTACCACGTTCACGTAGGTGAAGGTCGCGAAGACCAGTATGACAGCCTGAAGAAATATGACTGCCGCGTCGTGGAGCGATTGCTAGGATGGAATATGCTCGGTCCGAAATCGATCGCTGTCCATGCCGTCCACGTCAACGGCCGCGAACTCGACATCCTTGCGGAGACGGATACGACTGTCGTCCACAACCCGATGTCTAACATGGGCAATGCCGTCGGTGCGACGCCGGTGATCGGAATGTTGGCGCGCGGCATTCGTCTAGGCATGGGTACCGACGCGTACACGCATGATATGTTCGAATCGGTCAAAGTGTCGAAGATCTTGCAGTCTTACAGACTCTCCGATCCGACGGTCGGATTCGGTCAAGCATTGCAGTTGCAGTTTGACAACAACCCCGCCATCTGTGCGAAGCACTTCAAACGCCCGCTCGGCATGCTGAAACCGGGAGCTTACGCCGACATTATTACACTCGACTACGCACCGTTCACGCCATTCGGCGCAGACAACTGGAGAGGACATATCCTGTTCGGTTGTTACGGTCGCATGACGAACGACGTGATCATCAACGGCAAGGTTGTAATGAAAGACCGCGCCATTCTCACTGTCGACGTCGAGAAGATTAACGCGCGCACGGAAGCTCGCGCCGCGGAAGTTTGGAAGAACCTATAATTGATATTAATATGGCGCAGGAGCCAAACACAGGTTTCTGCGCCATACAATGTGATAAGGCGAAGTACTACCCTGCTTGTGAAGCGAGAATCACTCGCGAGCGGGGAGGTATCTTGCCTGTCGCTTTCATGGGATTCTGAAGCAAAAATCCGGCTTCGAAACAAAAATGTGGAGAGTGGGAGATAACATGGAACACAGCACGCTTCTGAAGGACGGCTACATCGTTCTGCCCGACGAGACCGTCAAGGGCAGCATACGCATCCGCGGCGAAGTGATTGAGGCTTTAGGTGACATCGTTCCCCTCGATCATGAGGAGATTATCGACTGTTCCGATTGCTATTTTCTTCCCGGGGGGATTGAGACGCATACGCATCTCGATTTGGAGTCGATGGGAACGGTCACCGCCGACGACTTCAAGACCGGGACATTGGCGGCCTTGGCGGGCGGCACGACGACCGTCCTTGACTTTGCCACGCAATTCCATGGCGAATCGATGGCACGCGGTCTTGAGCGCTGGCATGAGAAGGCTGACGGACGGTCGGCGATCGATTACGGCTTTCATATGGCGTTGACGGAGTGGAACGACAATTTGAAAAACGAAATGGCTTCGATCGTTGCCGACGGCATCACCTCCTTCAAGATGTATATGGCGTACAAGGGAAGGATGATGGTGCAGGAGGACGAGATCTACGAGGCGCTTGAAGAAGCCGGGAAGTTGGGCGCGACGATCGGTTTCCATTGTGAGAACGGACTTCTCATCGACTTGTTCACCCGACGGATCAGGGAAGCAGGCAACCTCACGCCGTACTACCATCAGATGACGCGACCGCCCGAACTTGAAGCCGAGGCGATTGACCGCCTTGAGACGGTCGTTTCTCTACTCCACACCAATCATTACATCGTGCATCTTTCGACGGCTCGTGGTTTATCGAGCGTTCTCCGCGCCAGAGAGCGCGGCAATGATGTCATCGTGGAGACGTGTCCGCAGTATCTCCTGCTCGATCGCTCCCGTTACGGGACGCCGGAGGAGCACAATTTTGAATCCGCTAAATTTATCATGAGCCCGCCGCTCCGCGAGCGTCGCGACCAAGAAGCGTTGTGGCAGGGGTTGGCATCCGGTGATATCCAGTTTGTCGGTACGGATCATTGCTCCTTTAACTTCAAAGGTCAAAAGGAAATGGGTCGCGAAGATTTCTCAAAGATTCCTAACGGTGCGCCGGGAATCGAATTGCGCATGAATCTCATGTATTCATGCGGAGTCGCCGGAGGACGTATGGATATCAACCGCTTCTCTGTCGTCACATCGACGAATGCTGCCAAGTACTTCGGATTATTCCCGAGAAAAGGCATCTTACAAGTCGGTAGCGATGCCGATATCGTTGTTTTTGACCCGAAGACGGAATGGACGGTCACGTCCGATCTCTTACATGAAAACTGCGACTACACGCCGTATGAAGGATTCTCCCTCAAGGGGAAGGTTCGAGACGTATTCCTGCGAGGCAACCGCAAAGTTATATCCGGAAACGTTGTAGTGAGAGACTCTGACGGTCAGTATTTGAGGAGAGGTTTACCGGATGTAACGATCCGATAAAATAGTCTTTACAATCATTAAGGTCTGAAAAAGAGGTGAAATTTATGTCATGGACTTTAACGGTTAACAACCAAACACATACAGTCAATGAGGACAAGCGGCTGATTGATTTTCTGCGAGACGATCTCCTCCTGATGTCTGTCAAGGACGGTTGCAGCGAGGGCGCGTGTGGGACGTGTTCCGTCATTGTTGATGGCAAGCTTGTCAAGGCATGTATCCAGAAAGTCTCGAGATTTGACGGTTGTTCCGTCACGACGGTGGAGGGTCTTTCTCAGAGAGAGAAGGAGGTCTACGTCTACGCGTTCGGCGAGGCGGGGGCCGTACAGTGCGGTTACTGCACACCCGGCATGGTGATTGCCGCCAAAGTACTTCTCGACAAAAACCCGGATCCGACACGCGAAGAGATCCAAAGGGCGCTCGTCGGGAATCTCTGTCGCTGCACGGGATACAAGAAAATTTTCGAGGCGATTGAGCTCGCAGCGAAATTATTGAGGACGGGAGAACCCGTCGAGGCGCTGCCGGATAGTGCGTCGCTCAGCGACAGGTCTCATCGCATCGACGTCGCGGAGAAAGTACTCGGGATAGGGAAATTCCCCGACGATTATCGATTCGACGGCATGATCTACGGACAGGCGCTACGTCCGAAATATCCTCGTGTCCGCATCGACCGCATCGATATCTCGAAAGCGTTGGAGCATCCCGATTGTGTCACCGTCCTGACAGCCGATGACGTGCCGGAAAACAAGATCGGTCACATCGTGCAGGACTGGGATGTCATGATCCGCGAAGGCGATGTTACGCGCTTTGTCGGTGACGCCATCGCGCTTGTCGCGACAAATAAGCGCGAAAGCCTTCAGGAAGTGCTCGACTTGATCGAAGTCGAGTATACGGTGCTGACGCCCGTGCTCGATCCGTTTGACGCGATGAAAGACGATGCCCCTAAACTTCATCCCGGAGGCAATATCCTGTCGAATGAACACCTCGTGCGCGGAGACGCGCATAAGGCCGTCGCGGAGGCGGCGTATACGGTTACGGAGACGTACAAAGTTTCGTGGGAGGAGCACGCATTCCTTGAGACGGAATGCGCCATCGCGTGGCCTTCCGATGACGGCGGCGTTAACATGATCACCGCTTCGCAGTCCATCTACGATGAACAACGCGAAATTTCGAATATGCTGAAAATTGACCCGAGCAAGGTTCATGTCAGGTCAGGGTTAGTCGGCGGCGCTTTCGGCGGTCGCGAGGACATGAGCGTCCAGCACCATGCGGCGCTTCTCGCATGGAAGACAGGGCGTTATGTCCACGTGAAGCTCGACCGCTACACAAGTACGCTTGTCCATACTAAACGCCATCCGATGACGATGACGATGACAACGGCTTGCGATGAAAATGGACGCTTGACGGCGCTGATCGCCGACATCGTCGCCGATACGGGCGCGTACGCTTCGCTTGGCGGACCCGTTACGCAGCGCGCCTGCACGCACGCCGGAGGTCCTTACAATTTCCAAAATGTCGATATCAAAGGGAAAGCCGTCTATACGAACAACGTTGTTTCCGGCGCATTTCGCGGTTTCGGCGTTACCCAGAGCTGCTACGCGTTTGAGTGCAACCTCAATTTGCTCGCTGACAAGATTGGCATGGATCCGTGGGAGTTCCGTTATCTGAATGTTGTTCGCCCCGGCGATGTCCTGCCGAACGGACAGATTGTCGATGAAAGCTGCGGTCTGGCGGAGTGTCTCGAAGCAGTCCGCGACGCGTACGAATCGAGTCCTTATGCCGGTATCGCATGCGGGTTCAAAAACAGCGGTATCGGTGTCGGTCTGCCCGACTTCGGTCGCTGCACACTGTCTGTCGAAAACGGAAAGATTCATATCAGAACATCCGCGGCGTGTACCGGTCAGGGGATCGCGCAAGTGATGACGACGATCGCTTGCCAGGCAATCGGCTGTCGCCCTTCGGACACCGTCTTCGAAAAGCCGTTTACTGATCGCACGCCCGATGCCGGAACGAGTACAGCGTCCAGGCAGACCTTGTTTACGGGTGAGGCGACGCGTCGAGCGGCGCTTGATCTGAAGAAGGCGCTCGATGAGGCGGACGGCGACTTGGCGGCATTAGAAGGACGCGAATTCTTCGGTGAGTTCGGTCCGCCGACCGATCCTATGGGTTCTCCAAAGGACAATCCCGTCAGTCATATAGGGTATAGTTACGGTTGTGAAGTCGCGATCATCGACGAAAAAGGCAAGCTTGAGAAGATGGTCGGAGCGTACGACCTCGGAACGCCGATCAACATTCAGGCCGTTGAAGGTCAGATTGAAGGCGGCTGTGTGATGAGTCTCGGCTACGCTTTGACGGAATACTTCGACAATGAGGGCGGCATTCCGAACTTCAAGCTCGGCACATACGGTCTGTTCCGCGCCAATCGCGTCCCGGAGATCGAGACGCACATCGTGCGAGGTCCCGGCTACGTAGACCACGCATTCGGTGCACGCGGTGTCGGAGAGCTCGCCTGTGTACCGATCGCGCCGGCAGTAGCGCACGCTTATTACAGACTCGATGGCAAGATGAGGAAGAGCTTGCCTATGGAGGATACGTTCTACCGCAAAGCGAAATAATAACCACATTGCACGGAGGAGCGCTTAATGGACTCGTCTAAAGATAATTGTTCAGTCACGAGAGAAGAGTTGCCGCGCGCCTCCGCTATAATTGTCGCGTCGCGACCGTTGGAGCGACCCGAATCGGTGACAGGTCTCGGGGAGGATCAACAAGTCCTGCCCGCTTTAATCCGTATCGGAAAAATCAGCTTGATTGAACGCGTGATTATCCGACTGCAGACGGCGGGAATTGCGCCGATCGTCGTGATTACCGGTTTCAAGAACAGCAACTTGGAAAAACACCTTGTCAGAATGAATGTCGTCAGCCTCCATAATCCTCATTGGCGCAGTTCGACTTTATTTGACGATGCGATCAAGGGACTCTCTTACATCGACAGAACGTGTAGAGACTGCGAGAAGATCTTTCTTATGACACCCTTGATTCCGTCCGTCGACACAACGACATTGACGCGGCTTCTCGTTTCACCGTCAAGTGTTGCCGTTCCCGTCTACGAGGGAGAAGACGGCTTGCCGATTGTCATTCGTAAAGATACCGTCCAACAGCTCGCTCGAGCGGAAAAAGGTCAGACATTTGAGGAACTCATCACGCTAGTTCCCGGGGTGGTCGAGCGGATCGCACTCGACGATCGGGGGGTTTTGCCCGAGTCGATAACGACGGATTTTCTCGAGGATTGCGAGTCATACCCGGAAGATGCGATGAAATTGCCGATGCGTGTGCGCTTCAAACTCAGTCTCGCGCGCGAAAAAGTCTTTTTTGGTCCTGGTCCCGCCGTGCTGTTACGTCTGATTGACGAGACAGGATCGGTGCGTATGGCATGTCAGCGGATGAAGCTTTCCTACAGCAAAGGGTGGCAGATTCTGAATCTCCTCGAAGAACAGCTGGGTGAAAATGTAATCGTCCGCAAACCGGGAGGTCAGGAAGGCGGCAGCAGCACCTTGACTGATACAGGACGCGAGCTGTTGCGACGATATGAACAACTTTCAGTTGAAACGCAACAGCACGTCAACGATTTGTTCGACCAGTTATTTAAAGGATTCTTCGTGGAGTAGAGACAAAGTCCCGGATTGTTTATCCGTGTACCTGGACCACATATTCCTGCAGTAACATTCTTGAGATAATGGAGTTGTCCTCTGAGGCATTTCTGTAGAGCATATTACCAACATAAAAGAAAAGAAGGAAATCACTATGAAAAAGTATGTTTGGCTTATCAAAGCACCGGAAGACAATCGCGATCCTTACTTGACGAATATGTGCAAGGATCAGCTCAAGAAAATTGAGAGGGAGCTCGGTTCTGAACTTGAGTTTACGGAAGATTTCGATGTCTTCGCCGCTCAACCCCTGAGATTATTCTATATCGGTTCAGGCGGTTCGGAGATGCTGTTCCGTGCGGTGTACGACAAAGTGGAAGGTCCGTATTATCTTCTGACGCAGCGTGCGCATAACTCGCTTGCCGCTTCGATGGAGATTCTCTCGTTCCTCGGCGAACAGGGTCGTAGCGGCGAGATCCTGCACGGTGATCCCGATGAACTCGCTCGCCGCATTCGCATTCTGATGAGAGCTGTCGAAACGAAGGAAAAACTGAAGGGCATGCGTCTCGGTGTCACCGGCGAGTCCGACTGGCTCATCGGCGCTCCCGTCGATGGGGAACTTTTGCGCGAGCGGAGCGGGATGGAGCTTGTTCATGTTCCGATGTCGGAAATCTTTGCCGAGTGGGAAAAGCACACCCATGAGGACAATGAGTGGACACTCCGCCTGAAAGGCATGGGATACGACAAGGACGAGATGGAAAGAGCGCTCAATGTTTACGGCGCATGTCGAAGGATTGTTGATCGCTATGCGCTTGACGCGATCACGTTGCGCTGTTTCGATTTGCTTGAGCCGACATGCATTACCGGATGTCTCGCGCTCGGTATACTCAATGCGGAAGGAATTTGGGCGGCGTGCGAGGGCGACAGCCGTTCGCTTGTTTCGATGGTCGTCATCGGAGAATTGACCGGACAGCCCGTCTTCATGGCGAACCCGTCGAGACTGTACCACGCCAAGAAAGAAATCGTATTTGCGCACTGCATCCTGCCGCTCGATATGACGGAGAAATACAAACTTACGACTCACTTTGAGAGCGGTCTTGGAATTTCGGTCGCGGCGGATCTTCCCGCTGACGCCTGCACGGTGTTCAAATGTCGTGAGGATTTTGAGACATACTTCGCGGCGGACGGGCGCATTATCACCAGCATGCATGAGGGCAACTTGTGCCGCACGCAAATCTCACTCGAAATTCCGAAAGGACTTGATTACTTCACAACGAAACCAATCGCGAACCATCATATGATCGTTCTCGGAAACTATGAAGAACTGGTCGACGAATTCTATCGACTGTTCTAAGGAAGAAATGTAAACAGTAAAAAAGCGGTGACGATGAACTTTTTCCAGTTAGGGAAGAAAATGCTTTTCGACAAAAAGGTTCGTCCGTTGCCGCTTTTATGATTTATGAGACGGCGTCTTGTTCGAGTTGCCGGTTGTTAAGCCGAAATAGCTGTTCTGACGCTCCAGATTCAAAAAATACTCTTCTTTCGTCTCGGCGCGAAATTCGTAGACGAGATAGTCGGGCTTGATTCTGTCGAGGATCGGCTGAAGTCCCGGTATCTCCCAGACGGCGTGTTCGTCGATTTTTGCGACGTGTTCATAGCTCAACCGAAAACGGTCGTAGTAGTCGAGTGATGATCGATTCTCTTTTCCATACGCCCTCGTCCCCGAAGCGCAAAACTGTTCGACGAAGGCGCCTGTCATTGACTGATGAAGGTGGACCGCCCGTATGTGAGGAAGCAGCTCTTCATGCACGTCGAGGACGTGATGGATCCAAGCGACGGCGTCCGCCGATGTTCGTATAGACGTGTCGGCGTTCAGCAAATGTCCGAGATCGAGCGCAAACCCCTTTTGTTCGTATTCAATGCCGTCGAACAAGGTTTTCGTCAGGGAAGCGTCTCGAAAATTCAATCCGGGCCACCATAAGTTTTCCATGAGGAATTTGAATTTATAAGGGTTGCCGCGCACGGCTTTTTCCCCCGCTCGACCGTTCGTGTCGAAGAGCGCATTCACGAGTTTCACGGACTCCGCTATAACAGTTGCATCGTCAAACAGGAAACGATAGTCATACGCTTCGTCGACCGCGACTTGTGAGACGTGAAATACGACATACTCGACATCGAGTGCATGCGCGTATTCAAGCGCTTTGCGGAGGTATTCGATGTAAGCATCCTTCGACTCGCCCTGATAGAACTTCGTCCACGTCGACCGATCACCAAACTCGTCGTCGAGTCGGGTGAAATCTTCGAGCCAATAATTCATCCAGTCGGCATAAAAGGGGAGATGCATACCGATCACGGCTTCGCTCGCAAAGCGTTCCTCCACCTTCTGATCGCACCAGACCACCTCAAAGCCGTCAAGGTGAAAACGCCGGAGCATCCGGCGCTGTTGTTCGGGTGTTCCGATCCAGTCGATGCGATCACGAACATCGGGAAAACTGAGAAGTCTCTTCATGCTTTTATTCTATCATTCGGGTGCCGATATGCTATGATAAGCAAAAGAGACAACCTGTAAATAAAACAGGTTCTCCTATTTCTCATGCTCAAATCTAGCTATTCGACAAAAGGGGGTAATGATTGGATGAAAGCATCGAAGCGCAGTTATGATCTGCAGGCATCGCCTATTCGCAAACTTGTTCCATACGCAAATGAGGCAAAAAAGAGGGGTATAAAGATTTACCATCTCAACATCGGTCAACCCGATATCGAGACGCCGAAAGTCTTCATGGAAGCCGTTAAAAAGGCTGACGTAGAAGTGCTTGCTTATGCCGACTCGAACGGTTGGGAGCCTCTCCGCGAGAGTATCTCGAAGTACTATAAACGCATCAATCTGCCCTATGAGGTGGAAGATATCATCATCACGAACGGGGGCAGCGAGGCGCTGCAATGGGCGTTCCTTCTCACATGCGATCCCGGTGAGGAGATTCTCGTTCCCGAGCCTTTCTATACAAACTATCGCGGCTTCGCCGCACCGTACGATGTCGTGATCAAACCGATTACCACAAAACCCGATGACGGCTTCGTCCTCCCGGGAAGAGATGTGCTCGAATCGCTGATTACCGAAAAGACGCGTGCCATCGCGCTTTCGAATCCGGGGAATCCCACGGGCGTCGTTTATTCCCAAGAGCAAGTTCGTATGTTGTCGGACATCGCGCGCGATCACAATCTGTTTATCATCGCCGACGAGGTATACCGTGAATTTTGCTATGACGGCAAAGAGGCGACGAGTTTTGGCTCAATGACGGATATCCTTGATCGCGTGATTATCGTCGACAGCGTATCCAAGCGTTTCTCCGCCTGCGGCGCGCGTATAGGATCGTTGGCGTCCAAAAATCGAGATATCATGACGGCTGCTTTGAAGTTGGGTCAGGCGCGCCTTTGTGTGCCGACGCTCGAGATGATCGGCGCGAAGGCGCTGTACGATTTGGATCCCGATTATTTTACGCCGATCCGCGAGCGCTATGAGGCGAGACGCAATATCATGATCGATGCTCTGCAGAAGATGGACGGAGTCCTCTGTGAACGCCCCGGCGGCGCCTTTTATGCGATCGCGAAGCTTCCTGTCGACAATGCGGAGAAATTCGCTATCTGGCTGTTAACCGACTTCCAAGTCGACAACAAGTCCGTCATGGTGGCACCTGTAGAGAACTTCTATCAGACGCCGGGCATGGGCATGGATGAAGTGAGGCTTGCGTATGTATTGAATACAGATGATCTTGCCGAAGCCATGAGAATACTTGAAATCGCTCTCAAAACATATCCCGGTCGCACGTAAGTTATAAGGATCGCTCTGCAGTTGCTTTACTAATGAATCGAAACCGCTTTGCGAGCACCGACATCGTCGGAACGCAAAGCGGTTTTTCGCATTTTATGGCGCGACGCCATCTTGCTTAAATGATTATGCCCCAAAACGTAGCGCATGGTCGTCCCTCCGTCCGCTAAGCTTATACACATACAGTCCACATTGTTTACGGATGGCGAGAATTGATCCCATGTACAATAAATCCTTTGCGAACGAAGCTTGTCATGTTCCTAGCTTTGAACGGTGTGAGGATGGGCGGGAACCTGACGTTTGCTCCTTGAAATTTCGACCGCCGGAAATGCTGGTTCTCGAGAAGAGACTCAATGGCATTTCCAGGATGAACGGATGGACATTGGGCGAATGCATCGTGCTGAATGATGCGAGTAAAATATCCATCTTCAGGGCTTTTGACAAGGAACGACGAGAACACTGGCTCTGTACCGGTCCGTGGCAAAAATGGCAACTTGTCTCCGACCTTTGGGTTCATCTTGACTCCATAAACCGGATTATGCTCGATGTCTCGCCGTTGTTTCAAGCGCTAGGTCCCATGTTGCCGACAGTCAGATGGCTGAAAACGGAAGAAGGTTTTTTTGGGATTGCGGAGAGGCGTTCCGACACACCTTTTTTGGAGTATCTAAAGGATAAAAATCATCTTTTTCGTTTTGAAAACATTGTCCAAATGGCGGGATTTCTGCGCTTTCTTCAAATGGGAAACAATGTTTTCGCCAATAGAAACAGCCACAAAATTGTCGATACATTGAGGGAACGGACTGCCGGACTGATTGAGGAGGTCAAAGAGCGTATACCTCAGACGCCAAGATTTTCCCGCTGGAGTTCCTTTGTGACGCAAAATGCGAAAAGCGTCGCCCATGGGGGGAGCTTGGTTCTTTCTTTGGGAGTGTATGCGCCGACCTGTTTTGCTTACGCGCGAAGCTCAGCGCTTCTGATCGACTATCCGTTTCTGCTCTGTGAAGACGTGATGCATATGGATCTTTGTCGGATATTATTTGAATTGCGAACGCGCGATCCGCAAGATTTGAAATGCCTGATCGATGTCTATTTTGATCGCGATGTGCCCTCTTACTTCTTTGCCCAGCTCGCTCACCATCAATCGTTCACGATTCTTGAAAAACTCGCGTCAAGCGCTTCCGGTTCTTCGCAGGAACAAAAAATGTTGGAGGAATTCGACAAGTTATCGCAAGACTACGAGTACTTTCGCACCCCTGTGCCATGCTGGTATAAGTAGCGCGAAACGTGCTTTTTTCGCTAAGATTCGGCTATAGTATCTGTATGGATACGATCCTTCAAGAGAATCATCACGCAAACCGTTCGGGCGATCGAGTCTTGCTCGGCATGTCGGGAGGGGTTGACAGCGCGGCGGCGGCGTATCTTTTGAAGCGCGCCGGTTACCGCGTGACGGCGTTGACTCTTCAGACGGTGAGCGATGGCGATGGTCGATATGTTGCCGACATTGCGCATGCACTCGCGATTGAGCATATAGAAATCGATGCAGTTGATGACTTTCATCGCGATGTCATGACCCCCTTTGTAGATTCCTGGCGTTCAGGCGAGACGCCTAATCCGTGTGTTCTCTGTAATCGCGATTTCAAGTTTCAACGGTTGGCAGAGATCGCCGATCGTCTGGGCTGTGATTACATCGCGACGGGACATTACGCACGGTTGGTCGGTGACTTGCCGCATCGTTATCTCTTGAGGGCAAAGGAAAGGAAAAGAGATCAGAGCTATTTTCTTTATCGTCTTCCGCGCGCAATACTCGATCGTACTTTATTGCCGTTGGGGAATTATACGAAAGATCAGGTCAGAGAGATCGTCTCTTCCTTTAATATGGAATTGGGGCAAAAAGCGGACAGTCAAGACATCTGTTTTCTCGGAGCGATGAAACTGAGTCGCTTCCTTTCTGAGCAAGGACTCGAAGACCTCCCGGGCAATTTTATCGACACGCGCGGCACCGTGCTGGGTGAGCACCGCGGGAGTTGGCACTATTCCGAGGGACAACGACGCGGGTTGGGAATATCGCTCGGTGAACGGATGACGGTTCTCCGCAAAGACAGCGTGAGGAATCTCGTCGTATTGGGTGATGAAAAGGAAGCGATGATGGAAAGTCTCGAACTTCGTGACGTCGCATCCATTGATCAGCTTCCGTCAGCGTTCGATGCGTCCGTTCAGCTTCGTTCGCAGGGGAAGGTCTTTCCCGCTCATATCGTTCTTGAAGGAGACACTTCTGCGTCCGTTCACTTCGAGTCGCCCGTCCGTCTGACGTCGATTGGTCAATCCGTCGTTTTTTACCTAGAGGATCGTGTTCTCGGCGGGGGGATCGTACGACGCATGGCTTGATACCGTTAAACTGCACGATTGCATTATTCTTTCTCGCACGATATAATAATTTTCCAATCATAAGAATATCTATTCGTGTAAAATAGCCGAGATATGAGGTAAATTAATTGATTGTAAAATCCGATATCGCATCGTGTCGTGCTGAACTGGAAGCTCACCTCGGGCAACGTATCATGCTTAAGTCAAACGGAGGGCGTCGCCGCACGGTAATCCACCAAGGTTTTCTGGAGAATTGTTCATCAAACGTTTTTACCGTGTGTTGTCCCGTAAGTCCGTCATACAGCGAGCATGTCAGTTTCAGCTATGTCGATCTGCTTACGAAAGTCGTGGAGATTGCTTTTACGGATGAAGAATTGGAGCAGTTGCTCCAACAGGACGACGGATAAGCTTTGGATAACGATTCGTGTTTCCGGGGGTGCCTTGAGGCGCGTGCAAAACTGAATTTATCTCTCAGAGTGCTGGGTCGCCGACCGGACGGAATGCATGAGCTCTCCTCTGTCATGACGACGCTGTCTTTGGCGGACAAACTTTCCTTTGAGCTTTGCAAATTGCCGTTGCGTGACGATGTTCGTCATTCCGTTGCCAGAGAATCGGAGCGCCCGCCTTGGCGCATTGAAGCCGATGTGCAATCAATTCCGTCGGGTGAAGCAAACATCTGTTTTCGTGCCGCGGAATTGTTTTTCGAGCACATGGGTATCGACCCTTTCTCGATATCTCTATCTATCTTCATCGAAAAAAGAATTCCGGATGCGGCTGGTCTGGGGGGCGGAAGCGCTGACGCCGCCGCCGTGTTGCGTTTTTTGTTTCAGAATCGCGAACGCTTTTGCCGTTGGTTCGGTCTTGATGCAACATCCGTGTCACTCAGAGAATTGGAGCAGATCGCCCTTCGTTGCGGAGCCGATGTCCCATTTTGTCTTTATGGAGGAATGCGGCTTTGTGAGGGTGTTGGAGAGGTGATGACGCTGCTACCATCTCTTTTTCCGGCTGCCGTTCTGTTGGCGACCCCGGCGCAATTTGTCAAGACGAAGACGGCGTTTGAAATGCTCGATCAGTTCCGAGAGACAGACGGCGGAGCGGAATCGGTACAGGTCGAAACCCGGTCGCAAGAAGATACGTCATCCGTTCCGCTCAATATGCGAACCGATTCACAGCGCCGTGAATCGGTGGCGGCTTGGAAAGAGGCGATTGACCGGCAATCACTGCGGGTGATGGAGCCCCTCATTCACAATGATTTCGTTCCGGTTATAGCCGGAGCGCTTGACCAGGTTGAAGATCTCCTCGGCGCTTTGAGGTCGACACCAGCTTCCGTCGTCTCGATGTCCGGGAGCGGACCGACATGTTTTGCATTGTTTAGCGATCGCGTCACCTGCGAGAGTGTTTCTGCAACGATGGCTTCGCGCTTCCCCGATGTCCGATTCATCACGACGGCAATCGATTCGACATCCGAGCTTTTTTAGAAAAACAATCACATATTGTCAGTATCGAGAATGATCGTAAAGGGTCCGCTGTTGACAAGGCTGACATCCATCATGGCGCCGAACGAACCTGTTCCGACGACAGGTACGTCACGCCGCGCCAATTCGACAAAATACTCATACAGGCGCTCCCCGAGCTGAGGATGAGCGGCATTGATGAAACTCGGGCGATTTCCCTTTCTCGTGTCGGCAAAAAGGGTAAATTGAGAAACAATCAACACTTCACCATTGACCGTTGCAAGATCGAGGTTGATTTTTCCTTCCGCATCGGGAAAAATGCGCAGTTTTTTAATTTTTTGCCAAAGCTTGGCACAATTCTCTTCGTTATCTTCATGTCCGATGCCGAGCAAGATTAAATACCCCTTGCCGATGGAAGATTGATGACCGTCGTCGCATTGGACTGAAGCTTTTGCTACTCGCTGTATTACTGCTCTCATAAGATAGGTCCTTTCGCACATGATCTGTCCGGTTCATGTTATCACGGAAAGTCTGTGTGCGCAGACCTTTGATCCTCCGTATCTGACGTGTTCATAGTTGTGTTGATGATTAACCGCAAAGCTTTTCGTTGAGCGAGATAAGAAATCGTTTCGATATGATAAAATGGCTGTGTATGCAACTCATCAGACATGCTTTCCATTTGAAGCGTTTGTTTTATGGGAAGAATTGAGAGAAAGAGGAGAAATAAGAAATGAAAAAGTGTATTTTCTGTGGAGCGGATATCGCTGCCGATGCGGCGTTCTGCGGTCATTGCGGGAATTCGCAAGTTGCCGCTGACGTTGAAGTAGTCGCACAATCTCCGCCCGAGCCGTTACAAGAACCGGAACCTGTGCCACCCGCGCCGCCTCAGGCACCGGAATACGCGCCGCCCGCCGCCTATCCCGCACCGGGATATGGTGCGCAGCAAGCACCACCGCCACAGTATCCACCTGCCGGATACTATCCGCCTCAGGGTGCACCGGGCTATGCGCCGCCTCCCCAGCAGCCTTCGGCGCTTTCACTAGCAGCCAAAAACTATTTCCCGTGGCTTAAGAAGGGATTGTTGGGAACGAAAGAGCCGATCCATTTCCTTTTCGCCGCCATCGTCCCGCTCGTGATCACGTTCTTCTTTACTTTGGGGACTGCATCACAGATGGGTTGGCATGCAGGAGCCTTCTTCTTAACAGGATTCTTCAATGTCTTGTACATCGCCGTATTGCCTCTCGCCGTATGGCTTATCAAGAAATTCATGGAAAAGGACAATTCGGTTACTCCCGACTCCGTCTTTGCTGAGTATTCTTCCTACCATAATATTGCGCTTCCGATCGTTTTCGTCGCCATGATCTTGGGGATCATTGTTCCGGTTTTCACTTTCGGGACGCACATTATTGCCGTCATGTTCCAATTCGTAAGACTGCTTTCACTCGGCGCGGCTCTTACCTGCTTGTCTCCGTCACGCGGCGACTCCAAGGCATGGCTGAAAGTTGTTATCGTGATCTTCGTGTATATCGCCATGTGGTATATCGTCGGGGCAATTTACACCGTAGGCATAAACTGGGGTTGGCGAATGATTTGGTAGGGGGCAATTTGAACCGATAAACATCCTTATATATTTCAATTGTTTTTTCTCTTCTCCGGGGGCATGACACGTTTCCCGGAGAAGAGACTAGAGTGTTGTGTTGATCATTATCACACGTATGACATACGAGAAGGAGACATGGGTCATTGAACCACCGTAGTGATAAAAATAGTAAAACGCCCGGTGTCGCGGGTGGAAATGGAAACGGCAATCATGGAAAGGCACACTTGGACGAAGGCTCGCGCAAACGCGAAGCGCGGACTTTGTTTGCGCGTCTCCATTCGCCGCGACTGATTGCACTTGGGGTCGTTGCCGGTCTTATCTTTTCGCTTTTTACGGGTGTTTTGATCATCTTTACCGACATGATGTCAGGCGTGACGTTTTCGGATGAGACATTCAGCGAGAACATTCTGGCGAAAGATCTGACCGACAACGAATGGTTGGGCGGTTTGAAGGATGACGAGAGAAAGCAGTTGGATGACGACTTTGATTCATTTCAGAGCATGTTGGCAGATCCTGATCCGAGCGAAGTATCGGAAAGCGACCCGTCACCCAAGAAGACTCGTGGCGATGAACACATTCCTGCTCAGACCTCACCCAAACTCGTGTCGATGGATGGTATCGAAAACATCGTCCTGTTCGGCGTTGATTCGCGCTCGGATAATTTTAGAGGACGTGCCGATGTCACCATGCTCATATCTCTTAATCACAACAACAGAACGCTCAACCTTGTCTCTTTGATGAGAGCGATGTATGTGAAAATCGGAACAGCTAAACACCCGTGGGGCATGTTAAATGCTTCGTATTCGTACGGCGGTCCCAATCTTGCCGTGCGCACGATCGAACGCAACTTCGGAATTCCCATCAAGGGTTACGTGGCGGTCAATTTTAATGCCTTTACGAAAATCATCAATGCCGTGGGTGGCGTCCATATTACGCTGACGGAGCGCGAGGCCAAATATCTCGGGTTTGAGCCAGGCTATCAGCTTCTCAACGGCAGTCAGGCGTTGCGGTATGCGCGCCTTCGCAAGATTGACAGCGATTTTCAGCGGAATCAGAGGCAAAGAAACATTGTGAACTCCGTTCTGAGCGCTATGGGTTCCGGTGGAGTTGATATTTATAACGCCGTCAATGTCGCTCTCGCCAACACAAGGACAAATCTCAATCTCCAACAGTATGTGTCGACGGAATACCTTTCTTACACGCGTCGACAACTGCAATTGCCCGCCATGAGCGATACGTGGAAAACGTACGTAAGGGGGATGGAAGTCTGGCCGTTTAAGATGGCGAATACTCATACGAAGCTCGTTAATTTTTTGACAGGTAAATAGATTTGAGGCGGTCGGAATCGCGACGCAATGCGTTTGATTTCGACACGCATCGTTTCAAGGGGTAAAAGGTGCTCTCAGGTTTTTTGAAGAGAATAGTGACGAGAAATAATCTTCGACGTTTCTTTATCAATCTGCTCTTTGATGTAGCGGGTTCTTTTTTCTTTGCGATCGGTATCTACAATTTTGCGGCGAACGCCTCTTTCGCGCCCGGGGGAGTTACCGGTATCGCTTTTATCGTGAGACATTACACGCACTTGCCAATCGGTACGTTGACGCTCATGTTGAACATTCCGATCATTCTTATCGCTCTTAAGATTCTCGGGAAGAAATATCTGCTGCGCACTTTTCAGACGATCCTGATCAATACGTTTTTCCTTGATGTAATCAGCCCGCATTTTCCTGTCTATCAGGGGGAACCGCTGCTTGCCGCCCTGTTTGCCGGTGCGCTCGTAGGGCTTGGTCTTGCCATTATCTATTCAAATAAAAGCAGTACAGGCGGATCCGACCTCATTATCATGTCGTTGCGAAAGTTGCGTCCCCATATGTCGGTGGGTCAGATTACGATGTTCGTTGACGGCGTCATTGTCCTGTGCGGCGGATTTGTTTTTCGCCAAGTCGATGCCGTGCTTTACGGCTTTATCTATAGCGCCGCGATGATTCTTGTGGTTGACAAGATTATGTTCGGATTTGTATCAGGCAAAATGGCGGTGATCGTTTCCGTGAAAGGAGATGAGATTGCCGAGCAGATTGGCAAAGATCTCGATCGCGGCTCAACGATTCTTCATGGCACAGGAGCCTACTCGCGTGATCAGCTGCCGGTTATCCTGTGTGCTTGCAGTCGGTCACAAGTGCCGGAAGTCAGAAGGATTGTAAAAAGACTCGATCCCGATGCGCTGATGATCGTGACATCGTATGATGAAGTCTATGGCGAAGGCTTTATGCCGATTGATGAATCTTAATCAATCTTGGGTAGAAAATGAGGCGTTAATGAGCATTATTAAAAAGAAGCGGACGATGTTGACGGTGATGTGCGTGACGGCACTTCTTATTTCTCTCCTATCCATATGCTCGGCTTGTCAGAGCGATGAAAACAATCCTGAGGCGACGGAACCTTTGCGAACAAATGCGCGCGGTCACTCCTTGGCGCCGGAGTTTGAATTGGTGGACCAGTTTGGGAACGTACATAGACTGTCGGATTACCGCGGCAAGATTGTGTATTTGACATTTTGGGCGACGTGGTACGAGTCTAGTTCATTGGAGTTACAGGATGTCGAGCGGCTTTACAGGGATCGTGCGCAAAATCAGGGTGAAGTCGCCGTTCTCGGTGTTGTCTACCCGTCCGAGGCGGTGGCAGAAGGTGCGATGTCCGATGAGATAAGAGAAATGACCGTCGAGGAAATGAAATTATTCTTAAATGAGGAAAACCTGACATTCCCCGTGTTGTTTGATGTGGGCGGAAAGATTTTTGGGCAGTATGCGATTACTGGTCTGCCGACGACGTACTTGATCGATCGTGAAGGTTTTTTTGTCGGTGTAATACCGGCATCGATTGACAAAGGTCTGATGGATCATTTCGTCGAGGAAGCGTTGCACGGAAACAACGATGATTGATCGCAGCTCGTGTTAGAATAGATGCCGCCTATTGTGTGGATTATGTTGATGTCCTGAGAGGAGGATAGATAAATGCTGGATATTGTTTATATCAGGAACAACCCGCAGGAAGTGAGCGAAAAGCTGGCGCGGCGCGGTTTTGATATTGACTTTACGGAATTTCTTGAGGCCGATGCGAAGCGGCGTGCCATGATGCATGAGAATGAAGAGCTGAAAGCCGAGCGCAACAGGAAGTCCGCCGAGATTCCGATGATCAAAAAAGAAGGCGGCGATATCTCACAATGGACGGAAAGTCTCCGCCAACTCAGTGACCGGATCAAGGAAAACGATATCATGGTCAACAAGATGACTGAGGAGCAACAGGAATTTCTGAGAGGCATTCCCAATATTCCTGCTGACGATATTCCTGCGGGCGGCAAAGAAAACAATGAAATCGTCTCCGTATGGGGCGAGCCCATGCCTGTAGATGCCGCGGTGAAAAATCATGTTGACCTTGTCGAATCAACCGGTATGATCGACTACGAGAGAGGCGTCAAGCTTTCAGGAAGCGGTTATTGGATTTATCGCGGAGCCGGCGCTGTACTTGAGTGGGCGCTTCTCAACTATTTCGTGTACGATCACCTGAACGACGGGTACGAGATGATGTTGCCTCCGCATATTCTGAATTATTCCTGCGGCTACGTCGGTGGACAATTCCCGAAGTTTGAGGATGATGTTTTTCAGCTCAGAGGCGGAGGCGATGAATTTCAATTCTTGCTTCCGACGGCGGAAACGGCTCTGACGAACATCCATGCCGACGAAATACTGTCGGAAGATGAATTGCCGAAAAAGTATTTCGCTTACACGCCCTGCTACCGTAAAGAAGCGGGTTCGTATCGCGCGGAAGAGCGCGGGATGATTCGCGGTCATCAGTTCAATAAAGTGGAGATGTTCCAGTATACGCGCCCCGAAGATTCCGAAGAAGCGTTCGAGGAATTGGTGCGAAAAGCCGCTAGGCTCGTCGAAGGCTTGGGACTCGTTCATCGCATCAGCCGTCTGGCGGCAGGTGACTGCTCCGCGGGAATGCGCAAGACATATGACATCGAAATCTGGATTCCCAGCATGCAAATCTACAAGGAAGTCAGTTCCGTCTCCACTGCAGGCGATTACCAGGCTAGAAGAGGCAATATCCGATACAGGAGAGCGGACACGGGCAAGGTCGACTTCTGTCACACATTGAACGGTTCGGGGCTCGCGACATCGCGTATCATTCCGGCGCTCGTTGAACAGTGTCAGCAATCCGACGGGTCGATCGTTGTTCCGGAAGTCTTGAGACCGTGGATGCACGGTATAGAGATTATTCGCCCGCTTGCCGAGGGCAATGTCTGATCGATTTACGACAGTCCGGCGCGAAGGCTGCTTTGAATTTTTTGAACGCGGCTCGCGTTTTATCGGCATTTGCCGACCGATTGAATCTGCCGAAGATGCGACCGCTTTTTTGGAAGACACGCGCGTTCAATATCCTGAGGCGACTCACTACGTCTATGCATGGCGAATTGACCGCCCTGTACAATTGCAACGGTTCTCCGATGACGGAGAACCTCAAGGTACCGCGGGCAGACAAGTTCTTGAGGTGATTCTGAGAGAAGAAATCGACCGCGTAGCCATTGTCGTCGTGCGCTACTTCGGCGGCGTCAAGTTGGGAACGGGAGGTCTGACGCGCGCCTATTCATATGGTGCGCGGGGCGCTCTATTCGAAGCGCAACCGATCGAATACATCCGCTGCCAGACATTCTCCGTCGTGACGGATTATTCTGTTTACCACCAGCTTTCAGGTCGCATTGAGGCGGGCGGGTATTTTCAGAGGACGCCTGAATTCGGAGCTTCCGTTCGCTGGATCGTCGGCGCAACCGATGACCGCGTCGATTCGCTTCATGAGATGATTATGAATTATTCTTCCGGTGAAGCAGTGTGGGAGCACGCAGGTGAGCAGTGGCTTGAATCGACGCTCTTCATTGATTCCGCTCCTTGATTTGTCTGAATGCGGTCGGTTTGAATCGATGTTCGCGATCGTCGGTTTACCGACTCCAACATCCCGACGATTGACACAGAACTGTCTTTTTACAAGCGTGTATAATGGATGAACGAAGACTGACGGTTTGTCGCGTCGTCATCGTGTTTAGACCGTAACTAAGATCGATCGGAGGATTTATGGCTGGTCATTCAAAGTGGAGCAACATCAAGCGGCGCAAGGGCGCTGTCGACGAAAAGCGCGCCAAGATTTTTTCAAAGATCGGGCGTGAAATACAGGTTGCCGTGCGCATGGGCGGTCCTGATCCGGAGAAAAACACCGTTCTCCGTGATGTCGTCGCAAAAGCGAAGTCATACAATATGCCGAACGACAATATTCAACGCTCCATCAGCCGTGCGGCAGGTGATAGTTCTTCCGATGTCATGGAGGAGATCCAATACGAAGGGTACGGTCCCGGCGGCGTGGCGGTGATGGTGCGCGCACTGACGGACAATCGTAACAGAACGGCCGGTGAAGTGAGGCATATCTTTGACAAATTCGGCGGGAATCTCGGATCCGACGGATGTGTCGCTTTTCAGTTCGAGCGCAAGGGAACGCTCGTCATCGAGCGCCATGATGCACTCGATGACGAGCAAGTATTCATGGACGCACTTGAAGCGGGCGCTGAAGATGTCGATCTTGAACAGGAAGACATCATCGAGATCACGACGCCTCCGACTGAATTTGCAGCGGTGCGCGACGCGCTTGCCTCAACGTATGAATTCGCTGCACAAGAGCTCGGTCCTATTCCTCTTACATGGGTTGAGCTTGAAGATGAGGAAATGATATCGAATATGGCAAAACTTATCGATCTCTTGGAAGATAACGACGATGTGCAGGATGTCTATCATAATTGGGCGCGGGAGGATGACGCATAGCGATGATCTACGGTTGGCTCAAACGACGACGTGATTTGCGCAAATCCGAAAAAGAGCGCACGACTGAGCTCAGGCGAGAGCGCGAGTCGCATGTGCCTGAGCCGATTTTCAATCCGTTCGGAAGATTGGCTGATGCCGTTATCACGCAGATGAACGAGCGCAATATCGCGTATGAAGAACAGACACAGAACGAAATACGTGAAACGCTCGGGAACATTGCCGTTATCTCATTTGTCGGATCGAGCGGGACGGGTAAGTCGACGCGTGCCATCAGTGTTGCGCGCGAGTACAAGATCGACTATATCATCGATGACGGTCTCCTGATTCACGGCGGCGCCATCATCGCCGGTTCTTCCGCCAAACGAGCGGAGTCGAAAATGGAATCGGTGAGGCAGGCGCTGTTCCTCGATCCCGCGCGTGCAGAGAGTATGAGGCGCACTTTAGTTGAGCGACTTCCCAGCGCATTGATGGTACTCGGTACGTCGGATGCGATGCTGTCCCGTATTTGCGAAAATCTCTGGCTCAACCAGCCGTCGATCAAGATCAGAATCGAAGATGTTTCGACAGAAAGTGAACGAAATCAGGCAAAACAAACGCGCTTGTCGGAAGGAAAACACACGATTCCCGTTCCAAGTATGGAGATTAAACACGAGTTTTCCGGCAGCCTGACGGAGCCGCTTGCCAGACTATGGCAAAAAATCGACCTCGCCAGCGTATTTAACCCGTTGGGTGCGCAAAACCCTGCGGACTATGACCGCACGGTCGTGCGACCGACTTTTTCAACGCTTGGCAGTTACGCGATGTCCGATCAGGCGATGAAAGATCTCGTCAGTGTTCTCGCATTGAGAGTCGACGGCGTGGAAGATGTTGTCGATCAGAAGGTGCATAAAGAGCCGTACGGTGTGATCCTTGATCTCGATTTGGCGATCGTTTATGGTTCGAGCACTCAGTCAGTTTTAGCGGAGACCCAAACGGCTGTCAGTGCCGGCGTCGAACTATTCACTGCCGTGAACGTTCTCGCCACAAATGTTCGCGCTGTACGCGTCGCAAAGGAGCGAAGCGCCGCATCCGCTCTAAATTAACGGTAAAATTATTCGATACGAACACTTCTTCTCAAAATAAATACCCGAACGGTTTGTCGTGTGATTGACAAGTACTCGACATCTGAAACTGATTAGCGTGGCAGTAAAAACTCAGAACGACTTTCGCGTGCCTCGACCGTCGCCGGAAATCGGGTAAGGCGGACTCATTCTTCCCGGAGGCGCGTCGGTATTTGTTTCGTATACAGCTTTCAAGCGGGCACCCACCTCACGAGCAATGAAGTATGGAGCAGACAAGTAAGAGCGCGGATTTGTTGCATACCCGACACAGTTCAACCCGAGTTTGCCTCCGATGTACAGCGCTCGCTGCAAGTGGAATCGCTGTGTTGCGATGACAGCCGACTTTACTTGAAAAACGTGAATGGCGCGGTAGATAGAATCGTATGTATCGAGCCCGAAGTGATCCATGAAAATCGCTTCATCCGGGATATCTTTTGAGAGGAGATATCTATACATGACGAGGGGTTCGTTGTAATTGTCCTCGCGGTGATCGCCGGATACGATGATACGATCCGATATACCTGCCCGGTACAGCTCGACGGCACCGTCGAGGCGATCTTGCAGCATAGGTGAAGGAGTGCGGTTGCCTATGATTTGGGCTCCCAGGACGATGATACAGTCGACACCCTGAGGCAGATCATGAAGTTTGAACGTGCGAACATTCCCCTTGATTGAGATATAGACATAAATGAAGAGAATGGAACCCGATACCGCAAGAAAAACCCCCAATATGACGGCAATCACGCGGATAAGCGCTCGCAACCAAGGGCGATCTTTTCGTATTGCTTGTCGTTTCATGTTACCCACCGGCTCATGTTAAAATAATTTCAGTGAATTGTCCAACTGTCGGAGGTTTTCATGAGAGGTTGTCAGCGATACAAAAAATCTCGGCGTCTATCGATTGCGGCGGCATGCGTGTTGCTGGTCGCACTGCTATTTGCCTGCTCACCTCAAATGCTTCCTGTTCCTTCGGAGTCGGAACTTGTGAATCCGACAACGGTGACGGTTCCGTCCGCTACGGATCCCTTGCTGCCTAACGATTCCTTCCATATGAGAGGCTTGCCCGGCGATCGAAACGATCGCTTGATGGTCGGGGTCAATGCCCCTGATCGTTTAAACTTGAATCCGTTTGCATCGGGTACGCGGTTGTTTCCCGTTGATCCGTCCGGTTTCTATCAGCCCGTTTATCAAACGCTGTTTGTCTTTGAACCGACTCAATTCGTGTATCGACCCGTTCTGGCGGAATCATTTGAATTGAGCGACCAAAGCCTTAAAATCACTCTCTGTGAAGATGTTTTATGGCACGATGGTTATTCTCTCATGGCTCAAGACGTTATATTCACGATGGATGCCCACCGGAAATTCAATACGGATAAGGGAAAAGTGTTTTCCCGTTATGTGATTGATGTGAGAGCAGAGGACGATTACACGCTTGACATTTCGCTCCAAGGAAATGAAAAGAACGCCGGTTGGCACATCCTTGATACGCTATCACATATGTTGATTGCAGCGCGGCATATTTGGGAAGATGCCGTTTCTAATGCTTCTGACGTGGATTCGTTGCTCGACCGATTGACGCGCGTCGTCGGTACAGGACCTTGGAAATTTTACCAAGAAGACGCCTCATCGATTTCGTTCATCAGGCATTCCGTTGAAGACGACTCCAAGCCTTTATACCTGACGATCTTGAAGTACGCACAAACCGCTTTTGCATTCTATGCCATAGAAAATTCCGAGATTGATTTGTTGATCGCCGAGAATGATCCGGGCGAGGGAAAGGCTAGCGAGGAATATCGAGTGCCGGAGGAACGACTCAATCCGGATCTTCACACTATTTATTCGGGGCAGGTGCTGGGCGGACTGGCGATCAATTACGGCAGCCGAGAGGAACTCGGGCGACGACCCTTCCGTCATCTGCTCGTCGCCATCGCGGATCCCGAAAAAACAGGCGCATTATGGTCGGGATACCCGATCGATATCGCGAGGAGAGACGCTCTTTCCATACCATCCGTTATGGAGAGGCTGGACAAGAATGCGTTGGAATCGGTTTTCGGTGAAGTGTCCGATCAAGTCTTTGATACGTTGATTGAAGAAGCGGGGATGACACGCCAGTCAGGCGATATGATTTATTTGGACGGCGTGCCCATGAAACCCTTGACTCTGATCTATCCCGAGTGTTCAGGTCGCATCGGTTCAGCCTGTTTTCAGTACGCAAAAATGGCGGAAGAGCAGGGCCTGGCGATTAACGTGCAACCTCTTGATCCGGATGAGTGGCGCGACGCATTGACGAGCGGGGACTATGAACTCGCCTACATGGAATCGTCCGTTAATGAGACATTCGTTGAGACAATCGGAAGGATCGCTGCGATACCGAGCAAGCAAGGCGGCGGACTCGTCACGGGAAAAGAGTTCGACGTCATCCGTGCGCGAGACGTGCTCGAGTCTTTTCCTGCCGGTCATTCTCGCTCCTATATCGTCGCACGCTACCAAGCGCTTGCGGAATGGCTGCTCCGGGAATGGCTGTTCATTCCTTTGGGAGCGGGCTATAAGGAGGTCGCGCTAGAGAGCAGGGTCGTCCATACCGACGCGCCCCTCGACACACTCTTTGCGTATCCTATTCTCACGCGCGAGCGCCCGCAGAGCAAATAATGTCCGTCTTCCGCATCCTTTTAATCTGATATCTTTTTTCTGCTCGTGCCGTCTTCTGATATACTATTCTCTAGCAAGAGAACAATCCCTCTCGGGACGAGTCTTCCGGGAGGGTTTCGTTCGTATCGCTTATCCAAAAAATGCGATGAAGCGTTGGCTTGGTATTGTTAAAACCTGAAAGGAAGGTTTTTTATGGATCAATTGAATATTGTTCTTGTCGTTTCATTTGCGGTCAGCATATTGGCGTTCATCGTCGCTTGGTTGCTTTACCGCTGGCTGACAGGTGTCAAGGTTGAGAACAAGCGAGCGCTAGAGTTATCCGAGTTGATTCGTGACGGATCTAACACTTTTCTTAAGCGCGAGTATCGCTATTTGGCGTATTTTTGCCTAGTAGTCGCTTGCTTGATTTTGTTTTTCCTGCCTAAGCCGATTTGGCAAGGAGGCGTCCTAGACAACATCTGGATGGTTGTGGCATATATCACCGGCACCATTTTCTCCGGACTAGCGGGGAAAATCGGTATCGCCGTCGCTACGCGAGCCAATGTGCGCGCTGCAGAGACCGCCGCCAAGCATGGAAGGAGCCTGTCTTTCCTCAGCGGTTTCCGTGGAGGAGCGGTGATGGGCATGGCTGTCGTCGGTTCCAGCCTCTTGGGAGTCTGTGCTATTTATGCTCTGACAGGCGATGCGTTAACCATGTTGGGTTTCAGCTTCGGCGCCAGCACCATGGCGCTGTTTGCCAAGGCGGGCGGCGGTATTTTTACGAAGACGGCGGATATCAGTGCCGACCTCGTCGGCAAAGTGACGCTCGGCTTGCCGGAAGACGATCCGCGCAATCCTGCCGTTATTGCCGATAATGTCGGCGATAACGTCGGTGATGTCGCGGGCATGGGAGCCGACTTGTTTGACTCCAACGTTGCCGCTATGGCTGCCGCTTTGGTTATGGGGATATCGCTTGACCAACAGGTCGGCGGAAATCTCAATGTCATGGCGGTTTTTTGCTACGCTGCCGTAGGATTGTTGGCATCCATCATCGGCGTCGGCACGGCTCGTTTGAAAGAAGGCGCGAATCCCACACGCGTCTTGAATTTCAGCACGTATGTGACAACGGCTGTCTATCTAGCCTTGACTGCGGGACTGACTGCTTTACTTAATTTCTCCTGGAGAGTATGGGGAGCCGCGGCTGTCGGACTCGCTGTCGGACTGATCATTGGGCTGACGACCGATTATTTCACTAATGATGAGCGTCCACCCGTTCGTGCCGTTGCCAATATGTCGAAATCCGGTCCGGCTTTTACCATTCTTTCCGGTATCTCCTATTCATTCCTCAGCGTGCTTCCTGCCATGGTGGGGATTGCCGTCGCTTCTTTGGTGGCTTACTTGTTATGTGATCCGTTGGGTAGCGGCTATGCCATGTACGGCATCGCGATGTCCGCAGTTGGCATGTTGTCCATCGTGGGCATGATCGTCTCGAATGACGCCTACGGTCCCATCGTCGACAATGCGCGCGGTTTGGTCGAGATGGCGGACTTGGGAGAGGATGCATTGGAAATTACGGATGAGTTGGATAGCGCTGGCAACACGGTCAAAGCGATCACGAAAGGCTTTGCCATCGGCGCAGCAGGTTTGACGGTCATCTCGATGTTGGGCGCCTACATGACCGAGGTCAATGGGGCTGCCATTGAGCAGGGTATCATCAAGGCGGGAGAAACTCTCTTGAAGGGTTTTGACATCATCGATCCCTTGGTCTTCTTCGGCTTGATTGTCGGCGCAGCTGTTCCGGCAGTCTTTTCTGCCATGTTGATGCGCGGAGTGGACAGGAACGCCGTGCGTATGGTCGGAGAAATCCATCGCCAGTTTGATGAAATCGAAGGGCTCAAAGAAGGTAAGGAAGGCGTTGCTCCTGAATATGGTAAATGCATCGCCATTGCGACCGATGGCGCGTTGAAGGAACTCATTCCCGCCGGTCTATTTGCGATCGTGGCAACGCTGATCGTCGGTTTTGTCGGAGGTGTTTCAGCCATTGGCGGTTTCCTTACCGGCAATATTGTCAGTGGTCTCTTGCTCTCGCTTTTCATGTCAAATGCAGGCGGACTCTGGGATAATGCTAAAAAATACGTAGAGGCTGGCAACTGCGGAGGAAAAGGTTCCGAAGCTCATAAAGCTGCCGTCGTCGGCGATACTGTCGGCGATCCGTTCAAGGATACGGCGGGACCTTCCATCAATACGCAAATTACCGTGGTTTCGTTACTCGCGTCCTTAATGGCTTCTATTTTCCTCGCATTCTCACTGTTCGGCTAAGGCTGCTGCGGAAACCGCAAGCTGAATCCATACAGTATATAAAGTGTAAAGCCGCTGAAACAATTGCGTTTCAGCGGCTTTTACTCAAGTAAAAGCGATGTTGAAAAAATAGAGTAAAAACATAAAGAATAAGCACTCAGAGACTAGAAATGACAAAGAGTTTCTCTATGTATTATTACGTCTAGTGACATGCAATTATTCGCATCGTAGTTTTAGGCTTGTTTCACGAGATTTTGGTACATCTTCATGAGCTCTGCCACACACTCTGCACTAGTCATTGTTCGCCAGTCAAAACCGTATGCACTCATAACAGCTTTATCGTTTTCTTGATGCGCTTTGCGTAATTCAGGCGGCATAGTCAGTTCATTATATAGATCGGCTAGAGACCAATCTGGGTACAACTCCCTTGCTCTGAGAATTCTTTTTCCTGTCATAGTTAGTTCGTTTTTTTGTTCATCAGTCAAGATAATCCACGGGAAGTTGTTGTAAACGATGGACGCAGAATAGCGGTAATCACTTTTCAATCTTCCTCCGACTATCCTCATCCAAGCATTGTGAACATTTGAGGACAAGATAGAAAAATGGTAGATTTCAGCGTCTGGAACAACGAACAGTTGATTGCTCGCAATAATCTCTTTTGAAAGAAATCCTATTGGAATATATTTTCTATTCTCTGAGCTAACAACCGGAACTCCCAAATAATCTGAATCCGGTTGTCTTATTTCAGCAAATTTCATCGGCGTATTAGCTGCCTCCAAAGTGTTCTTTCTAGTGCTTTGGCTTCTCCAATTTTTTACATGTTGGATTTTTTGCGTTAATATCCTGCTTCTCTTTATTAGATCAATATCACCGTAATCTAGCCACACACAGTATCTGTTTATCTTATTGATAAACTCCTTAGCTCCTATGAAAGGCTTCAAAACACTTTTTATAAAGGGTTCCTTTTTTAAGATTTCTTTGTACTCTTCTTCACTAATCGTAAATGCACCATCGTCCAATGCGAAACTTCCATAACTCATTCTGCTCACATCGGATAACGGTGTTCTTCTAGATGAAATAAAGATATTGGGTGCGTCAACTAAATAAGCATTTATGTAACTAGCTTTTTCCTTTCTTGAGCCGGAACTGTAAATAAATTTTTCGTGTCTTTCTTTTTGCGAAAATCCTATGATTACAACATGTACATGAGCCTTCATGCTCGCTTCGCTATCCCATACAAAACTTTGGTAAGCAAAGTTAATCACAATCCCGTATTTTTCGAATAGAGGTTGCCAGAGTATCGCAACCTGCTCTCCTTGAGCGATAGAGTTCGTAGAAACAAAAGCACAATGAATGTTGGTTTGATTTATGTAATCGCATGCTTTCTTATACCACGCGGATACAAAATCAAGGTTTCCTACACCTTTGAGGTTGCCAAATACTTCGTACATGTCATCTTTTTGAGGGGTGTCCATCATTCGTGCACCCACAAACGGAGGATTTCCCATAATGTAATCTAGTTCGTCTTTAGGCACGACCTCTTCCCAGTCCATCCTCAAAGCATTGCCTTCAACAATATTCGGATACGTTTCCAACGGCAGAAAATCAAGATCCATATTGACAATGTTTTCAGTTTCTTTCATCATTTGCGATTCGGCTATCCAAAGAGCCGTTCTAGCAACAGATACAGCGAAGTCGTTAATCTCGATACCGTAAAACTGACTGATGGACACTTTGATGGGGTTTTTTACAGCACCAATCAAAACCTGTTTTCCGTGTAACTCTTTCAGAATCTCATTTTCCAGTTTGCGAAGCGAAAGGTATGTTTCAGTCAGGAAATTTCCGCTTCCCGCCGCCGGATCCAAGAAAACCAAAGAAGCTATCTTGTCTTGCAACTCTTCATAACGCCTCTTCTTGATCGTAAGTGTTTTTAGAGCCTTGATTTCTTTAAATTCTTCACGGAGATCGTCCATAAAGAGCGGATCAATCACCTTGTGTATGTTCTCAATGGACGTGTAATGCATACCTCCAGATCTTCTTGTCTCCGGATTCAGAGTAGACTCGAAAACGCCGCCAAAAACAGTTGGGCTGATATTAGACCAATTAAATCCGGCGGAAGCTTTGTCTAAGATGATGTCGATGATTTCTTCATTGATTCTCGGTATAACGATGTCATCTTTTTCAAAAAGACCGCCGTTGACGTAAGGAAAAGCCAGCAAGTCTTCTGATGCATAAGGATCACGCTCATGCTCTTCTTGATCCAATACTCTAAAAAGGTTGAGCAGAGCTTCTCTAAACATAGAATTTGAATCTTTGTGTTTTGCCAAATAATCATGAAACATATTGTGGCGACCAAATAGACCGGCATCTTCGGCATAAAAACAAAAGACTAAACGGACACAAAGGATGTTCAGATCTTTCTGCGTTTCCTCATCGTCTGGGTCATTGTATTGTTTGAGCAAGGCATCATAGAGAATCCCCACGAGCTCACCCGCTTGGATCGACACTTCCGTAGCCCGTTTAATGTAATGGTCGCCCTCGTCCACGAGGAAATTCAGTCGATAGTAGTCTTCTTCCAAGTCCTTTAATAGAACAACCTCAGGCTCTCCGCCGGGTTTTTCCATATCGAAAATATGGAACTCTTTGAAGTTGGAGATCACGATCCATCTTGGTCTCTCGGAATAAGGCAATTCAGCCGAATAGCGCTTTGCTTGTTGAAATGGTGAAAGAAGAGAACCGTCCGATTGTTTGAATGGCTTTGTCAAATCTTTATCGATTGATTTTTGCTCAATCAAGACGTGAGTCGACGGGATACGTCCGTCGATAAAGCTTGTATTATCCAGCATGACTTTATCTTCAAAAATGATAAAGTCGGCAGGATTTTTTACGCCATAAACCTCGCTTAAAAGAGTTATCCAAAAGGTATCTGAATCACCCTTTTCGTAGCCTCTGCCTTCCCATCTTTTGGCAAAATCCCTTGCTGCTTTTCTCTGTTGTGCCTGTGTTAGCATCCATTCACCTCGTTAAGAGACTGACGACATCTGGACTTCTTTATTTCATACCCTAGTCTAATTTGCTCCATTCCCTACGAGAAATTAGACGAAACCGTCGAGCCTGAGTCACTCACAATTCTTTAGAACCATTCTATCACCATATTGGGAATTATCGATTTTTACGTGAGTTCATAAGTGGGAACGTTCGTGAGGTGCAAAATTGAAGCTGCTATTAACGATTAGACAATACGTTTACATTAGTGAAAATCTGGATGCCAGCAAGACCGCTCCCTAACCAAAGCAAAGGGTTACATTGCAAGCTAAACATGACTGAAAAACAAAAAATACGTCGCAACGGACTGTTTTAAAAGACCGTCACTAACTAGGTTTCAGCAAGCCATTAATAGAATGCTATTATATGAAAATGTGTAGCAAAGTTTTTGCGATCGATCAGGAATAATGTCATTTGGCAACAATCGTATCGCTGGGCTAAACTTAGTTAATAGATAGAATTTGCAAAGAGCTAAAGAAAATCAAACATGTGATTTCTCAAAAAAACGCAACAGAGGGTTGACAATGGTACCGCAGGTGGTACTATTATGAGAAAGGTGATAAATATTACTAGCATTGAGAAACTGGAAGCTCGAATCCGCCAAAAACCAACACCAAACGATATACGTTTTAACGAGTTAGTAAAATTCATGGATTATTATGGATTTGAATTGAGGCCCTCTTCCGGAGGAAGTCATAGGGTCTTTTGTCATCCTCAATATGATGGAATTGTTTCCGTGGTTAAACCGCATGGAACGTCTGACGGAGTGAAGCGAGCGTATATACGCAAGGCCTTAGAAGCGGTTGATGAGCTTAATATGCCAGAGGAGGAGTAGAAATGGAACATGCATTTTTGGTTTATCCGATCATTGAAGAAGACGGAACAGAACAGTGGATTTGTGAGTTCCCTGAACTCAAGGGATGTATTGGAGTTGGTGATACGTTCCAGGAAGCTGTCGATGAAGGAATGTTAAACAAAGCTGTTTGGATTGAAGCTGCCCAAGAAATGGGTAGAACTATTCCTGCGTCAAAGAGCTTGGATTCGTCTGAATACAGTGGCCGTTTCAATCTTAGAATCCCAAAATCATTACATCGTAATTTGGCTCTTAAAGCTGAACAAGAGGGAGTTAGTCTCAATTCCCTTTGTACCAGTATTCTTGCTGAAGGCTTAGGTGAGAGACGAGCACAGACAGTATATAACTTGTCAATCTCTATGCCGTCTCCTGTGCCGACAGAAATTGAAAATCACTGGAGCGATGGCAAACAAAAGGTCACCAAGTTCCCCCAAACGGCATAGTTATGGAGTCATTATGGCTGAAGGTATTGTTGAATTTAAAAGTTATGAATTGCACGAATTAGCTTATAAGAAGATTGAGGCATTTGAGGGTGACAATAATCTCTCGCTAACGATCACGAGCCAAGATAACATGGAGAATCCCGAGATAAAGCGTGTTATTTTGGATGCTGAGCTTACCGGTTCAGTTGAAGCGAAAATCGTGATATCCGGCATTTTTTTACTGACAGAAGATTTCAATGAGCAGCATCGCGATACTGATCTGCAAATCATTGCCACATCCCTCTTGCTACCGTACGCAAGGAGCATTCTCTCTTTTGTGTCAGCTTCAGACGGGTCGAAACCTTTGCTTATACCCACCGTTAATCTTAATTTGTTATTTGATGAGAGTAATATCCGCGAAGAAGATGAATCGACTACAACTAAATAAGAAAAGTAGATGAAGATGTCCTCCAAACTGGAAGCATATCTGGTCGGAAACGCTCTCATCATTAAGATCGCTTTTGACACAGATAACCGAATAAGGACGCTAGACTTTGTTCTGATTTCGTTGTAATTGCTTAGTCCGGAAGAATTATCTGATCTGTTCGTCTGGAAAACTCGTCCGCTGAAGGTCTCGCTCTAAAAAGTTCAATTTGATGGCTCTCTACGTGCGGAACGGTCAACTTAGGTCGGAATATTCATGACTAGGCTTCTCTTGGAAAGTTGTCTTTAAAACCTCTTATCGAATGAGCGTCTCGCCTATTGCACGCGTCACACCAAACCCATCGCCACGCTCTTCGCACAGGATAGTAATCGCATAATGCACTGCATCAGCACCGCAGAAAGGGTAAGCCCCTTTTTTCTTGCTCTTAACAAGATCAGCCAAATAATTCAGCCACTTAAATCTCAAATTATTCTCCTTCTTTGCTCGCATCAACAACGAAGTTCTTATCAATATAGTCATTTTCACTTGTCGTTAGCGTCATGTTTTTTCTTTCTTACTTACTGTTTTTTGCCATGTTACCATGCTCTATTCGTCATTTTTTAATTGCTTTCGGAAGGCAAACGGATATCCATATCGGATACTTGAACGTTAGAAAAAGACAGAGTGCAAACATGACCTAAGTTAATAGACTTAGATATACTTTACCTGTGGACGTCTAGTAGTGTATAAGGTATAGCTTGCTTAAGGAGCCGGTGCAGATGATCGATGTTGAATCAAAAAGATTTCAGGCGCTGAAGAACAGATACAAGGCTGTAACTGGTCAAATTTTGCCTATGGAAATGATTCCCCTTTCAGAGTCTTATGAAACGCTTGAGCAGCACGTAGAAGCTTGTGAAAAAGCTGGTAAGGATCTGCTGCCGGAAATCTACGGATGGGATTTTTCTGGAAACATTTTTTATTAGTTATATAGAAGAGTGTTGTTGAAGAAGCGGCAAACCGACCGCCTATCATGCATCGCGTTCAAAGTTTTATTCGTCCTCTTCAATATACCCCGCCCACGCAACTATCCTGCACATCACTTCCATCCATCCTTCTTTTTTCAACCTCTCTTTATCAGCCTCAGGGTAGTCACCATCCAAGAATGCACAGACTTCATCGAATAGCTTTATCCATTCTTCAGTGCTTTGCCCCTCGAGCTGTGTTCTGCGAATAAGGTCATCGACTAACGGCATGTTGACCACCTTCATATTCTTGAATGAGCTCCTCAGCTCTTTCTCGTGTAATGGGATCACACCAACAATCCCCCATGAGAATGCCTTCGTAGTATCGATTGCGAACTCAGTTTCCATTTTCATAAACGAAGAACCAAACCCCATCATCTTTCACAAGATTTTTGTATACTGGGTCAAAGTAGTATTTTTCTTTTTCTTCAGACATTTCTATCAACCCCTTCCGGTCTCTATCGTATCACCTGGGGGATCGAATCATACCGATTTACAGCGTGCAATGAACAGATAATAACTTGACGCAAAAGAGTGACTTTTCAGTGAATTGGAAGTCGCGCTCGCAGAAGGTCAGCCGCGGTGTTTGAAGTCCACCCGCCTTCGGCGACCGAGATTTCCATTGAATTTTCAGTAGTAAGATGGCTCCCATTGCTTACTATCAGTCGCTCATGAGGCTTCCCTATGTATGTCTTTCACTCATTCAAAATCATCTGTGAGCCATGGAATCAAAAAACAGAGATAGTTTCAATTTAGTATCAAGAAAAAGCAATACCCCTGTAACAGCTGTGTTACAAGGGTATTTGGTGGGAGCAACCGGGCTCGAACCGATGACCCCTTGCTTGTAAGGCAAGTGCTCTCCCTGCTGAGCTATGCTCCCATTTGTCGCGGATCGTTTCTCACTATAAGTGCAATAGTCGGTGCGAATTTAATACTTTTGCCTTAATTAAAGGGCGTCCGCACTCCGAGAAGCCAACATATCGCACCCGCACGCTTAATAATTGCACAAAAGCCCATCTTTGACAAGTTGCCGTCCATAGGCGCCAAATGCGCCAGTTTGTAGCATATTCAATGCATTTTCTTGAGCATTTTCCAGTCTCAATTCATACTTCACATACGTATGGATGAACAGCGCCAAATATTCGGGGATCGTCTCAGAGAGTTGCGGAAAGAGAAGAGACTTCGGCAAGATGACATTGCCGTTGATCTCAATGTCACCAGACAGACAATTTCTAAATATGAGCGCGGCGAACGCCAGCCCGATTACTGTATGCTTATAAAAATCGCAGAATATTTCCAAGTTTCTATCGACTACTTATTTGGTCGCACACCCATACGTCCCGTTAGCCGGTTTGATGAACGGGAGTATTTCTATAGCTTTACTCCCCCCATGGTGGCGGATAAACCAGCTGACTGAATAAGTTGAGCTTTTCAAATGAAATTGAACATGCGATGGTTAGGAATTAATCGTTCTGCCCACGCTACTTGCCGTCAAAACAAGTTGGCATTCAGCTTTCGTTCTATTCGTTTTGAACCCTCTCTTTGACCGGTTGACAATCATTTCATTTATCTGTTATCCTTGCATGGCGTTCGAAAACGAGGTGTACGGCGCAGTAGTTCAGACGGTTAGAATGCCAGCCTGTCAAGCTGGAGGTCGAGGGTTCGAGTCCCTTCTGCGTCGCCAAACAGTTGCCGGTTTCAAAACCGGCAACTGTTTAAGCCCAGATAGCTCAGTCGGTAGAGCAACGGACTGAAAATCCGTGTGTCGCTGGTTCGATTCCTGCTCTGGGCACCAAATCAGGGGGTGTCTCAAAACACTTTATTGAGTGATTTGAGACACCCTCATTCATGTTGATAACCATGAAAGCCGTTACTCTCACCATCTTGCTGCCCCATAGATTTGCAATTTTTGACTACGAGTTTTTCGGTAATCCTATGTGAGTAAGCCGACACAGGGCAGGCTCTTTTGCTGGTGATTTTTCTCGTTTTAGGCAGGTTTTTCAGTCGAAAGAATGGTTGTCGGAAACGCTCACTCCCATATCTCTGTTTCAGGGCTATATTATGTTTTCAAACCGGATTTCGTCGAGACTCGATGAAATCCGTCATAGAAAAGTATTCTCGTGATCGGTCAGTCGCTTGACAGATTGGGTTTATCCGAGTAAACTTAAGGTGAGGTTTATCGAAATAGACCTTCGAGAGGAGCGTTTCAGATGATCGACATTGAACTTGGTGCCGTACAGGAGCGGTTCGCGGATATTGTGTGGGCACATGAACCGATCGGTTCCGGTGAACTCGTCAAGATTTGCAGGAAGGAACTGAACTGGAAAAAGTCGACGACTTATACGGTGCTCCGCAAGCTCTGTGAAAAAGGGCTGCTTCAAAACGTCGATGGCGTCGTTTCCTCCCTGATCTCCCGCGAAGCATTCTATTCGCTGAAAAGCGAACAGATTGTCGAGGATTCCTACCAAGGCTCTCTGCCTGCATTTGTCTCAGCGTTCATTTCCCGAAATGACCTGACGGTTCAAGAGGCGGATGAGATTCAAAGAATGATCGATACCTTCAAGAAGGAGGAATGAACATGAGCGCAGTATTTCTAAAGATCTTGAATATGAGCATCACGGCAAGCTGGCTCATTCTCGCCGTGGTGCTGGCGCGCGCCCTGCTGAAGAAGGCGCCGAAATGGATAGTCTGTCTGCTTTGGGCTTTAGTCGCCATTCGGCTTGTCTGTCCGTTTACCATTGAAAGCGCCTTCAGCTTGATCTCAAGCCGTGAGACCATCCCTGCCGATCTTGTTCTGTCACAGTTCCCAGCCGACCATTCAGGCATCACAACGGTCACGAATACGGTCAATCCGATCGTTGCGGATTCAGTAATGCCCGCTCCCGTTGTGAGCAGCAATCCCTTGCAGGTCGCCCTGCCTCTCGTCGCGGTCATATGGGTCGCAGGAGTTGTCGCTTTGCTCCTCTATGCCTTGGTAAGCTATTTAAGATTGAAAAGGACGGTTTCGACCGCCATTCTTCTGGGGGATCACATCAAGATGTGCGATGAAATCCATGCGCCCTTTATCCTCGGCGTGTTCAAGCCGATGATCTATGTGCCTTCCTCGCTAACCGGGGAAACGCTTGACTGCGTGATTCACCACGAGCGCGCGCACATTCAGCGCCGTGACCATTGGTGGAAACCGCTCGGATTTCTTCTGCTGGCGATCTACTGGTTTAATCCGTTGTGCTGGGTCGCCTATATACTGCTTTGCCGTGATATCGAAATGGCTTGTGATGAAAAGGTCATCCGGGAAATGGACAAAGAAAGCATGGTCAGGTACTCCCAGGCGCTTCTCGATTGCAGTCTGCCGCAAAAGCGGATCACCGCTTGTCCGCTCGCTTTTGGCGAAACGGGAATAAAGGAGAGGGTGAAGGGCGTATTGAACTATAAGAAACCGACCTTTTGGATCATAGCCGTCGCCGTAGTTGCCTGTGTGATCCTAGCAGTATGCCTTTTAACAAACCAAAAGACGCTGTCAAGTCCTTCGGGGGAAGTGCCGGCTGCGCGTACCGATGTGAACGCTGTTACGAAGACACTGACGGCGATCATTACAGACATCGACAACGGTAACATGTTGGTAAAACCGATTGAAGGCTCCGCGGAACTGGCGTCGTCTGACAGCTTCTTCGTTCCTGTGGAGTTCCTGCCCGCATCCCCGGTGCCGAACGTGGGCGATACCGTGGTCATTGAGTACAATGGCGGCATACTGGAAACTTATCCTGCTCAGTTGGAAAAGGTCTATGCCATCAAAATCGTGAAAAATGAACCGCGCTTCATTGAGACCAATTCACATGTGGCGTGGGCAGGTTGGACGGAGGATGACCGCATTTTGACCGAGAGCTTGAATCCGGGCGTATTTGTAATCAACTCGACGCCGCATAACCCGATCTACAAGTTTGATACAAGGGCAGACTTGGAACAGTTTAAGACAACGTTCCAAGGTGTTCTGTCGTTTAGCGGCAGATATGATGAAGTGCCATCGTTCAATGAGGTAACCGCCGCGTATAATGACGATTTCTTTGCCAACCATACGGTGTTGGTCGTCTACGTGACAACAGTCAGCGGTTCTAACAGGTTTAAGCTTATGAACGTGACCGTTAACGGCTCCACCCTTATGATGGATGTCGTTCCGGCAAACAATCCTTATTACCCCGGCACTTGCGACATGGCGGGGTGGTTTGTGCTCGCGGAGGTCTTGGATTCGGATATTGAAGAGTGCACGTTCTTTGTTTCCCGGTCCTTGCCCTACGATACCATGATCAGCGCATTGTTTGACACCATCATGTCTTCTCCTGAAGATTCCTCCAATCCGGGAGATTATCTGAAGGCACACAAGAAGGAACATGAACAATTGTTGGCGGACAAAGCCGGCACGCTTCAACACATCTTCTCGGAATTCTTACGCGGCGATCAGACGGGACTAAAAGGGCATCTCATGCGAATCATCTTGGATGAACTGGCGCCGGAATCTGCGCTTAAACTTGAAGCAGAAACAGGGCAGGAATATTTTGATGCGTGGCTGGATCAGGCAAAAAAACTCGAAAAGCAGCACGGCGACGACGGGTGGATTGAGATCAATCGACCGGCAGTTTACATGTTGCTTCAAATGATTGACCATTAGGCGACCATACGGGATTTTCTTTTGCTTTAGAGTCTGTTATCTTTCTCTTAGAGATAATGTAGGTGTCTTTACTACCTGCTCTTTAAAGTTGTTTCCATGCATATTTTCAAATGGCGCTTTAGTTTTGATGTCAGCTAAATCTTTCGTGCCCTCGATAATAATAGAATCATTATGAACAAATCAGATTTTGTGACGGTAAGTCGAAACATAAACTGAAACATAAATTGTTTGCGGATTAGAGGGCGCAACTTGTCGGATTAACCTATAAAGTATGGTAAAATGAGGGCGTTCATTAGACGAATGATATGGAAGCGCCGGGTCGTTTCGGAAAGAATTCGCCTTGCCCTTCGAACACATTCTCCGGTCAAGAAAAAAGGTTTGCTTTACGATGATTAAAGAAGAGATGAAACAACGCCTAGTCAAAGAGGCTTTTTTGGCACGAGAGAATAGCTATGCCCCGTATTCCCGTTTTAAGGTTGGTGCAGCTATCTTGACTACTGACGGCAGAATTTTCCGGGGTGCGAATATAGAGAATGCATCGTATGGCGCGACCATATGCGCGGAGCGAACAGCGGCGGTCAAAGCCGTGTCTGAGGGCGCCAAGTCTTTTATCGCCATCGCAGTTGTCGGCGCTGAGGAGAATGCCGATTTAGAGCATCTCGATTTAGCGTACCCGTGCGGGATTTGTCGCCAGGTTCTTCGCGAATTTTTACCTCCTTCCGGAGAACTGCTTATCTTCGTTGCAACATCTCCTACGGAATACTTTGAGTCGAGCTTGAATGCGCTTTTGCCGCATTCGTTCGGACCCGAAGATCTCGATTATCTGTTGGAATAGGGCGGCATGGATTGTAATGTTTAAATGACTCTCATTTGCGGAGTCTTTAAAATAGGTGGACCCGCTTGCAAAGCCGGTCGAACGGAAGCAGCGGCAGCAGCTAAAATAGGAGGAAAAAATGAAAAGGAAACTGTTTTGCCTACTTCTGGTGATGGCTCTCGTTCTGACCTTCGTGGTCGGATGTGGACCGAAAGATGACGACCCAGGTGTAGACGCAGGGAAGTACAAAGGAAAGAAAGTCGCGATGATTACTGACATCGGCGGCATCAACGACGAGTCTTTTAACCAGTCAGCATGGAACGGCATGGAGAGACTGGAAAAAGAAGGTGTCGAAATTTCATTCCTTGAGTCGGAGAAAGAAGCCGATTATAAGACGAACCTTGACCGCAAGTCTGAAGAGGGTGCCGATGTCATTTGGGGTATCGGCTTCATGATGGCCCAAGCGATTGCGGATGCGTCGAAGGCGCATCCTGACCGTCTTTTTGCGATCGTCGACCAAGGCTACGCGGAAGGTGAGCTTCCGAATGCGGTCGGCGCCATGTTCCATTCTGAAGAATCGTCGTTCCTCGTCGGCTACATCGCCGGTCACATGACGAAAACTGACCATGTCGGCTTTATTCTCGGCATGGAAGGCGATGTCATGTTCCGCTTCCAGTACGGTTATCTCGCCGGTGTTGAGTATGCCGCACGGGAGCTTGGGAAAGAGATCCGCGTCGATGCCGTGACGATCGACACGTTCGGCGATACGGCGAAGGGTAAGGCGACCGCCACGAAGATGTACTCGGACGGCGCGGACATCGTCTACCACGCTGCCGGTCAGGCTGGCTCCGGCGCGATTACCGCGGCGAAAGAGCTTGATAAATGGGCTATCGGCGTTGACCTCGACCAGAATGCTCTGGCTCCCGACCATGTGCTGACATCGGCGCTGAAGAACGTCGACCAAGCTGTCTATGAGCTGTCGAAGAAAGTTCTCGATGGTGAGGACGTCGGGGGTAAGACATTCTATTTTGGGCTGAAGGAGGGCGGAGTCGGCATCGCGCCATCGTCTGACAAGCACGTCCCGAAAGAGCTCCTCGACAAAACGAAAGAGATCGAGAAGAAAATTATCGCGGGCGAGATCAAATGCCCGATCTCGGCTGAAGAATTCGAGGCTTGGAAAGCGAATCTCGATTAATCAGCACGTCGTTCATGGATGATTGATATCATTCGCTGAAAGCTTGCCCGGGTGCTCCGTAATGGGCATCCGGGCGTTCGCTATGGAGAGACAACATGAAGAAGGATTCAGCTGAGTTTGCCGTCGAAATGATCGGCATCTCAAAATCATTCGGTCATTTCAAGGCACTCGACAACGTTGATCTCAGGGTTCGCACGGGTACGATACATGCGCTGCTCGGAGAGAACGGCGCGGGGAAATCAACCTTGATGAAAATCCTGTACGGTCTGTATTCGGGCGACGCAGGCGAGATTAAGATCGACGGCGAGACGGTAGACATTCGCAATCCGAAACAAGCCATATCACATGGCATCGGCATGGTGCACCAGCATTTCATGCTAGTGGAAAATATGACCATCGCTGAGAACATTGTGCTCGGGAGCGAGCCGACAAAATCGCTCGGGCGTCTTGATCATGCTTTGATGAATGACATGATCCGCGACTTCGGCAAACAATACGGGCTCGAGGTCGATCCCGAGGAAGTCATTATGGACGTTTCTGTCGCGACGCAACAACGCGTCGAAATATTGAAAGCGCTGTTCCGCGGCGTTGACATTCTGATTCTCGATGAACCGACGGCCGTTCTCACTCCGCAGGAAATTGATAGTCTGATCGTGACGATGAGAAGTCTCGTCGCCGATGGCAAGACGATCATCATCATTACGCATAAGCTGAAGGAGATCATGGCCGCTGCCGATGATTGCACGGTCATCAGGCGTGGTAAGTTGGTAGGCACTGTCCGTGTCAGTGACGTTACGGAAAAAGATCTCGCTTCCATGATGGTCGGACGCGAAGTCAAGCTGACAACGGCTAAAGACAAGGCAAAACCCGGTGAAAAAGTCATGGAAATCCGCAATCTCACGGTTAAAGATGCCCGCGGCATTCCACAGGTGAGAGACCTCTCAATGCATGTGCGGCGCGGCGAAATTCTCGCCATCGCCGGTGTTGACGGAAATGGGCAGACGGAGCTGATCGAAGCCATCACGGGGCTTAGAAAATCCGAATCGGGCGAGATTCTCGTTAACGGTGTCGATATTGCGAACGGGATGCCGATTGATACACACAACGCGGGCATCAAAACAATCCACGAGGATCGTCACAAGCGAGGGCTTGTGCTCGAATTTAACGTCGGAGAAAACCTCATTCTTGAGACCTATAAGGAAAAGCGTTTTTCGGGTCGCGGACCTTTTATATCTTGGAAGAAAGTCGATGATTATGCGGAAAGACTGATTGAGGAATTCGATATTCGTCCGGCGGATTGTTCCATGCAACCGGTGAGGGAATTGTCGGGAGGCAATCAGCAAAAAGTCATTGTCGCTCGCACGGTTGAACAGGAGCCGGACCTCCTGATTGCATGTCAACCAACACGAGGACTCGATGTCGGTGCGATTGAATTTGTGAGAAGCGCACTCGTCGAACAGCGCGACCAAGGCAGGGCTGTGCTTCTCGTTTCGTTTGAACTCGATGAAGTACTCGATATTGCCGATCGTATCAATGTCATCTATAACGGTTCGATGGTCGCGGACCTCGATCCCGAGGAAACGGATGAGCAGGCGATCGGGCTTCTGATGGCAGGAGGTGGACAATGAGGGCATGGTTAGCCAAAGCTCTAAGGAGACCGATGGCTGCGGTTGTTCTAGCGCTGATCATCGGGTTTATAATCGGCACGCTTGCACTTGCACTGGGGGCTATGATCCGGTCAAAGGTTTTTCTTATATGTTTACCGGTGTCTTCTCCAGCACGAACCGCATCATGCAGGTCATAGTGGATTCGGTGCCGATCGCCATGACCGGTCTCGCCGTCGCATTTGCCGGACGTACGGGATTATTTAACATCGGTGCGGAAGGTCAGTTTATTCTCGGACAAATCACGGGGGCGATTGTCGGCTTCTATGTTCCAATGCCGCCCATCCTTCACCCCCTGTTTATTATTCTATGTGCTTTTGCTGTGGGTGGTCTTTATGCCGGTTTTGCGGCGTGGCTGAAGAATCGGTTCAATATCCACGAGGTCATTTCTACGATTATGTTGAACTGGATCGCTTACTACTTCATGATTTTTATCGTGAACATGAAGAGCGTCAAAGTGCCGGGTTCACAACATTCACCTGAAATCCTCGATACGGCGAAGATCAACTTCTTTCACAGGGATTTCCGAACAACGGCAGAAGGTCAAGCGCTTAGTGAGAGCTCGCCGTTCCTGAGACCGTTTATCAGGACGGATGCCGGGTATGCGATCATCATTATGCTCATCACGGCGCTCCTTCTTTGGCTCATTCTCAAATACACGCGCCTTGGGTATGAGCTTCGCGCCGTAGGCTACAACCGCTATGCCGCGGAATTTTCCGCCATGCCGGTCAAACGCAACGCTCTGATGTCCATGTTTATCTCGGGCGGTGTGGCAGCCGTCGGCGGTGCGATGCTCGTCATGTCAACGTCCTACTACATTACGATGCTAGGCACAACGGAGGGTTACGGATGGGACGGCATATCCGTCGCTCTGATCGCCAGCAATCATCCGATCGGTTGCGTTTTTGCGGGTCTTCTCTATGCGGCTCTGAAGTTCGGAGGTCTCGAAATTCAGTCGAGAATGAGAGCGCCGACAGAGATTATCAACATCATGATCGGTACGCTTGTCCTATGCATTGCGCTGGCACCCGCGTTGCCGAGGCTTGCTGAACGCCTTGAAAGGAAGGAGTAAACGCCATGGAATTTCTTAACACGATTGTTCTGACGATCTCCATTACGCTCATGTACTCATCGCCTTTGATCTTTACAGCGATCGGCGGCGTTTTGACACAGCGTTCCGGCGTTGACAACATCGGACTTGAGGGCATGATGGCGTTCGGCGCTTGCGGTGCTGCCATCGTTGGTTTTTTCGCGGCGAACCCTTGGTTGGGTCTCCTGGCGGGTGCTGTTTTCGGCGGCTTTTTGGCATTAATCCATGCTTTTATTGCTGTGACCGCTAAGGGCAACCAGATTATTTCAGGTATCGCGCTCAATCTCGTCGGACTCGGTATAGCGACATTCATTACGCGCCGTTTGTTTAACGGTGCCGCTCAGTCGAACACCGTTCCGAAAGGCATTCCGAAAGTTTTGGAACTGTTGGGTGTCGATAAATCGAATTCACGCCTGCTGCAGTCCGCAGAAATCGATCTCACGGTGATCTTAGCGTTCGTGATCGCGTTGGTCGTGTGGTTCGTTCTTTATAAAACGAAGACGGGATTGCGTGTCAGGGCATGCGGCGAACATCCGGGCGCAGCCGATACGCTCGGCGTCAACGTCACGCTCATTCGCTACGTTTGCACGACGCTTTCAGGCGTGCTGGCAGGTCTTGGGGGCGGAGTTACGGCTCTCGCGATCGCCGGAAGGTTTACCCCTAGCGTGATCAGCGGTCAAGGATTTATCGCATTGGCAGCCGTTATCTTCGGAAACTGGAGACCTATCGGTGCGACACTCGCGTGTCTATTGTTCGGTTTTGCTCAGGCGCTCACCGTCATCCTTGCCGGTACGCCTTGGTTGCCTACGCAGATTCTTGCGATGCTCCCCTATGTGCTGACACTTCTCGTTCTTATGGTGTTTGTCGATCGGTCGACTCCGCCTAAAGCTGTCGGTCAGCCCTACTTTAAAGGACAGTAACAGATGTCGGATGCAATTTGGCTCGTCGCGGGAGGTCAAAATCTTGACCTCATCGCGACGGCTCGGCAACCTTTTCATTTAAGCGATTCGACACCGGGGAATGTTGTAGAACGTGCGGGAGGCGTCGCGTTCAATATTGCACGCAATCTCGCATTACTCACGCGTCCCGTTTATTTTTTGTCCGTAAGAGGGGAAGATTCCGTCGGGTTGGCTTTAGACGCGATCGGTCGCGAGTCGAACCTGGAGCTCGATCATGTGCTTGTGAGATCAGATCTTTCGACTTCACGCTATATCGCCATCAACGATGAAACAGGCGATATGATTGCCGCCATCAACGATATGAGAGCCATCGAGTCGCTTGCACCTCGCGATGTTGAAAATTGGTGCACGCTTGCCTCTACTTTATTCCGCGAAGTTGATTCACGACCGATGCATCCTTGTGCGGCGGTAATTGATGCGAATCTTCCGGAAAATGTGATCGTCCATTTAGCGAATGAATGGGAGATTCCGATCTTTGCGGATGCTGTCTCTCAGGCAAAAGTCGATCGGCTGAAGCCGGTTTTCCATCGACTCGCAGGTATGAAGCTCAATCGTATTGAGGCAGAGCACTTAACGGGACATCGGATTGCGAGCTTTGAAGCCGCAGTCAAAGCGATCCATCAATTGCTTGCGAATGGGATTGAACGAATTTGCCTTTCACTCGGCGCAGAAGGCGCTCTGTTTGCCGATGGGCGGCAGACCGTCGCGACGCAATACGATTGCGTGGTCGAGAAAGAGGTGGATGGACGTATTGTGAAAACGACCAGTATTATTAATACGACGGGAGCGGGTGACGCGATGTGCGCCGTCTTTGCATGGGCGACGATATCGGGTCACACGCTTGACGATGCAGCGCGTCTTTCTCAAGCTGCCGCGTCGCTCGCTCTTGAATCGCCGGGCGCCGTCAATGAAGCGATAACAATCGAGGCGCTCGAACAACGAGCCGCTTCTTCAAAACTAACGATTCAGGTTCTCTGAAAGGTGAGCGATGAAACAGCTATTAAAACAAATTTTCGTTGGAGACAAAAACATGGAATCTTTGAAGCAATACATTCATTTATCAAGAGAAGTATCGGAGGCGCTTCGTAAAGGCTTTCCAATCGTCGCGCTCGAGACAACGATTATTTCGCACGGGATGCCGTATCCTAAGAACGTGGAGACGGCGTTCGCCGTGGAACAGGAAGTGTACCGCGGCGGTGCGTTGCCGGCAACGATCGGTATCCTTGACGGTAAAATTCGCGTCGGGTTGTCGCCAGCCGAAATTGAACGGTTCGGCATGGAGGGTTTGAGCGCAACGAAAACGTCGCGTCGAGATATTGCTTACGTGCTCACGAAAGGACTCACGGGGTCATTGACTGTAAGCGGGACGATGATCGCGTCTCACCTCGCCGGGATTCCGTTCTTTGCGACAGGCGGGATCGGCGGTGTCCATCGACACGGCGAAGATACCATGGACATCTCTGCCGATTTGGAAGAGCTCGCGAACACGCCCGTTGTCGTCATTTGCGCGGGCGCAAAATCGATTCTCGACATCGGGCGGACACTCGAATACCTCGAGACGGGAGGTATCCCGGTCATCGGGTACGGGACGGATGACATGCCGGCTTTCTACACGAGAGAGAGCGGATACAAATTGCCGATGCGAGTTGACACGCCGGAGGAAGTGGCGGCAATATACCGTATTTCGCGGTCTCTCGGATTCCCTGGCGGCATGGTCATCGCCAACCCAATTCCGGAAAAAGATGCGATGGACAAAGAGAAAATCGACCGCGCCATCGCCAATGCCGTCGCTAAGACCGATGAACAAGGGATCACGGGCAAGGATGTCTCACCGTTCCTGCTTGAGAACATCGTCGCGGAGACAGGAGGCGAGAGTCTCACGGCGAACATCGCGCTCGTTCTGAACAACGCTTATGTTGCGGCAAAGATCGCCGCCGCCTATTGCGGTCGTACATACGTAAAAGATGCGTTTGCTTGAGTGGGAGGATCATATGGAAAAGCTTTATCACATTCAACTTGATGATTCACACGGTGCGAAGTACGCTCTGCTTCCGGGAGATCCCGGGCGCGTGGAGAAGATTGCCATGCTGTTGGACGATCCGCATTTCATTGGCAGAAATCGCGAGTATACGACGTGGCAGGGATCACTTCTCGGCGAACCGATTCTCGTTATGTCAACGGGGATGGGCGGTCCGTCAACCGCGATCGGCATAGAGGAATTGTTCATGACGGGTGTCCGCAACTTCATACGCGTGGGCACGTGCGGCGGCATGGCGCTCCCCGTGATGGGTGGCGATCTCGTGATTGCGACAGGTGCCATCAGGATGGAAGGGACGACGCGCGAGTATCTCCCGATCGAGTTCCCGGCTGTCGCCGATTTTGAATTGACGGGCTGTCTCGTCGATGCCGCTCGCGAAGGAGGCTACCGATTCCATACCGGGGTTGTTCAGTGTAAGGACTCTTTCTATGGTCAGCATTCACCCGGTCGTATGCCCGTGAGCTACGATCTGGAACAAAAATGGGAGGCTTGGCTCAGAGGCGGGACGCTCGCCTCGGAGATGGAGAGCGCTGCGCTCTACATCGTCTGCCAATCGCTCGGTGCGAAAGCCGCGTGCATTCTGAATACCATTTGGAATCAAGAACGGCGCGCCAGAGGGATGGACGATTCGGAAAGCCATGATACGATGCGCGGCATTCGCGTCGCCGTCGAGGCGATCAAGCTCCATATTCAAAGAGAGCGCGAACAGAAGTTATGAAAAACGCAGACTAATCGCTCTCGGTTATTATATTTTCAAACGTTGTGAAAAATAGCGGTCTGCGCGGTGATAAGAGCAGACCGCTTCATGTTTTGCAGTGAGTTAAAAATCGTAAAACTCGATGATTTTCTTCTCGAGCCAAGGGATGTCGTTCTCGCGCATGATGCCGAGGAGATATTCTTCCTGATCGGGCTCCGCTGCCCACGCCAAACCGCACCCTCGGCTGATTTCACGTGGGACGGGGATAAGCCTTCCTGTCCCTTCGGGGCATTTTTTCTCCATCATCATGGCGTCGGTCGTCGACCGGAATGTGATGACGAGTTTTGGCGCTCGCTCTCTCATGCTCTCATGCGCGTTGCCTTTGCGGGCTAATCGAGTTAGGGTCTGATGATGTGCGTCGCTGTCCGCAGCTGGTCAACGATGTCGTACATGTTCGTAATCTCACCGATAGCGAGCTGATCCGCGATGCCGAAATGGTTTAGACACGTCCCGCATGTCATGATTCTTACACCTGCCTCGCCCAACGCGACGAGATCTTTCAGCACAGGGCTTCCGTGAATAGACAGCTTCGCGCCCGCATTGTAGAGCAAAAGCGTGTGCGGCAAATCGTCGAGTTGCGTCAGCGTAAAGAAGAAGCTCTTCATCAGGATGTCGCCCAAAACATCGTCCCCGCGTCCCATCTTGTCCGACGCGATCGCAACTACATTCTTGGCGGCGCGAGAGGAATACTCCCGTACGACGTCTTCTTGTGCATGTGTGTCTTCCGCTGCAGAGTCATCAGGCTTGACGATTCGGATTGTATACGTGCCGTCTCCTCCCTCATAGCTGAAAGCGCAATTTCTGGACTTGGCGAATCGCTCAATGTTCTGCACGGCGACATCGTTGTCGACGAGAACTTCGAGTTCACCTGAAGTCATCTGTTCAAGCGCTTTTCTAACTTTAATCACGGGCAACGGACAGGCGTCGCCGATGGCATTGACTTGGATCATGGCAAACACTCCTCACTTCATTAATCTTTGATGACATTATAGATGAAGACTCGTACGAGTGTGTTGTGCGCAAGACGACAAAAGCGTCCGATCCCTAGAGATGCAGATAATGAAAAACCAAAGAATCATGTGCGTTTGCACGTAAATGGAAAAGGGTTGTCAGCGATAGAGTGCCGCCTGCGCCTTGTACATGCGCGCATAGAGTCTGCCGTTGGCAAGCAGCTCGCGGTGGCTTCCCTGCTCGACGATGCATCCTTGGTCGAGTACGAGGATACGATCAGCATAACGTGTGCTTGACAGGCGATGCGAAATGAAGAGCGACGTCGTATGTTCGCTGAGAGTCAACATCTGGTGGAATATCTCTTCCTCGCTCTTCGGGTCAAGCGCTGCCGTCGGTTCATCCATGATCACAAACGGTCCCGCGTGTGCAAGTGAACGAGCAAGGGCGATCTTCTGAGCCTGACCGCCGGAGGGCAGTACACCATCATCTGAAAGAGTAGAGGAATGATACGTGTTCACGCCAAACGGGAGTCCCGACACCCATTCCTTCAAGCCGAGTTTGTCGACGGCATCTACCGTTCTCTGCTCATCGTCGGACGTCATCTTGTCGAAGGCTTTACACGAAATATTCTCAGCTATTTGGAACGCAAAGAGACGAAAATCCTGAAAGGTCGGGGAAAGGATCGCGTTGTACAAGTGCAGCGGGATACGCCTGATGTCGACGCCGTTGAGCGTGATGCTGCCTGATTGCTGTTCGTAATAGCGGCACAGCAACTTCACGAGTGTTGTTTTGCCGGCGCCGTTCGTACCGACAAGCGCGATGCGTTCACCCGAATGGATTTTCAACGAACAGTTATCGAGCACAAGGTTCTCGCCTGTCGGGTACTTGAACGAGACGTGTTCCACGCGCCATTCGAGAACGCCGTCCGCCGCCTGTTCAAGACAGCGCCTTACGTCTTCGTCAAGCTCGGTCTTATCGTCACAATGATCGACGGCGTGTAGTGTAAAATCTTCGCTGCTTTCGGGAAGCTCAAGGTATTCGACGAGCGGTTTGATGTGCAGATTGACCGTCATCAGCTCGTTGGCGCTTTGCAGGATATTGTTAAGCGCTCTCCCCATCTGCCGTCCGGCGCTATACAGCATCGTAAAAGTCCCGACTGTGATTTGTTTGAGCAGAAGCCGAATGCCGAGCACGGCGAAGATAGCGACGGATTGGAATTCGACGAGACTTCCGACGATTCCGTTCCAAAAACCGATCTTTGTGAAGTACGCGTGGTTAATTTTTAGAATGCGGTCCATGTTCGTTTGCGCTTTCTCCATCATGAGAGAGATGCCGTCGTAAAGCTTCAAATCTTTTGCGTATCGGTAGTCGATCGCTAGATGTGTGAAATAACTAAATGCCCTGTTCTCAGGCGCGCTTCGTTCGGCGTTGTCCGCTTCAAGATATTTAATCTTTTTTAGGCAGTAAAGAGTGGGGAAATTGATCGCAAGGATCAGGAACGCTAAGAGCGGACTTCCCATCAGAACAATGACGAGAACGGAGAGCAGGCTGACGAGCGATCCGCCCAGCTTCTTCATGGTAGCATCGAGATTATTCAGGTGATAGATGCCGAAGCGAGCGCGCTCGAGGAGGTCAAGATTTGTCTTTCTCTCGCTTTCCGAAAGCGGAATGCGGAGCGCTTTTTCGGCGAGGATTTCTTTTGCGTGAGCATCCGCGATATTCATCATAAGAGCGACCCTGTTGGTAAGCAGACTGTCGAGCATCATCATCACGAGGTTTCCGATGGCGAGACCGAGCGTGAGGGAGAGAAGCCACGCGGTTCTCTGCGCGCCCAAGAGTTCATCGATGATCAGGCGAGGGATGAAGATATTGATGAGCGGCGCGACGCCCGTGACGATGGAGACCGCCACGAGTCTCCACGCATATCCTGGCTGTTGTCGGCAGAGGAGACGCATGATTTTTAAGAGATATCTCATCCGCCGCCCTCCATTCGATAATTTTTCGCCTGTATCTCGTACATGTCGTGGTAGAGACCTCCCCTTGCGAAAAGCTCTTCATGTGAGCCGAGTTCAGCGATTTTTCCGTCCGACAGAAAAGCGACGCGGTCACAAAACTGTGTGCTCGCAAGGCGATGGGAGACAAAGACGCTCGTCTGACCCTCTGTGAGCTCGTGATAATGCTGATAGAGCTCCTGTTCCGCGAGCGCGTCAAGGGCCGCTGTCGGCTCGTCAAGCAGGAGGATGCGGCTCGTGTCTTTGTAAAGCGCGCGCGAAAGAAACAGTTTCTGCCTTTGACCGCCTGAGAGGTCGACGCCCTCATCGTCAAGGATGCGAAGGAGTGTTGTGTCAAGTCCGTTTTTCTGTAGGGAGACGGTTGATGTAAAGGCAGCGCTGTCGATAGCTTTCTGCAGTCGGACCTCATCAGGATTGGACGACAGGGTGATGTTCTCGCTTATAGAGAAGGGGAGAATGATCGCGTCCTGAAAGACGACGCCTAACAGCGCACGGAAGTCGTCCTCGTCGTAATCCCAGATGTTGATGCCGTTGAAGAGGATCTCTCCCTCGCTCGGTCGGTAGAGACGGGACAATAACATGACCAGGGTCGTTTTGCCTGAGCCGTTCTCGCCGACAAGCGCGATCTTTTCGCCGGCCTTGATCGAGAGATTGACGTCGCGAAGCACCCAGTGTTCCGTACCGGGATACCGGAAAGAGACGTTACGTATGTCGACGGTTATCGCGTCTTCGGCATCGCTCTTCGTGGAGAAAGACGATGGGGAGAGTGTCGCGGCTGGCTTCCCATACGGAGAATCGGTTAGCGATACGCTCTGGCTCAGCTCGATGTAAGAAGACAGCTTGCCGGCGTCGCGTCGGATACTCGTGAGATCGAACATGAGTTGTTGGGCGAGCGCGACGAATGTGATCACGCCCGAGCTGTAGAAAAAGAAAAGCGCGATGTCGATGTCTCCGCGCAAATACAAGCTGATCAGCCAACCGTAAACGACGGCGTCTTTTACAAGGTCGACAAGTGCGAGGGCAGTCTGCCAGCCGACTTTCCTTTTCAGGACGGATTCGAGAATAAAACGCATGTCGAGGATGTAACGGTCTGTGTACGATTTAAAGAGCCCGTGTAAGCTGTAAGAAAGAAAGTCTTTTCTTGCCAAGGGATCCTGTTGCTCACGGAACAGCGATTCAATCTTTCGGTAAGTCGGTCTCATCTCGTCCCATTCGCGATGTACAAGATTGCTGAGGTTATGATTGAACAACAAATTCAGCGCAATGACGACGAGGATCAAAAGCATCATCCAAAGGGAAAGAGAGAGGAAGACGCCGACGAACCCGACAACTGCGACTGCCGTTCCAAAGACCTGCAGGAGCGTCAACATGATGCCGCCGGCACCTTGCCACGGGGCGTAAACCGCCTCGTAAGCTCTTTGGATTTCATCGAGCTTATCACGGTTGAGCGTGTTCTCGTATGGCATGGACAGACCGTATCGGATCAGTTCTCGTATGAGCCGATAGCGAATGTTATTCATGCGCATGCGGTAGTTGCCGCGAAGGTAGGCGAGCGCTGAGGTGCACGCCACCGCCAACACGGCGGCGACCCCGAGCAAAAGAAAGAGCTCGTTTCTCACATCGGTCACGGCGCCGGTCGCTTGGCTTGCTAATCGAATGATGGCGGTCGGTACGTAGACCCAGATAAAAGGATAGACGGCGGACAGCACGCTAAAGAGAACGATCATACCGATCATCCGCTTATCGTATTGCCAAATCTTGCCGAACAAAAAACGCGTCGCGCGCATGCCTGCCTCAAGGTTTTCTGACTATTTTCCCCGATTTTATCACAGTCTCGACGAGGTTCATCGCGAAGTGGTAGGAGAGATGTCGGTAGTCGGGACAGTCGAGGATGATGATGTCGGCTTTCTTTCCTGGCTCGAGTGATCCGACGGTATCGGCGCGAGCGATGGCGGCGGCGGCGTTGAGAGTGATGGCGGTGATGGTCTCTTCAATCGTCATCCGCATGTAGATGGTCGCGAGCGCTGTCATGAGAGGAATCGACTGTGTGTAGCAGCTTCCCGGGTTAAGGTCCGTTCCGAGCGCGACCGCCAAGCCGTTGTCGATCATGAAACGCCCGCGCGCATACGGCTCGCGGAGACTGAATGCCGTGCAGGGCAGAAGTGTCGCCACGACGCCGGCGTCTCGCATGGCGAGGAGATCCTCGTCCGACGCCTTGAGGAGATGATCGGCGCTTGTGGTGCGGAGTTTGGCGGCGAGGCCCGCGCCGCCGAGCGGCACGATCTCGTCGGCGTGCATTTTGAGTTTAAAGCCTTGTTCACGCGCGGCGAGGAGCAATTTCTCCGATTCCTCCAATTCAAAAACGCCTTTTTCCGTGAAGACATCACAAAAATCGGCACGCCCTTTTGCCATCGGCAAACCCTCGGCGATCAGATAGTCGACGTAATCGCCAGTCCGCCCTTTGAATGCCGGCGGAACGGAGTGCGCGCCCATGTACGTGCGCACGATATCAACGGGATGATCGCGGTCGAGGCGTTCCATAACGGTCAGCATCTTGTTTTCCGTCTCAGTGTCCTCGCCGTACCCGGTTTTTCCTTCGACGGTGGTAATGCCGAGCTCGAGCATGCGATTCAAACGAAGGAGACCTGCTTCGTAAAGCTGTTCTTCTGTCGCATCATACGTCGCTCTGTTTGTTGCCGCGATGCCGCCACCCGCTTCCATGATCTCCATGTAGGTGGCGCCTTGAAGTCTCATCTGGAACTCGTCTTGGCGGTACCCGCCGAAGATGAAGTGCGTGTGCGGATCGATGTAACCGGGAAGAACGGTCTTTCCTGTGGCGTCAATGCGCTCGACGGTGGAGGCGTTGGGTATGAGATCTGCAAGAGTCTTTTCAATCTCTGCGGTTGTGCCGACGGCGAGTATCTTGTCATCGCGGCAGAGAACGGCGCCGTCTTTAATAACGCGAAGCTCACTCATGTCACTCCCGCCACGTGCCGACTTTCCGATCGGCGTCACGAGTTCCGCCGTGTTTTCAATCACTAAAAAGCCCATAGCCGTCCTCTCTTTTCTGTTACTGGAATGCTCTGTATTCGCCCCACATGACGCTTTCGAATAGCCGGAGAAAGCTGACACGTCTCTGCTAGGCATCTTTCAACACGATTCTCTGACGAGATCAGCCGAGCAGCCAGTGCTCAATGATTTTTTCCTCGTTAAAATCATGGAGTCCGATGTAGTATTCGAGCGATTCGATCAGCGCCGCGAGCGGTGCCAGTCCGACGACTTCGCTCCCGATGACGGAGACGCCGTAGCGCGACGCTTCCATTTTGACCGTTTCGAAGACGCGGTAAATCGGGTTTTTGTGGTAGTCGGTGATGTTCATCGTGACTTGGACGATGCCTTTTTCTTTCAGCTCGACGCCGCCCGCCTTGATGTATTGGAAGCCGCCGCCCGATTGACGGATGGCGCGCGCGATCTTGTTCGCGATGTCGATATTGTCCGTGTCAAGATCTATGTTGTATGCGATGAGAGAAAAACGCGCACAGACGGCGGTGACACCGGCAGTTGGATGGATTTTTCGCTCGCCGTAATCGGGTTCCCATTCCGGTTGAAGAAGCTTTTCCGGCATGCCTTCGAACTGACCCTTGCGGATGCACGCGAGGTTGACACGATCGGGCGATGTCGCGGAATTCTCATAGAGGAAAACGGGGATACTGTAACGTTCATTAATGGCTTCGGCAGTCTCTTTTGAAAGCTCAACGGCTTCCTCCATCGTTATGTTGCGAATCGGGATGAAGGGCACGACGTCAGTGGCGCCCATGCGGGAGTGTTCGCCCTCGTGGACATTGAGGTCGATGAGTTCCGTCGCGACACCGATGGCGTCGAGGACGGCTTCCTTGACGGCTTGAGGCTCGCCAAGCACCGTGACGACGAGGCGGTTGTAATCTTTGTCGCCTTCGTAGTTGACGAGGCGGACACCTTCACGCCCTTTGAGCGGTGCGACGATGCGCTCGATCTTCTCTTGGTCGCGTCCTTCGCTAAAATTGGGGACGCATTCAACGATCTTTTTCACTTCTGTCATGTAGGGTTCCCTTTCGCTTCTTTTGTCTTATACGTTATAATGACTGTTCTTGAATTTTCTGTCGTTCTCTGTGCCAAACTCGCTGAGTCTATTGTTTGCTTACTGCTCTCCCCGCAACACGCGTTCAATCAGCGCGTTATCTGCGATGTAGGGAAGTGTCAGTCTGTCGGATCCGTCCATCACGCGATTGTATTCCATCACCGTCTCAATCGCGTGTTCGTTGCGCGCCCATGAGCGCCTTGCGACGCCCGCCATGACATCCCAAAGGACGGCGTTTCGGATGACCTCATCGATACGCTCCGAGCCGTCGAGAACGCACCCGAAACCTCCGTTGATCGATTTGCCGATGCCGACGCCGCCACCGTTATGCAGGGCGCAGAGGCTCATCCCGCGCGCCGCGTTGCCGGCGAAGACGGAAGTCGCCATATCCGCCGTCACGTTGCTGCCGTCGCGAATGTTCGAGGTCTCGCGGAATGGCGAATCCGTTCCGCCCGTGTCGTGGTGATCGCGTCCGATCATGACGGGACCGATCACGCCTTCGCGGACGAGCTCGTTCATTTTGAGCGCGATCGACATGCGTCCGAACGCGTCGCTATAGAGAATACGCGCTTTTGTTCCGACGACGAGGTTGTTTTTCTCGGCGTCGCGAATCCAGTTGTAATTGTCGCGGTCTTGGTAACGCCGTTCGGGGTCAATGCAAGACATCGCCGCTTCATCGGTCGCGCGCAGATCCTCATCCTTACCGGACAGGCAGACCCAGCGGAACGGTCCGTAACCGTAGTCGAAAAGGAGCGGTCCCATGATATCTTCCACGTAGGATGGCCAGATGAAGCCGTCGCGGTCGTTATCACCGTTTCGCGAAATCTCTTTGACGCCCGCGTCGAAAATGGCCTTCATGAAGGAGTTGCCGTAATCGAAGAAGTACGTTCCCCGTGCCGTCAATTCCTTGATCGCACGGAAATGTCTTTTGAGTGTTTCATCAACGAGGACACGGAACTCTTCGGGGTCATGATCGAGCATCGCGGTGCGCTCTTCAAACGTCAGCCCCTGCGGGCAGTAACCGCCCGTGTACGGTTCATGGCACGACGTTTGGTCGGAGAGAAGCTCGATGTGAATGTTGTGCGCGAGTGCGTATTCGAGCAGGTCGACGATGTTGCCGTGGTAGGCAATCGCCAGCGGCACTTTCT
>JAAZMK010000042.1 GCA_012798865.1 Clostridiaceae bacterium | reverse complement strand
TGACCTCTTTCTTGTCCAGCGTAATAACAGGCGCTGTCACAGGTCAAGGCACCAACAAGATTCAGCTCGGTGTGTCGCCCAGGTATACCATACCTTACCTGTCTAAAATACCGGTGATTGGCGGTCTCTTTCAAAATGTCTATCCCTTTGCCTTCATCATCATCGTGGTAGCTCTCCTGGCATGGTACGTCATGTACAGGACCTCCTACGGTCTCCGCCTGAGAGCGGGTGGTGACAACCCCCACAGCTTGGACGCTGCCGGTGTCGATGTCAACAAGATCCGCTTTTCTGCCGTGGTTCTGGCGGGCGGCTTTGCAGGTTTGGGCGGCATCGCCTTCACTTATACGATGGCGACCTTTTCTCCCTCAAGCTATGTCGGCTACGGTTACTTGGCAATCGCCGCCCTGATCTTCGGCAACTGGAATATTATGACAACGTTCTGGACCTCCATGTTCTTTGGCTTTAGCCGATCATTCAGTTATGAGCTGGTAAACGAGTTGGGGTTGTCCAGTAACTACTCCGACCTTTTCTCGATCATGCCCTACGTGCTGACACTCGTCGTTCTGATCTTCTTCTCGAAGCACAACAGACCGCCTCGAGCGTTGGGTGAGCACTTTGACAAGGGTAAGAGGTAATGGTCAGAGAACCTTAAGAAAAGCAAACGCTTTAGAAAACAAAAAGGGGGCGTCTCAAAACACTAAATTAGGTGATTGAGACGCCCTCTTTTCTTATGGCGCAACTGCCAAGCGATGACATCGCAAAGGGTGCAAAAAAGGGTGCAAAACCAGGAAAGAGAACCAACAACTGAGAAAGTAAAAACCCTGTGACTTTAGAGCCGCAGGGTTTATACAGTGGCGCGCCCGCCAGAAGTCGAATCCGGAACCTTCTGATCCGTAGTCAGACGCTCTATCCAATTGAGCTACGGGCGCATGACAGCTTTCCCATACTAACGCCGAAAAGCGGACTTTGTCAAGTGTTTGAATCGCCCGGCTTGTAATCTCTGTTCTTGACGCGCCGATAAGGTTTCGGTGCGGGCGCCGACCGCGGTTCGCCCTTGCCGTCCATCCACCAGCGTCCTGTCAACGCGCAAAAATACAGCGGAACGTCTCTTCCCTCGATACGGCAGATCCAGCATTCGCCGGAACCGGCGGAGCGCGCCTTCCGAAGACCGACGAATCGTGAAGCCGTAATCTCGTAACGCGTGCCATCCTCCCACGTAATCGCAAGCGGATTCCGCACGCCGGACGAGCGCATCTCCAACAAAACGGCAACGGGGACGGGTCTGCTCATGGTTCGAAAAAACCGACCGGATGAATGACATTTTCACGTTTGATGTCATGCTCTGTCAGTGAACGGTCGACGAGAGAGATACCGCGCCGCACGGACAGCCCACCGTATCTCCCCCGCAGGTCGTCGATTGCTTTTTCTAGACGGAGTATCGCCTCGCGCTTTTTTTCATGCGGAAGGTAAGACTGCTGTTTCAGGAGGGAAACCGGTATGAGATTGCAGGCACGGACGCCGAGACTCCGAATCTTTTGACCCTGTTTGAAGTGATTCAAGATGAGCCGTGTCGCCGCCGGCGCAATCTCGGAGCACAGCTGCGTCGGAAACGGCAGACTTGTTTGCCGTTCAAAATTATATAGCTGATAGTCGCGCATACTGATTTGGACTGTCCGCGCCGCCATGCCGGCGTCACGCAAACGGCTTGTCACGGACTCGGACAGCATATACGTGACGGCTTTAATCTCCTGCTCCGTGTAAAGATCGTGGTGCGTGGTGAGGGAATTGCCGACCGATTTCACGGGAACCTCGCGCCCCGCTTTTGTGACCGGCGTCTCGTCAAGACCTGCCGCGAATGTGTAGAGACTCAAGCCGACGACACCGAATATAGAGCGAAGATACGATGGTCCCAAAGCGACGAGTTCACCGATTGTGCGAACGCCGATACGGCGCAATTTGCGCGATGTCGCCCGACCGATGTAGAGAAGCTCGCCGACAGGCAGAGGGTAGACGACATCGATGTAATTATCACGCGTGATGGCGGTGACGGCATCCGGCTTCCTCAGATCGCTGCCGAGCTTGGCATAGATTTTGTTCCAACTGACGCCGACGCTGACGGTCAATCCGAGCTCTTCCTTGACGCGCCGGCGCAACTCTTCGGCAACAGCGATGCCGTCATCGCAAGGACAACCGGTGAGATCGAGCCAACACTCGTCGATGCCGAAAGGCTCGACGCGATCCGTGTATTCGCAATACAGTTCGCGTGCCAGACGGCTGTAATGAATGTATCGGCTATAGTCGGGCGGAACGAGAATCAATTCCGGACATTTCTGTTTTGCCTCCCAAATCGTTTCTGCCGTCTTGACACCCGCCTTCTTTGCAAGTTGATTCTTCGCCAAGATAATACCGTGGCGATTGACGGGATCACCGGCGACGGCGCAGGGAACATCTCTCAATGCCGGCCATCGCAACATCTCCACGCTGGCATAAAAAGAGTTCTGATCCACATGCAAAATAACGCGGTCCGCCATCACGACTCCTCCCTTCTCCCACATCAGAACATCGTCCGTCAAGCAGCGGGTTCACACCACCAGCGATAGGACGATGCGTCGTAGAACAACTTCATCGGCATACCCTCGATCAGGCAGAGAAAACGCCAGGCGTCCGACCCGCTCTTCGCGAGATTGTATAGCGGTGTCACGAGCCGGCGCTCGACAGGAATGCTTGTCCCGTCATCGAGACGAATCTCAACGGGAAACAGATCGCCTTCCGGGCTGAACTCTACGACGACCGTGATATATAGTCGCTTCGTGTTGTATTCAAACATGATGGTCACACTCCTCATTCAGAACGATTGTTCTATTTAATCGTATCACGAACGTTTGTTCGACGCAAGCGCAAAAAATAGCGTGCCATGACGATCCTTTGACAAAAAGATGACAGAGGATGTAAAAGAGATGACGCGCCGTGAATGGGCGGCAAGCGTTACGATTTATGAGACAATGGAAGCAATGATCACTCATGGAGAGCTGTTATGATACTGAGAAAGAAAACATTTCGCACATACGATGAACAAATCGACTTTTTGACAAGTCGCGGCATTGTCATAGAAGACAAAAAAGAAGCGACCGAGGCGTTGAGCACGTATTCCTATTACTCTCTTGTCAACCTCAACAAGCACCTCTACGGAGGTTTGAAGGAGCGTCGGTTCATCGGCAATCCGTCACTGCTCGACTTGCAGCTGGCTCATATGCTGAACATGAACTTCTATCAAGTGGTTCTCAAAGGTATCCTTTACATCGAGGCGTCTTTCAAGACGAAGCTGGCATACCTGGTCTCACGAAAATACGGCGTCATGAGTCGCGACAACATCAACGATCCGAACAACAACTTTCTTTATCGCGGTTATTATATCGACTCTCATCCCGTCTCGACGAACATCCTGCGGTCACTCGCCGGCAAACTCCGCTATCTCCAGTCTGAAAAAGATAGACATTCATACTCGCACCATTTTCTTCTTGCCAACCGTCAGCTCCCCCCGTGGATATTCATCCATGACGTCGAATTCGGGATTGCCATCCAGTGGTATAACATCCTCCGCGATCAAGATAAAAATGAAGTCTGCGAAAATATGATCTGGGGGCAAACAGGTCGAAGACCGCACGATGTGTCGATTGAAAAAGCGAAAACGTTTCTCGGCGAAGCCTTACAGGTACTGAGAGAATACAGGAACACGATCGCGCACGGTCAACGCGTATTCCCGAGCGAAATGGAGAATTCGCTCCCCGAACGGGAACTGTTCATGCTGCTCCCTGAGGGCGTGTTGACGAGGCGTGAATACGAATCGGGCATCGGCACGAACGATCCCTACGCCTGCCTGCTCTCAATCGTGATGTTTATTCATGACCCCCTCTTGATGATGAGTTTCCTTTCGGAGTTGCAATCTCAGCTGAATTTCGCACACACGATGCAAACAGCCGTATCTTCTGAAAAGAAAGATCCGTATGAAATACTCTGCATTCCGCCATTCACGATGGAACGGCTGATCGAGCTGAGCCACCAACGCTTCGGAGAGATCTCGCACTACTACTTCGGTCTGAGCCAATCAGACCGTTGAGGAAGAAGATCAGCGCAAAAAGCCGGTTGAAGCGCGTCTTTACCCTAACGCGATATCCATAACCATCATGATGACAAAGCCGATGATCAGGGCGAACGTCGCCAGCCTTTCGTTGCCGCCGCTGTGTGTCTCCGGGATGACCTCGTCGGCGATGACAAAAAGCATCGCGCCGCCGGCAACTGCCAGAATGAACGGAAGCGCCGGACTGAAAAGTCTGACGAGCCCGTACCCTAACAGAGCGCCTACAGGCTCGATCAGCCCGGTCAGAAACGCAATCCAATACGCTTTGCCGACGCTGTACTTCTCGCGTATCAGAGCGAAGGCGACAGCAAGTCCCTCCGGCATGTTTTGAAGTCCGATACCGATAGCGATGGGAACCCCGTGCGACAGATTTCCGGAACCGAAGGCAACGCCGACCGCCATACCTTCGGGGAAGTTATGAATCGCGATGGCGATGATAAAAAGCCAAATCTTCTTGAGCGAATCTGCCGCTACGCCTTCATGATGCTTGTTAATCAAGTGCTCGTGCGGAGCGAAGCGGTCGATTAAATCGATGATCACCGCTCCGACAATAATGCCTAAACCTGTGATCAGAACTGCCTTAAACGTTCCTCCGCCAAACTCGATGCTTGGGAGAATAAGGGAAAAACATGTCGCCGCCAACATGACGCCCGCGGCAAATCCGAGCATCGCATCGAGCCATTTCCTTGTCACATTTCCTGTGAAAAGAGCCGGCAACGCGCCGACGCCGGTCATCAGTCCCGGCAAAACGAGTCCCGCCGCTATCATCCAAAAGTCAGGCATCTTTGCACTCCATATACAATAGTCGCCCTATTCTATCACGCCGTCATAACCGGAGCCGTATCAAATCCGCCTTTCCGGCAGTGACGCCCAATCTTCCATGACCTCATGGTAACCTCGATACTTCTCCTTGTCGGAGGCAGCCACCATGCAGACGACACGCATTCCCGCCTCATCGAGCGGTTTCGCCGCTGCGGACAAGGTCGCGCCCGTCGTCAATACATCGTCAACGAGCAGAACTTGGCGTCCGCGCAATGCGTCGATCAAAGGAGACCGCCGGTCGAGCTTGAAGGCGTCGGCAAGCTGTCGGCGTCTCTCTTCTACAGTTCGACTCTCACTCTGACGATCAGTATGAACATCGCGGTAGAGTACTTCCTCCACAACCGATATGTCAGCTTCCCGCGCGATGACTCGGGCGAGTAACTCCGCTTGGTTGTACCCTCTCTCCGACAATCGCTTTCTGTGCAGCGGCACGGGGATGACGGCATCGACATCGATCTGATTGCGTGCCATCGTCCTGCACATGAATGGCGCAATCGCCTCCGCCCTGTCAATTCTCTCCGAAAATTTCATAGAGACCATCATCTTACGCAAGGGCTCCCGATAGTAGAATGTCGCAAAGAGACGCCACGGATGATCCCACGACATCTGTTCGCGATCCATGCGGAACGGCAAAACGGAAAGGCAATCGCGGCAGACGAAGGGTGACGGAGGGGGCGGCTGAACGGCGCGATCGCAGACGGCACAATACGGATGGTAGTAAAAATCGACAAATTGTTGACGCAGGAATTCTCCGATTCGTTTGCCTCGTCTCCTGTTCGAGCGCTTTTTTCTCATGACGGACACTCTCCGATCAGCCGGTCACGGTTCATGACCTCAAGTGAAACGGACTCTCAATTGAGACAAACAGGCTTCTCTTCTACCGGCTCACAGAGCCAATGAGAGAGCATGCCGCGGCGCTCATTCGCCTCATTATTCGCGAGCATCATCTCTAATGTCCGCCGTCTCGTAAGGAGAAACAGTCTTTCCTTCGCACGCGTAACACCCGTATAGAGGAGATTGCGCGTCAAAAATGCAGGCGCGCCGGTCGGTATGACAAGGATCTCAACCGGGTATTCGGAACCTTGCGATTTATGAATCGTCGTCGCATAGGCGAGATCGATGTCGTTGAGGTCCTCGCCCTCGATCGTCGCGAGCTTCTCGTCTTCAAAGAGAATCGTCACGCTTTTTTTCGAAAGGCTGATCGACTGGACGATGCCCATCTCCCCGTTTACGACGCCCTTACCCTTGATACCCGTTCTGGGAATCGTCCACTCCAAATCATAGTGGTTCCTCGTCTGCATCACTTTATCGCCTGATGTCAAACGGTAGCCGTGCGTTTCAATAGAGAAAAATTCCTCGCCGCGGGAGAGCTGCTGGAGCGCGCGGTTCAGTTCGATGATGCCGGCCTTGCCGCGCCTGATCGCCGACAAAACTTGTACGCCGTAAATACCGTCTGTCCCGTAATGATTCGGCAAGACGCTCTGACAAAGTTTTAAGACGCCGTCGTACATCTCCTGCTCATCGGCGCAATCAATAAAAATGAAATCCGATTTCAGTGACTGATCAAGCACAAGCTCCTCTCCTCTCAAAATGCGGTGCGCATTCGATACGATGAGCTTGTGTTCTTCCTGACGGTAGATCTGCGTCAGTCGCGTATGCGGCAGAAACGGGGCGGAAAGGATATCGCGCAGCACCTGCCCGGGACCGATCGACGGGAGCTGATCGGCGTCCCCGATCAATAATACGCGCATGCCGGGGCGTACGGCGGACATCAGGTGCGAAAACAAAAACAGATCGATCATGGAGCATTCATCGACGATCAACGTGTCGCCGTCAATCGCCTCCGCCGTCAGCCAGAAGGCGGCATCGGGAATATCGTCGTCGCGAACTTGCAGAGAAAGCAAGCGGTGCAGCGTCTGAGCGCTCATGCCGCAGACTTCTGCCAAACGCCTTGCCGCTCGCCCCGTCGGCGCTGCCAACAAGATTTCCTCGCCGCGTTCTCTTAAAATACGGGTCAGAAGCCGAACAATCGTCGTCTTCCCCGTTCCGGGACCTCCTGTCAGCACGGAAATCGGATGCGTCAGCGCCATGACAATCGCGCGTATCTGTTCATCGCCGGGTTCAAAACCCTCCTCTTGAGCCACCTGCAGAACAGCGCGCTGCGCTTGGTCCTCGCTCATAAAACGGTCGCCCGGCGGAGAGACGGACGCCAGAAAGCGAAGACGGTAAGCGAGCGACCTCTCGATAACCGCCACATCGGAAAGCGAAACGAGACCGTCAAATGCGCTTTCAAT
>JAAZMK010000041.1 GCA_012798865.1 Clostridiaceae bacterium | reverse complement strand
GACTCGTTACGGTGACGACGGCGACTTACTGGTCCCTGTTCGGTAAAATTGTCATTTTGCTTCTCATCCAGCTCGGCGGTCTCGGGATCGTGACGGCGGCAGCAGGTCTCGCGATGACGCTCAACATGCGGATCACTATGAGGAGCCGTCTCGCGATCGCGGCGGAAAAAAATGCCGAGACCCCGAGAGGCATGGCAAAACTGATACATTTTGTTCTCGTCGCGACGTTCGCGATCGAAGCTCTCGGAGCTATTATTCTCGCAACGAGATTTGTTCCGGCATTTGGCTGGAAGACGGGTATGTGGTATGCCGTTTTTCATTCCGTCTCGGCGTACTGCAATGCCGGTCTCGATATTCTGGGTGCTAATTCGTTGGAGATGTGGGCATCGGACATTGTTGTTATTTTCGCCATTTCGATTCTTATTATTCTGGGCGGTATCGGGTATCCCGTCTATCGCGACATCGTCAAAGGGCGCCGCTGGAAGAAATTCCGTCTCCACACGAAAATCGTCGTCGCGACAACAGCCGTGCTTCTCATCGGCGGAACGATCTTGTTTTGGGTTCTCGAACGCAAAAATCCCGCGACGATGGGCAATCAGCCGTTAGGTATTCAGTGGCTCAACGCGTTTCTTCAGTCGACAACGACGCGTACAGCAGGGTTCTCTTCTATCCCTCAAGGATCTCTGACACACGCCTCCGCGCTTCTCGCGATTACGTTGATGTTTATCGGCGGATCGCCTGTCGGGACGGCAGGCGGTGTCAAGACCACAACACTCGTCGCGTTGCTCGTCAATACGAGAGCGGAGGCGACCCGCAGGAAAGAGACGACCGTCTTCAAGAGGCGTCTCCCTGTTGAGATTGCGCGACGGGCGTCAACGATCGTACTTGTGTCCGCTCTTTGGATTCTCACGGCATGTTTTATCATTACAATAACTGATCCGCATGTGGTTTTTATCGACGTGCTTTTTGAAGTCATATCGGCTTTCGGCACGGTCGGGCTGTCGCGCGCGAATACGGCTATTTTCAGCATAGGCGGTCAACTCGTCTTGATTACAACGATGTTATTTGGCAAACTGGGACCCTTGACCGTGCTCTATGCGTTGGTAACACGACAGCGATTTGATTCAGAGTTCAAACAGGCAGAAGAACACATCATGATCGGGTAGCGCGTACAAATGCGCTGATGTCGACGAAGATGCGGGTCTTTATTACAATAGAGAGAGTCGAAGAGTGACATTTTATCGGTTTCTAAGATAAAAAAGACAATAAAATAAAAGGCTTGCATTATGAAAAAAATAAAAGATGTTGCCGTGATCGGTTGCGGCAGATTCGGATACCAGGTAGCGATGACCTTGACGCAGGTAGGCGTTGATGTCATCGCAATCGATGAACAGGAAGAAATTATTAATAAACTATCAAACGATGTTACATACGCCGTTTGCGCCGATGTCACACAGGAAAATGTTCTTGCAGAGATCGGGATCGGCAACTGCGATGCAGCCGTTATCGGTATCGGCGATCGCTCAGAGGCGGCCATTATGGCGACGCTCGCATGTAAGGAGCTCGGCATTCCGATGATTATCGCTAAGGCGAAGAATGAATCGGTCGCCAAGGTTTTGCGCAAAATCGGTGCGACGCAAGTCGTCATTCCTGAACGCGATCAGGCGACGAAATTGGCGCTCTCGCTTGTATCGAACAAGATGTCGGAGATCATTGAGCTTTCATCATCGCATTCTGTCATGGATGTGACTTGCCCGGCGTCGTGGGTTGGGAAGAGCCTTAAAGAGCTCGAAATTAGACCCAAATACGGCGTGACGATCATCGGGATTATCCGCAAAGGACAACCCATGATCAGCCCGCATGCCGATGATGTATTAGAAGAGAGAGACCACTTGTTTGCACTCGGAGATAACAAAGCGCTGACGCGACTTTCAAAAGAAATGCGCGAATAGTGAGTACGCTTTGAACCTTTCACTTTTTCCCAATCTGAGAGCTGTCAGATTGTTTCCTGTTGAGATTCTTCATTTTGGGACGTTTCCGAGTCGACACCATTTGTCTCAGACGCTTGCTTGTTGGCGGCGTTGCGCTTATTGACCTGCTCGCGCAACAACTTGTAGACGGTTGCGGTTAGAGGAACGCCCAACAGAACGCCTCCGATTCCACCCAACCCCGCGCCGACGATGACGGCGGTGAAAACCCAGATGCCCGGCATGCCGATCGAACGACCGAGGACCTTGGGGCAGATGAAATTGGCAACTAATTGTAGAAGAATAATAAGATACAAGAGGAATAGGAGAGCCTTGTTAATACTAAGCGGAGCGATCATGATGAACCCGACGGCACCGCCGATGAAAGAACCGATCACCGGAACCAACGCGCAAAAACCGACGGCCGATCCGACCATAGGTGCATACGGGAATCTGAAGATCAACATGCCCACGGTGACGAGTGACCCCACGATCACTGCCTGTAATAACTGACCTGCAAAAAAACCTGCAAACGTGTCGCGTGCGACCTCCAGAACATGGTATAGACGCCGCTTTGTGACAGGTTTCAGATAAGCGGCAAAGAGCCTGTCAAATTGCCCGCTCAACTTACGCCTGTTAAGTACGATATAGATCGAAAAGATAATAGTAAAGAGAACGGAAACGATTGCGCTCAAGACGGATCCCGTGATCGTGAAGAGAGTACTGCCGAAATCAGCGATGAGTTCTGCAAGCTTCCGCATAGTAGGTGAATCTTTTGAGCTCGCGTCTTTGATCACATCCCCGAGCCACGGGATATTCGCTGTCTTTTCCTCGAGAAATTCAATGACTGTGTGATAGGCAGGTTCCAGTTGGTTAACGAGATGGCTGCCTGTTTCAATTAACTGCGGAATGATGAGATAGAGAAACAACGCGATCAGAAGCAGCACGACGGCGATAGAGATAAAGAGCGCAAGAGGAGTTCTCACTTTCTTTAAGAGAGGTTTCTCGGTCTTCGAAAAGAGCATATGCTCGAACGAGTTGACCAACATTGTCAAGATAAAGGCGAGAATAGCTCCCGCAATCAAGGGCGTTAGCGTTGTGAGGAGTTTGCCGGTCCCGGACAGCAGTCGCTCCGAGCGGACAACCAAAAGCGCGGTCACCCCGGCGAGAACGATCATTTTGATCACGAAACGCTTATGTTGCTCAAGCTTCAATTTCATGGATTCATCTTACCACGTTGCGGTGCCTGTGTGATCCACTTAGAGAGAAGATCTGCATTATTTATGTGTTTTCGCCCAGCTTCGCGAGCGCAATTTCGAGAACTTCATCCATGTTAGAAACGGTTATGAATGTGAGAGCTTCTCGGACGGTTTCAGGGATGTCTTCAATGTCGCGCTCGTTATCCTTCGGGATCAGAACGGTACGAATGCCCGCTCTATGAGCGGCGACGGCCTTTTCTTTGAGACCGCCTATTTGCAAAACACGTCCGCGCAGCGTCACTTCACCCGTCATCGCGATTTCGTGACGGACAGGTCGTCCGGTTAAGGCTGACGCTAGCGCCGTCGCGAGCGTAATGCCTGCCGATGGACCGTCTTTCGGTATAGCGCCGGCGGGGACGTGAATATGGATATCGCGTTCTTTCATGCTCTCCGGCTTGAGTCCGAGCGCTTCCGAACGGCTGGTCGTATATGTGAGCGCCGCCTGAGCAGACTCTTTCATGACGTCGCCGAGTTGCCCCGTCAGGATCAGTTTGCCTGTTCCGGGCATGACATTCACTTCGATGGCGAGCGTGTCGCCGCCCGCCCATGTCCAAGCGAGCCCTGTCGCGACGCCGACTTGGTCTTCTTTATCCGCCATATCAAATGAATAGCGCGGCTTTTCCATAAGTTCAATGAGGTTGTTCGGCGTGACGCGCAGAGCTTTCTTGGTGCCTTCTTCCGCCGCTTCCGCAATGACGATGGCGGCTCGGCGGCAGAGTCTGGCAATCTCTCTTTCGAGCTGTCGGACGCCGGCTTCCTGAGTATACCCTTGGATGATTTTTGCAAGTGCGGCGCGGGTTACTTGCAAGTCCCTTCCGGTTAGACCGTGCTGTTTACGTGCGCGCGGCAAGAGATGCTTGGAGGCGATTTCTACTTTTTCAGCTTCCGTATAGCCCGACACCTCAATCACTTCCATACGGTCATAAAGCGCGGTAGGGATAGTGTCGACCGTGTTTGCCGTCGTGATGAAGAGCACCTTCGAAAGGTCGTACGGAATCTCGATGTAGTGATCGCGAAAAGAGTTGTTCTGTTCCGGGTCGAGCACTTCAAGTAATGCCGACGACGGGTCTCCGCGAAAATCGCTGCCGAGCTTATCGATTTCGTCGAGCAGGATCAGCGGATTGTCCGTATTGACGTGGCGGATAGCCTGGATGATTCGTCCTGGCATGGAGCCTACATATGTTCTGCGGTGACCGCGGATCTCGGCTTCATCGCGTATGCCTCCGAGCGAGAGGCGGTGGTAACGCCGCCCGAGAGATTCGGCGATCGCCTTTGCGATAGACGTTTTACCCGTTCCCGGAGGTCCGACGAAGCAGAGAATCGGTCCGCGAAGCGAAGAATCTCCTTCCGTTTCGACGAGCAGCTTGCGTACGGCGAGATATTCCATCACGCGCTGTTTGACTTTTACCATGCCGAAATGATCTCGCTCGAGAATGCGACGCGCTCTCGCCAAGTCATGCTGTTCCTGCGTAACTCTGCCGAAAGGCAGTTCGAGCAATGTCTCCACCCATGTTCTTTGCGTTGCATATTCCGGGAAATGCGAAGGCAACCTCTCGAGACGATCGATTTCTTTCTCGATTTTCGGCTTGTATTCATCAGGAATTAGAGACGCTTCAAGTTGCTCACGGAGGAGAGCGATCTCATCATCGGCGTCGCCTTGTTCGCCGAGCTCCTCTTGAATGACGCGTATCTGTTCACGTAAATAGTAATCTTTTTGGTTCTTTTCGAGCTGTGTTTGCACTTGTGTCGCAATTTTCTGCTCGAGTTCGGCGAGCTGGATCTCGCGGTGCAAGATCTTCAGAATCATTTGAACGCGGTCGGCGACGGAGATAGTTTCCAGCACTTTTTGCTGTTCATCAAAACGTATGGGGAGTTGACCGGCGATGATATCGGCTGCGTGCCCCGGGTCCGTCTCGTTTCGGACAAGCATGACAGCCTCAGGCGTGACGCGTTCCGATATCGCGGAATAACGCTGGAACAGCTCACCCATTAGACGCATTGACGCGTCGAGAACGGGTGTTTTGTCGGGCATCTCGGAAGAGAGAGACCTGTAGCGAACTATGTAATGCTCATCATCTCGAATGAAGTCTTCAATTTCGACGCGCTCCAGTCCATAAGCGAGCACTTTCAGCGTATCGTCGGGCAGTTCCAATACTTGGCGTATGAAAACGCGCGTCCCGACGCGGTAGATTTGGTCAGGTTCTGGCCAGAAAGCGTCGAGTGTTATCTGACTTGCGAGGATGATCTCGTGTCGACCTTCCATCGCGAATTTCAATGCCGCAATCGATTGTTCTCTACCCACGTCGAAAGAAAGAAGAACACCGGGATAGATCACCATGCCGCGCATCGGGATAAGCGGCAAAACGCCGTTAGCCGTTCGTTGGGGATAGCGTATGAGGCGTTTTGAGGAATGCGGTGAACGCCTGTACTGGCGCTTCACATCGTTTTCGCCGTTGTTCTCCAAGGTGTCGTCCTTCTCGCTTTCGCCTTGATGGTCAGCGACAGTCGACTCCCTGTCGATCCTTTCCTCGTCCGTATCGATATCATCTTCAGAAGAGATGTCTAATGATTCTTTTTCTTTCTCGGTCATATCTTCATCCTTCCGACCATTATTCTGCAAGCTATCGGCAAATGCCTATGAATCCTCTTTCTGCTTGGTCTCACGTCCGCATCCAGTTGATGACAATCAAATCATCGACTAAAACTTGTGTGTCGCCCGTCGGAATGATCACCTCACCGTTGCGTTCAAGTAGAATGATTCGCTCATTTGCGTGAAGTTTCAGGTCACGAATGTATCGTCCGGCAAAACGATCGCCTTCTTTGACGGTCCGCTCGTTCAATTCGATTTGATTGAGTGCAGGATCATAGTGCAGCGCGCTGAGCGTCAGACGGTCGCCTAATTCAAATAGCGTTTGACCGTTCGGCATAAATTGTTTGCTGTCTCTCTCGACGAGCACGACGCGTATATCCTTCGGAAGGAAAACGTCTTGCAACTTGCTTCCGATCCACGGATGGTCCTCGTAGATCTCCGACATCACGAAGTGAAGTTTCCGTTCTTCTTCGTAATCGGTAAAAGTTTTCATGACGTCCCCTTCAGGATCGTACATTTTTGTTTTGACGGCAACCAGCGGCATAAGTCCGCCCTGAAAAGCGAGTGATAACAAGACAATCGTAAAGATGATGTGAAACAGATCGTTTTCCAGCGCGACGCCGCTGCTGACGGCAACGATTGCGAAGACGATACTCGCCGCGCCGCGTATTCCCGCCCATGAGACGACGAGTTTTTGCTGCAAATAGGAACGCTTCGACAGCGACATCAGACCGAAGACACTGACGGGTCTCGAGACAAAAGTCATAAAGAGCATAATGGCGAGCGCGTAGGGGAACGCCTTGACGATTCCCTGTACATTGGATAACAATCCCAAGATGAAGAAGATCAGAATCTG
>JAAZMK010000040.1 GCA_012798865.1 Clostridiaceae bacterium | reverse complement strand
TCAAAAACAATCTCCCCGACGAGAAGCGTTTCTTCAAACTTGTCTCGTGGTATGACAACGAGTGGGGCTACTCCGAGCGAACGATCGACCTTCTGCTCTATGTGGCGAAAGAAGACGAAAAGGCTGGCGTGTAGTAGCGACGGACGTATCGTCTCAACTGAATAACTGACAACCCTTGACCGGGAATTTTCACGCGCCTCTTTAATTGTGAAGGAGGCGCGTCGCTATTTATTGAGAGAAACACTCTTAAATCATTGTCACCCAAAAGACGCCTTTCCATATGTGAGGAGAAATGCAGCTCATCAGCTGTGCGCTATAATGGATTCCACACGAATAGACTGGTCATTTTAGATGACCATAAAGGACGGTTCGACGATGCGTATTGTTCCCCTAGACTACAAACTTAATTACGAGAATCCCGACATTTGGATGGGTTTCGGTCTGCAACATCACTCGGATGTCACTCACTATTACGTTCATCGGAAGAACGAGTCGCCGACCGGGTCCACGGCGATTTCAAAAGCGATGGCAGAAGGCGTCAATCTCTTTGCCTCTTACCTCTCCATGGGTGCACTACGAGAAATGATCAAAGTCTATGTTAGTGATCGTGTGTTGGACGAGTCCAATAGGATCGTCACGGTGGAGATGAATAAGCTCCTCTATGTTTTGCCGTCCGACCTGCACTACACAGGACGACTTCACTTCAAAGATCAGCAAACCATGACATTTGATCTTGCGATTAACCGGTCTGCCGATGGAGACCAACAATCGTCCATTTTGGTTTTTGAAAAAGATATAATCGGAACCGGAACCTATGACATGGAACGGTTCAAAAGCAAGCGCAAGAATTATTGGCTGATTGCGGAATATGAAAATAGTCATCTCATTGACGATGATGGCAATGCGTGCACGTTGAAGGAGAGAGGAGTTGAGATCGACCTGCTTCTTCCGTTCCGCGAATCGAGTGAGAGTCCGAAAGAGCGTCAAGTGAAGAAACTTGTCGCGGACTATTCGATGATGCAGGTCTTTTTCTTTCTTCTGCACGCATACCAATACGTTTATTTTCCTGAATATCGAACACTGATTGAGGATTATGCCAAAGATCCCAAACCGGATCTGCTCGTCTTCCTCTGCGAGAACACGTATCAGATTTACAAAGATTTAGAGTCGAAGATCCGGCTTTTGACTTCACTCGATCCGACATTTGATCCGACCATCCCTCTTTCGGAAGATCCGGCTTTGCAGTCGTTGAACCAGCGTGTGGAAATACAAGAAGAGAATCGGTCAAAAGCTACGGAACAAGGCGAATGCAATTGCTCCGGCGATCAGTATAGCCCTTTTGGTCCGAAGGATTTTCACTTTGATTATCTCGAACTGATTCCCTCCTTGGGTGAGGAGTTTACGATGCCGGTCGTTTTAAATTCCGTGATCCCTGCCGTTCGCCATGGAGATGCCCGTTCTGTTCTCTTTTACGGACCTGCCGGTACCGGCAAGACCATCGGTTGCAAGCTGATACTGGAGGCATTGAAGATGCCGTTGATGGCGACGATCAATTGCAGTGAGAATCTTGATGAGTTCGTATTGGGCAAGTATGTGCCGGAAGGACCGGAGATTCGCTTTCATGAAAGTTACGTGACGAAGGCGATTCGAGATGGAGGCGCTGTCGTTTTTGAGGAGATTAACTTTTCTCGTCCCGAATATCTCGCATTCCTCAACTCGCTCCTCGATGACAATGGATTCGTCAGGCTTGACAACAATGAACTTGTGCGAAGACATCCCAATTTTCGATTTTTCGCAACGATGAATATCGGTTATTTCGGCACGAAAAAGATGAATCAGGCCCTTTACAATCGTTTTAACTTGGTTGTGGAGCTCGATGATCTTTCGGACGAAATCATCAGAAAAATGCTGTTGACCCGCGTACCCTCGTCTAAACCGAATGTCGACAACATGCTGAAGGTCTATCGAAAGATTCGCAAGATGATTGAAGACGACGAACTTAACTTTGTTATTTCTCCGAGAGATCTTGAGAACTGGGCGAGGCAATCCAAATATGAACATGTTGTTCTGGCTGCCGAAAAAACCGTTATCCAGGTGGGGAAGGAAGATCAGGAATTCCAAAATGCCATTAAGGATTTGATCTCGATTTACCGGTGGATGTAAGAGCATGACCCGTTCGCGTCAGCATCGTGTATCTGCATCACAAATCCTTCTCGCGAAACGCTTGTTGGAGACGTTTTTGCAGGAAAAAAACCGCCGTAGAGAAGAGCAATTTGCTCGTCTATTAAGTAAAAACCCCGATCTCGTTTTTTATTTTATTTCCAGCAATCGCGCTTACACGACCGGTCAAACGATCTGCCTTGATCCATCCTATCAGAACTACTACCTGAACGAAACTGCCGTAAAAAAAGCGATGGAGCGCATCGGCATGCATTTCGACGAGAACATCATCATGTCGACGGGGCTTTTCATGGTCTCGCGAGGTCTGACGTTGCATGAGGCATTGCACGTGCTGAAATCCGACTGGAAAACTCCTATCCCTGTGGATGTCGCCATGCACCCGCACCTTGTCAAGGCTTATCGACAGTTTTCAAATATCTTGGAAGATTCATTCATCGAGAATTATGGGATGGCGGAATTCCCGGGTATGAGACCGTATCTCGCTTTCTTCCACTTAATGGGACGGATGAATTACCAGATTCCGATGGTCGGTCTGGAGGAGGCTGTAAAGAAAGCAGCCGATCAGTCTAAACTTCGCGGCATCGCGAGAGATAAATTTTACGAAGTTTTTAGAAAAGTCCCTTTGATTGACGAGGTTTGGGAGAGCGAGTGGAAATCAAGTGTGGAAGAAAAGAGCCAAGCTGAGGATGATGGCGGTCGCGAATCAAAACTGAAACTGGCACAGTATCTGTGCTTGGAAAAATTGACGTACTTGTTTGTCGAGCGCTTTGCTTCATACAAGATATTTGATAGTCAGAAACTGCTCCGTACATGGATTGCCGAAGAGATAGCGTTCGAGCTGGAACCTGCCGAAATCTTAGACAATAAGAAAGAGCGGGAAGTGAAGATAGCGTCTTTAATCGAGACGTTAAGCGAGGAAATGGGCATATCTCCGGTCGAAGATACGCTCAGTCGATTCATTGCGATGCGCCCGTCCATCGAACGTTTTGTCCGTACAGATCACGCAGGGGTGCGGACTGTATTGATGAACGAGATTTTTACTTACCTGAGAGATCTGATTCCGGAGGAGTACGAGACAGAGAAAGACAGACTCGAACGCTTGGCGGAGCTCGAACGTGAAGGTCAGTTAATCGATAAGGAAGGATTGGAGGACCTTCTGGAATCGATCAAAGCCGGCGACGTTAACCCTGAGAATTACTCAATTCGGTTGATTACCGGTGAAGGTGTGTCGGAGCAAGCCCCTGAACTTGATGAAGTGTTGCGTGAATTGAGTTCTCTGGGAGTTGAAGTGACAACGGAGGCGAATCAGCGAACACTATTCATGAAGCCTGATGTCGAGATCAGCCACCTCTTCAGTAAAGGTATGCACGAAAACGTTCCCTTGAAGATTGTGACCATGGTTCCTGATTTGCGAGCGAGAGACGGCTATCGCCATGCCGTCTCTAAACACAGGCGACAACTCAACAAATATACCGATGCTTTTCGTCATCTGTTCGAAGTTGAAAGAAAATCGCCGATCGATCGTCAACTTATCGGATCGACGCTCGACTCTCGAAGGCTCGCATCAATGGATCGTAAATACTGGAAAAAAGATCTCCACTGTATGAAAGCTGAGGATATTTCGTTGACCGTTCTCGTCGACCTGTCGGGCAGCATGAGTTCTGTGATGAACGAGGTCATCGACAGCCTTATCATCCTTTATGAAACGTGCAACCGCTCGGATATCCCACTGGCGATTTTCGGACACGAATCTTCCTATGATTTTGGTATCTCAGAGCACAACTTCGCTCTTGAGGGAGTTACGGTCATCTATAAGATTACCGGGTTTGGCATAAAGAACGACCACCTATGCTTATTGGATATTGAGTCAGGCGGCAGCAACCGTGATGGACATGCCTTGATCTACTGTCGTGACTGGATTTCGCGGTTTCGTGACGATGAGAGAAAAAACTTGCTCCTGACCATAAACGATGGCTTGCCTGCAGCTGACGGATACTACGGCGAGCCCGCGGAACGCGATGTGCGCTATCAAGTGGAAAAGATTAAACAAATGGGAGTGGAGGTTTTGTCCGTTTATCTCGGTGAAATGACGGATGAGCAACGCAAATCGTTTGGCGCCATGTACCCCGATTACGTTGAAGTGAAAGAGATGGACCGCTTAATTCCCACGATCTTAGAGGGCATCTTTCAGATGATGTAGAGGGATGCGGTGCGAGACAGGCACAGTAAGCGCTGCGGTATCGGTGTTCTCTTAATCCTGTACGGTTGTAATCACCGCCTTCGCGATTATGAGCTGATCTTCGGCTTTTAAGCTAGTTTACAATCCGTGGAGATCACACTAGAATATGTTCATCAGCGGACGGCTTGACTTGAAGTTTTCAAGATAGCTCGAAGCGGGGGGTGGTATGGGTGGTAGTAGGGAAGGCAGTCTTGTCGGGTTTTTCCCGCATTTTCTTCAATCGTTTATGGGAACACTTGAAACCCGGAGGTCGTGATCTCGGGGAGACGATTCGCTCGTCCATTGATTTTTCGCCGATTTGGACGATCCGCGTCGGCAAGTTATCGATTCCGGTTACAGGTGCAATGGTTTCGCTCGTGGTGAGCGCTTTGATTCTTATTGTGCTCGGCGTGTGGTTGCGGCGCGGTCTACGCAAGCACAAGATATCGGGCAAACAAGCGCTCGCAGAAAAGCTCTATCTCGTCGTTATTAACTTAAGTGAGAGTTTCGGGATGAATCGCCGTCAAGCGGAAACAGTGCTTCCTTGGACCTTGACGCTCGGACTTTACATATTCGTCAGCAATGCCATTGCCGTGGTGCAATTGCCCGCAGCCGCCATGAATCCTGCCGTTCCGTTCTCGCTTGCGCTTTTTGCTGTGGCGTTGATCATTGTGATGGGAATACGGCTTCTCGGTTTGAAGGGTTTTTGGTATTCGCTGATCGATCCGATTCCCGGGTTGCTGCCGTTCAATCTGCTTGACTATCTGATCAAGCCTGTCTCGCTGGCGCTCCGTCTGTTCGGAAATGTGTTCGGCGGTTTTATCTTGTTGCAATTTGTCAAGACGGTCGTTCCTCTCATCTTTCCATCGATTTTAGGTCTGTGGTTCGACGTAGCGGCAGGGCTTTTACAAGCCGTGATCTTTATGTATCTTACGACCTCATACATCGGTGAGGTCGTGGAAAAATCAAATAACACACTTGAGCGAATCGCTCAAAAGAGACAATTATCTGAAGAGAAGGTTTAGGTGTAATCATGGAAAAAAGTTTAGTTGCTTTGGCGGCGGCGCTTGCCATCGGAGCCGTCGGCAGTATTGCGGCTTATGCAATCTCAAAAATGGCAGGCAAGGCATTTGACTCAATGGCTAGACAGCCGGAAGTCGCTTCGAGAGTTCAGACATCGCTTACGATCGCGATCGTCTTTATCGAGACGTGCGCCATTTATGCTCTCGTCGTGTCGCTTCTGCTCGTCTTCGTGTTTTAGTGAGAGGGTAAACCCATGTTCGATTTCATCGCCGAGAAGGCGATCGACTTCACTTCACCGGAAGTGCTCGCGGGATACTTGGCTACGGGCATCGTCGCTGTTGTCGGGTTGCTTATTACAGTTTTTGTTTTCAAGAAAATCCTCTACAAGCCGCTTAGCAAAGTGATTAGCGAACGTCAGCAGGAAGCGGATCAATCGCTTACCGGTTACGAAGAGCGCGAGCGTGAGATAAGTGAACGTGAATCATTGCTTGAGGAGCGCGAGCGAGAGCAGCATCAGTCGTTAGCGGATCAGCGTGCGGAAGCGATGGCGCGAGTTGAAGAGGAGCGAAAGAGAATTCTCTCTGAAGCCGAAGCGAAGGCGAGCGCACGACTTGATGATGCAGATCGCGAGATTGAGGAGATGCGTACGCGAGAAGACGAGCGCGTATACCGCAAGGCCGTTGAGCTGGCTATCACAACGATCAGTCGTTTAGAGGATCGCACGGTCGGCGCCGATGAGGCTAAGGCGTTGGATGATTCCGTTCGATCGACTGCGAATCTGTCGAAGGAGGTCGGTCTTGAATCCTGATTTTGTCAAGGAGGAGACATTGCAGCTTGTCAAAGAAGATCTTCTGAAGAAAAGAGAGGTAAGCCCGTGGAGCGAGTACCGGAAACATATCCCCGAGATGAGCGAAGCGGACCTTGATTTAGTTAAACAGGAGACATGGCGGCTCGTCAAAGAAGATCTTTTAAAAAAGAGAGAAGTCAAGCCTTGGTACGATTATAGAAAACGACTCCCGAAGGAGAAGGGAACAGTTCTTTCGATTGCCGACAGCATTGCACAGGTCTCCGGACTTCC
>JAAZMK010000039.1 GCA_012798865.1 Clostridiaceae bacterium | reverse complement strand
TCAAGCGCCCCAACCCGAGATTGCAATACATCATGACTTCCGGCGTCTTACTCCTGAAAATGTCACCGACGATCAGAGCTAGAGATGCTTCCTTGTAAGCCTTTGCCGTGTCTTTCAATGAAGAGAAATTCATGCTGACGCCGAGTTTGACATCCGCCATGGCTTCTTCTTTCATATCGGCTACGAGCTTGCTGAAAACAGCCTCTCTCGTTTCGGAATTTTCTTCATCGGGAGTTTCGAGAAGAAGCACTAAATTGGCCTCATCCATTGGAAGGATATAATCATCCTCACGGTCGCCGAAACGTGCCATAAGAGCCTCATGGCAAGCCTTGAATTCATCGGGCTTTGTCCGCATGATGACCAAAAGCCGCCTGACATTATACTTAATGCGATATTCACGAGCCTTAAGTGGGATATCGCCAGGCAACTCATTTTCGAGAAGAACATTTTTCAGAAAACTCAATTTCAGTTTCTGGTCGCGTTCTTCAAAATCGTCATACTGCTTCAGTTCCGCATTAACCCAAAGGGAAAAAAGTTCCAAAATGCCTGCCGAAAGCTCGTCTGCTCCATCGATAAAACAGATCAAACGTGCGCCTCCTGCGCGATCAATAACGCGATACGTGCGGTCGCCTGCAAATGATTGCGTATCACCCGAAGCGAGAAAAGCACGGATCGCAGCATCCTGCTCCCCGACCAGTTTTTCATCGGAAGCCATGATGATGACACCCTTCTCATCGGCAATACCGAGGACGCGATCAGGAGAGAGTGTCAATTCTCTGAGCTTTAACTTGAAATCTTTCATGTTTTCAAATCCTCATCTTCTTTGATTGTTGCGTTAACATCGCACATTTACGTTATAAGTCGATCATATTATAACTACCGCATTCTACCATATGGCGCGCCGCCGTCACCATAAAGTGACATCGACGCACCGCGACAGCATGGGTTAAACAATTCCTTAGAACAGACCTGAAATACGACCGTTCTCGTCAACGTCAATCTTCTCGGCTGACGGTACGGCTGGCAATCCCGGCATTGTCATGACATCCCCTGTCAACGCCACGATAAAACCCGCCCCCATCGATACTTTCAAGTTGCGGACAGATATTCTGAAGTCCTTGGGCACACCGATTTTTTGCGGATCATCCGAGAACGAGTACTGCGTCTTGGCGATGCAGACAGGCAGATTGCCGAAACCGTGCTCCTTGAGCTGCTTGAGCTGCCTGACGGAAGGTCCCACGAAATCGACGCCGTCAGCATGATAGATGCGCTTCGCAATCGCTTCGATCTTCTCTTCAATCGTTGTATCCATATCGTACACGAAACCGAGATCTTCTTTGTTAGGAATGTCACAGAGACGCACAACCTCTTCGGCGAGTTCGATGCCGCCCAAGCCGCCCTTGCCCCATACTTCGGAAAGAGCCACGTGAACACCGAGCTTTTCGCATTCTTCGCGCACGAGCTCAAGCTCCGCCTCCGTATCGTCGGGAAAACGGTTGATCGCGACAACGACAGGACGTTTGAAGACTTCAATGACATTCTTGACGTGTTGAATCAAGTTCGGAATTCCCGCTTTCAGCGCCTCGAGATTCTCACTCTTGAGATTGTTCTTTGCGACACCGCCGTGCATCTTTAAAGCGCGAACCGTCGCGACCAGCACAATCGCGTCGGGTGCTAGACCCGCCGTTCTGCACTTAATATCGATAAATTTCTCCGCACCGAGATCTGCGCCGAAGCCGGCTTCCGTAATGAGGTAATCGGCGTAGTGAAGCCCCATACGCGTCGCCAAAATGCTGTTACAGCCGTGCGCGATGTTGGCAAACGGTCCGCCGTGTACGTACGCCGGTGTTCCCTCAAGCGTCTGAACGAGGTTAGGCTTCAAAGCGTCTTTCAGAAGCGCCGTCATGGCGCCTTCAGCTTTGACGTCACTGCACGTCACAGGCTTGCCGTCGTATGTATAGCCGATCACGATACGTCCGAGACGTTCCTTCAAATCGGATAGCGAGGTGGCGAGGCAGAAAACTGCCATAACTTCCGATGCGACTGTTATCTCAAAGCCGTCTTCGCGCGGCACCCCGTTGGCACGTCCGCCCAAACCATTGACGATAAAGCGCAGTTGGCGATCGTTCATGTCAACGGCGCGTTTCCATGTGATCTGACGTGGATCAATCCCGAGAGCGTTGCCTTTGATGATATGGTTGTCGATCATGGCGGCGAGGAGGTTGTTCGCGGCACCGATCGCATGGAAGTCACCCGTAAAATGAAGGTTAATGTCTTCCATCGGAACGACCTGCGCGTACCCGCCACCGGCTGCACCGCCCTTAATGCCAAACACGGGACCCATCGAAGGTTCACGAAGCGCTATCGTGCTGCGCTTTCCGATCCTCCTCAAGGCATCCGCAAGTCCGACCGACGTCGTTGTCTTGCCCTCACCTGCAGGCGTCGGCGTGATGGCGGTCACCAAGACGAGCTTGCCCTTGCCTCGAGGATCCCCCTTAAGCGCATCTAAGGACACCTTTGCCTTATATTTCCCATAATGTTCGAGATCATTAAGATCGAGCCCCGCTTCAACCGCGATTTCATCGATCGGACGCAACACAGCTTCCTGAGCAATCTCAATATCCGATTTGTAACCCATATGATATCCTCCTTAAGTGCATATTAGCCATGGTAGCTGAACAATTTATTAATAACGACCCTCTCAGTATGGTCGCTAAAGACATTATGACAGAATTCCACATCGAGTATTATGTCCTTGAGCATACGCTCGTTCAACGCGACTTGCAAACCGTGAAAGACAAATAGTTCGGCGTTTATTCATCGACTTCGCAATCTTCATAAAGCCCACAAGCCAAACCCTGAATATCCTCGAGCCACACAACACGCCCGTCTACGCGCACAAGTCCATCTTTTTCCATACTGATCAATTCGCGTGAAAAGGACGGACGCGGCATGGCAAGAAGGCGTGCGACGACTTCTTTCGAAACAGGTAACTCTACAAACAGCGTAGCAGGCTCGTCGGTCGCCTCGCTGAGCAATTTGCCCTCTCTATTGAGTTTTTCTTCGAGGAGAGATAAGAGATAACCGGATATCTTCAAGCGCAATGTCTTCTGCGAGAGAAGATGAATTCTCTGATCCTGCTCAATACCTCGGTCTGAAAGAAGCGCCAAGTAGTTGAGTAGCAACCGCGGACTTTTCGAAATGAGAGCGAGTATATCTTCACGCGATACCATCACTGTTTTTACGTGTGTCAATGCTTCGAGAGAGTATGGATATTGCTTATGTGTCGAAAAAATAAGATCCTCGCCGAAAACAGATCCTTCACCCAAGAGTTCGAGCGTTGTGAACTCGCCCGAAGGCGTATATTTCTGGCGCGCAATCCGACCTTCAACCACAATCCCGATTCCCTTGCAAAGGTCCCCTTCCATAACGACAAGCTGACCTTTCCAGAATGTGTGAATAGGTGTATTTATGCAATGTTCATAGTATATGCTGTGATCTAATCCTGCAAAAAGCCGGGTCGATGCCATCGTTTCACATATTTTTCTCATAGTAGTGATTCCCTCGATTCAGTACATATAAGCCCATTAAATAGAATAACAAATAACGAGCCATTTGTCGTGTTATCCTTAACGCAAACATACCCATCATTCAGGAGTGATTTATGAATACGACGCTATTTAGAAATGCCAAAGCCATTGTGACGGTGGACGGAGATGACCGCGTCTTGCTCAATGCTAACCTACGCATCAAAGGAAACGCGATCGACTATATCGGATACGATGATATTGACGCTGAACACATGATCGATGCGTCCGAACTCATCCTCTATCCCGGACTCATCAACACACACCACCACTTTTATCAGACGTTTACGAGAAATCTTGCGCAGGTACAGAATCTGGAATTATTTCCTTGGCTCACGGCGCTTTATGAAATCTGGCGCCATTTAGATGACGAATGCATCTATTACAGCTCTCTGACCGCCATGGGCGAGCTCGTCCGCTACGGATGCACCACAGCGATGGATCACCACTATGTTTTCCCGAAAGAGGGTTCCGATCATTTCATCGACAGGCAGTTCGACGCGGCGGAAGCACTCGGGGTTCGTCTCCACGCCGCGCGCGGGAGCATGTCAAGAGGTAAAAGTGACGGCGGGCTTCCTCCGGATGATCTTGTCCAAGACATCACGACGATTCTCGAAGATAGCGAACGTCTCGTACACAAGTTCCATGATCCCTCGCCATTTTCAATGAAGCAGGTCGTTCTCGCTCCATGCTCTCCCTTCAGCGTGACAACTGACTTGCTGCGAGAATCGGCGCGCCTTGCGAGAAAACTAGGCGTCAGATTGCATACACACCTTTGTGAAACATATGACGAAGAGCAGTTCTGTCTCGATATGTTCGGACAGAGACCGCTCGACTACATGGAGAGTTGCGAATGGATCGG
>JAAZMK010000038.1 GCA_012798865.1 Clostridiaceae bacterium | reverse complement strand
GTAAGCGCGAAAAGTATTGAGATGACAATACCCGAAAAGCTATGCGAGCCGCTCAATGTGAATGCTTGTTGGATAAGTCCTCGTGCCAGAAGTTCGATCGATACTGCAGGCATGATAACTGCTGCCAACAGCACAGTAAGAGAGCTAAGCGCTGTTCTCCCAAAGTAAAAGAGACTGTTTTCCCAAATGGCGGGGAGTGCGAGATATTTGACGAAAACGGCATCAAACGTGGAAATGAGTTGTGTGACGCACCATATAAACATGCCGATGAGAAAACCGGCGAATGAAGCGGAAATGCAGGAAGTCGTTGCGTGTGACAGTCCCAGAACGTATGTGGATGTCGGTCGGAACATGAGAATCATGATGGAAGCCGTTATGACAGGGATCAGACCGATAGAGAGGATCGAGAACAAGCCGTATGCTTCAACGCCCGCGTTATAACCAAGGGAGATACTCAGTATACCCGTTCTCCTGAGTACGATCATGACAATCATAAGCGCCGTAAAGATGACAATTCCAAGCGCTGCCATCGGCATCAGCCTAATAGAGGAGGAGAACAGTCGCGCGCGATTTTCCATACGCGCGTCGATGACGCTCAGGGTAGGCGGCGTAACGTTACCGGTCTGTTTCTGCGGACGACGCGTTTGCCTCTGAATCGGTTTTCTCCCGTTGTTACGAGATGAATTATTACGCTTGCGAGGATCGTTGCTCATGCACTCAGTTTATCACTTGCCCATGAGTATTGCTCTTTAATGAATATGTGGACCGCGACAATCGCTCATAGGTGCGCGTGGTATAAAATTATGAAGAGGATGGCGTAGCATGCTGGATTGAGAAGTTTTGCTTATAGCAATACGTAAGTTTAAAAGAGTGTTAAGCAAAGAAAGGCGAGTGAAAGAAAGGGGATGAATGCAATATTCTCCCGTTCGCGTCTTGCGCATTTAATGATTAAAGCTGCGGGCATAGCGAGAACAAAGGCAAGCATGACCATTCGAAAGGACATTGTGTAGTCGCTTCCAAGCCCTGCGGCGAGCGTAAAAAGCACATCTCCTTTGCCGATCATTTCCTTTAAAGATGCGCACTTTAGAACAAACGACGTGAAGAGGAGAAAAAGCGCCCCGCCGGTCGATAAAGCGAGAAAGAGCAATTGGGCAAGCCATAGCGGTAGGGGAGCTAATGCCGACACCGCTTGATTGGCGGTTATTGCGCTCATCTCATCGATGTTCATCACTTGGGATACGATGACCGGAGGTAGCGACGAATTGTTCGGATACGTTGGGGACAAAAGTAGGGGCAGCGTGTTGAGAAAAGCGAACCATGCGAGGTCGCGATCGAGAACGATTTGTTTACGCATGTCTCGGGTCGACATAATTGCCAAGACCACGACGCGGCAGCCAAATAATAGATGATCGACCATATTCTCTCGTATTCATATTCAGTTTCTGCTTTGAGCGATGGATGTGTTGACACGTCGATATAAATGTATTTGACCAAATGTTGTTGACAAGTCAGAGTTATGTGCGTCACGAGCCTTTACCTGTCAAAATGACGCTTCGAGATCATGGTGAATAAATATATGACTGCCAGAACGCCACGCGGGATTAAAACATCTGATATAATGACTCTCGGTTTTTGCCGATTGGCATGGACTCTAGTGAGGTAATAAATGGATAAAGAACTTTTAGCGAAGAGAATTGAATCTCATCTTTATGCTGAGTATGGCAAGAGTGTCGCTCATGCCGGAGAGCACGAGTACTGGACGGCGCTATCGCGAGCCGTCATGGAAACGATCGGTCCCAGCTGGGAGGCGACGCGCAAGCTGTATCAGGTGGGGCGCGCAGTTCACTATTTTTCCGCCGAATTTCTCGTTGGACGCAGTTTGCTCAACAATCTGATTAATAGGGAATTGCTCGATGTCATTCGAGAACTCGTCGATGAGGCGGGATTTGACTTCGATACGATCTTGAACGAGGAGACGGACCCCGCGCTTGGTAATGGCGGTCTTGGACGTCTCGCAGCGTGCTTTATCGATTCGTCCGCGACGATGGAACTTCCTGTTATCGGTCACGGAATTTTGTACCGCTACGGACTGTTCCGACAAGAGATTGAGCATGGTCATCAGAAGGAATATCCTGACGCGTGGATGGAACTCCCGTATCCGTTTCTGGCGACGAGACGTGAAGACAAAGTGCTCGTCCATTACCGAGATATGGACGTTTACGCCGTTCCTTGGGATTTGCCGGTGACTGGATGGGGTACGAGGAACGTCAACACCATCCGTCTTTGGAAGGTAGAACCTGCGGAAGAGTTCGACTTCAATCTGTTCAACTCACAGCGATTCGACGATGCCGTCATCATGCGCAATCGCGTGCAGGACATCTGTCGTGTTCTCTATCCGAATGACACGACATACGACGGGAAAGTGCTCCGTGTGCGTCAACAGTATTTCTTCGTATCTGCATCGTTGCAGACGATCGTGCGTAAGTACCGCGAACAGCACGGCTATGACTTTTCACATTTTGCGGACAAGAACATCATTCAATTGAACGATACGCACCCCGTTTTGGCTATTCCTGAGCTCATGCGCCTCCTGATCGATGAAAATCAGCAGAGTTGGGATGAGGCATGGGAGATTGTGACGAAGGTATTCGCCTTTACGAATCATACGATCATGCAGGAAGCACTTGAAAAATGGGACATCGAAATCTTCCGCTTCCTGTTCCCGCGCATTCTCGAGATTATCGAGATGATCGACAAACAGTTCAGGGAGCAAGCGTTTGAAAAAGGTCACAATGAGCAGGAGATCGACGCGCTCGCGCCCATTCACGACAATCAGATTCATATGGCTCTTCTCGCCATTTATGCATGTAATTCCATTAACGGCGTGGCGAAGATTCACAGTGAAATTCTGAAACACGAGGTATTCAATCCGTTCTACCGTTGGTGGCCAGATAAATTCAGAAACAAGACGAATGGCGTCACGCCGCGTCGTTGGCTCAATTTGTGCAATCCCGATCTCGCCTCCATGTTGACGCGTCTCAGCGGTTCCAATGCGTGGTTGACGGATATGGACAGGCTGTTGGAACTGAAAGAATTCGCCAATGATACGCATGAGATGCGCAATCTGCTTGAAGTTAAGGCAAGGAACAAAGAGCGTCTCGCCGATTTGATCAGGGAGCGCGAGGGCATTGATATCGACTCTTCTTTTATCTTCGATGTGCAGATCAAGCGGCTTCATGAGTATAAGCGTCAGTTGATGAATGCGCTTGAAATTCTCGATCGATACTACAAGCTGAAGGAGAATCCGCTCCTCAATATGCCGCCCGTCGCCTATATCTTTGGCGCAAAAGCGGCGCCCGGTTATTTCCTCGCAAAGGCGACGATCAAGTTTATCAACGAGATCGCACGTATCGTCAATGACGATCTCGACGTAAGTCACAAGATGCGCGTCATCTTCATGCACAACTACAATGTCTCGCTTGCGGAGAAGATTTTCCCTGCCGCCGACATTTCGGAGCAGATTTCAACGGTCGGCATGGAAGCATCCGGAACGGGTAACATGAAATTTATGATGAACGGTGCTCTGACGGTCGGCACATACGACGGGGCGAACATTGAGATCCTCCAGCAGGTCGGAGAGGACAACGCCTTTATGTTCGGACCTCGTTTAAAGGATTTCCCCGCAACGAAGAAGTTCTATGCGTCGCACTGGCAGTATGAAAATATAGAAGGTCTTAAGCGTGTGGTCGACACCCTAGTCAGTGGTGCTATTTCGGACGGCAACACCGGGATGTTCCGCGCTCTCTACAATAGACTTCTTCAGGGATCAAGCTACGAGAAAGCCGACCCCTATTATGTGCTGGGCGATTTCGACGATTATCGCGAAACAAGAAACAGAGCTTATGCCGCTTACCGCAACCAAATCAACTGGGCAAAAATGTGTTGGAATAATATCTGCGCAAGTGGGCACTTCAGCTCTGATCGTACCATTCGCGATTATGCCGAGGACATCTGGAAAGTTGAGCGAAAGAGCATAGGCTAACGGGATGAGCGCCTATAAGCGCCTTTAATGATTCTTATAGTTGTTTTAGCAGGAGTTAGGGTAATCTACGTCTCTTGCAAGAAAACATAATGGTTTTGCCGGAAAAGAAGGCAAAACAAACATGACAAGATGGAGATAGGATATGGCAAATTTCACGTATGAAATCAAGAAAGAACTCGCAGTGCTTTCGAGCAGCGCGAAAACAGGTTGGAGCCGCGAATTAAATTTTGTTAGCTGGAATGGCTCGGCGCCTAAACTCGATATTCGCGACTGGTCGCCCGATCATACCAAGATGGGTAAGGGCATCACATTGACGCGCGAAGAGGCGGCAATCCTTACGACCGTCTTGAGCGACCTTTCACTTGACGAACTATTTGACTGACGATCATTATTCGGCATCTCGGGTATCCGTCAGATGCCCCTGAATTACAATTCTGTATTTAGGTACGCCGGTTTTTTGGATCGGATGGCATGTGACGAGAACAATTTTTGCTTTGGATGTCTCTTCAAAAACGTATTTGCCTAAATCGATCGGATCGATAATGCGTTGGGCGTCGACGGTATATGTGTATATTTTTCCTTTTCGCTGAATTTCGATGGTGTCACCTTTTTCGACTTCATCTAAGCGATTAAAATGACGTCCCTTGCCGTACATACGATGTCCAAAATATGCTGCGACACCCTTCTTTCCGGGATGAACGCTTGACGGGTAGTGCCCCGGCAATACCCACAGGGAAGAGGATTTGACATTGGGTGCTACGGCGATTTCCAAATCGATTTTTGGTATACGCATAATAGTATCGGTTTTGATCGTGATCACCGTATCGCGATCAATAGTTTCTTCTGTAGTGGTCGGTCTGTTAGGGTCGGGGATTTCGCCCGGTCGGACAAGAATATCTAATCCCGGGCTAAAGCTTCCCGGCGCGTTGACGTCACCTGCCCTGACCGTAATTTCAGCACCATCCGGATTCTTTTTGACTTCTTCGAGCAACTTTTGGGCGGCATCATCTTGGTTCTTGTGGACTATTGACGGCAAAGCGAGGAAATAGATTCCAAGCGCGAAACACAAAATGGCAAGTATTGTTAAAGCATTGGTAACAATGCGTTTCTTCTTTGACCCCTTCGTCATCTTGATACCCGATATATCTTGATTCGTTTCACCATTGTAACCTTCTTTATCATTCAAAGCGATGAACTCATCAATTCCTTCACCAGTGTGGTGAAGGAGAGGCGATACTTTGTTTTTCTCGTAAGAGATGGTTGTTTTATCTAAAGAATCGGGAATCGTTGTGACCGGGATCGGATCGGTTGGTTCGTGTTTATCAGCAGGCACGAAATTATTCATCTCCGAAACAAATTTTGGTCGTCTCATGTAAGATGCCGGTCCTTTCCAATGATTAGCGATAAGCGCTCGCCGTTATGTCGCAATTCCATGCTCGATTGATGGAATGCTGTTCAGAACTATAATTCTCGAACGAAATAAGTCTACCACACTATGAAAAGGTCAGCTGTGCAATTCACTATTTAAGCAGCTTGTCTTATCTGGTTCACTTTTTACCGGAGCAGCCAAAAAGTTGCCATTTTCAAGAAATCGTCCTAAAATAATGCCATATATTGCGCGAGTGTGTGCTTTCGCACTTTCGGAGAAGTTATCATATGCGACGTAGACGAAAGTTTGACAGAATGTTGATGACGACCGCGCTAGTTTTGGTTGCGGCGGTTTTCGTTGTGTTTTCGATTCGTCTGATTATGCGTTCAAATGATACTGATCACGCGCTTCAATTTATACCCGCCGACGAGCTGTTTCTTCTTGGATCAACGACTTTCGAGAGCGGCGCCGAAGCACTGCCTGATGGGGGAGTCGGTCTGATAGACCGTCATCTCGTCGATGTTGGTTCCATAGAGCAGGATTCTTCAGATCACGCGGACGAACTGCATGGCGCAACGTCCACTACTGCACCAACGACTCTGCCTGCGACGACATCAACGACAACGCCCTTAATAACAACGCGCGATCCGAAAGCATTTGAGTCGGTCGATATTCGCTATTATGTCAATTCAAAAATCGGTCTTAACTTGCGCGAACAGCCTTCAACGGCTTCGAAGATTTTACAGCGACTCGATTACGGTACGCCGTTGCGCGTAATAGCGCTCAATGACAAGTGGGCAAATGTGCGCTTGCCCGGTATGGTGTTCGGGTACGTCTCGCGCGATTTCATAACGATCTATAAGCCTGCGACTGAGACTACAACGACTTCGACGCCGTCGACAACAACTTCGCCAACGTCGGCAAAGACGTCAGGTTCGACCACGGGCAAGACAACGGTAAAGCCTCCGGAAGGTATACTCACGTTCATTAATCCGCCAGCAGGCGGTTCTAACGATGTGGCTCGCGGCAACTTCGCTATGATCAAACAATATGGGCTCATCAACAAAGAGGGCAGCCCTTCCATCAATCGCCATTATGAGACATTCACCGATAACGGTGACGGAACCATTACGGTCGACGGCGTTACAATCGCCTATTCCAAGATGATGGGCGCGCGGTATGTGACGCATTACGATGGTCTAGCTGTTTGCAGAGAGCAGATACGTAAATACGGCAAGTGTTTTCTCGGTCACATGACACCTGTCTGCCACAACACAGCGTCCGGTATACACGCGCAACGCGGGATCGTCGCTGTTTCGTATGTCGATTCTTTCATTTACCCTCGCGGCTCGGTTGTCTTTGTCGTAGGGTACGGGCTGGCAGTTGTCGGTGATCGAAGTAACGCAAATTTCGACTTGTGTTACGATGCCGACGAGTGCCAATATCTGACGCGCTCGAACTGGACGCCCGGTATCTACCTGATCACCACATCACCATGAACGCGCGACGATCATGTCATTATCATCATGTCTTACCTTGCGTTGCTTCAAGAATTCGATCTGCGTCCTAAGCACTCGCTCGGACAAGTTTTTCTCATCGATGTTGATGTGATTGAACGTATATTATCGATTCTTGACCTGAAACCGGGCGATCGTGTCATTGAGTTCGGTGCGGGTCCCGGATTTATCACGAAGCGGTTAGCGGAGTT
>JAAZMK010000037.1 GCA_012798865.1 Clostridiaceae bacterium | reverse complement strand
CGTTGAACCCCCTCCGCACCCCCCTCGAAAGTGGGTGCAATTTTGCAGGTTATATTAAGTTTTTGTACCCCCGGGGGGGGTGCAATTTTGCAGGTTATATCGATTTTTTGGACTCCGATGGGAGGGGGCGGGTGACGGGGGTGCAATTTTGCAGTATAGATTGAATTTTTGTACACGTACGGTCGAAGGGTCGCTTTTTGGCAAACTTCGCATTTTTAGCGTTTTACTTAGCTTCGCACGATTTCCGACGGACTGTTCAGATAAAACTTTGCGCCACGTTTAAGGGGCTTTCCCTTTTGAGAAAACCCCTTCATTTTACGTAAGTCGATTGACGGATGATCGCTCTTAGCGGTCGAGGTTGAAAGCTCCCCAACCGGCGTAGACGGCGCCTTCTCCGAGCTGCTCTTCAATTCGGAGCAGTTGGTTGTATTTCGCCACGCGGTCCGTGCGCGACGGTGCGCCTGTCTTGATCTGTCCCGTTCCCATAGCGACGACGATGTCGGCGATGGTGACGTCTTCCGTTTCACCGGAGCGGTGCGAGACGACGGCGGTCCAACCGCTGCCTTGCGCCATATCGATGGCGTCGAACGTCTCGGTCAAGGTGCCGATCTGGTTCAGCTTGATCAGGATGGAGTTGGCGGCATTCTCATCGAGACCGCGTGCCAAACGCTCCGTGTTCGTGACGAACAGGTCGTCTCCGACGAGTTGGACGCGGTCGCCGATACGTTCGTTCAGCTTGACCCAGCCCTCCCAATCGTCTTCTGCGAGTCCGTCTTCAAGCGAGATGATCGGATACTTGTCGCAGAGTTCCTCGTAGTAGTCGATCATTTCGTCGGTCGTCTTAAATTCGCCCGTTTTCCAGAACAGATACCCTTCTTTGTCTTGCGCTTTCGCTTCTTCGTAGAGCTCGGTGCAGGCAGGATCCATGGCGATGAAGAAGTCATCTCCCGGCGTGTAACCGGCTTCTTCGATCGCGCGAACGAGCCATTGCAGCGCTTCTTCGTCACTCTTAAGGTTCGGTGCGAAACCGCCTTCGTCGCCGACCGCTGTCGAGTAACCTTCTTTTTTCAGGAGACCTTTCAGTGTGTGGAAGACTTCCGTACACCAACGGAGCGCTTCTTTGAACGAAGGCGCGCCGACGGGCATGATCATAAATTCCTGAAGATTGACGCTGTTGTCGGCATGTTTGCCGCCGTTGATGACGTTCATCATCGGGACAGGCAGCACGTGAGCGCGGATACCGCCGAGATATTTCCACAGCGGCAAGTTGAGGGAGTCGGCTGCGGCCTTCGCGCAGGCGAGCGATACTGCCAGCGTGGCGTTCGCGCCGAGGTTCGCTTTGTTATCGGTGCCGTCGAGCTCGATCAGCGTGCGGTCGATCTCGACTTGGTCGTAAACGTTCATGCCGATCATGTTAGGCGCGATCGTGTAATTGATGTTGTCGACCGCCTTTTGGACGCCCTTGCCGAGATAGCGGCTCTTGTCGCCGTCGCGAAGCTCAACGGCTTCGTAGGCACCTGTCGATGCGCCCGAAGGGACGGCAGCACGCCCGAATGATCCGTCCATAGTGGTGACTTCTGCTTCAACTGTCGGATTCCCGCGGGAATCTAAAATTTCTCTAGCCCTTACAGACTCAATCCAAAGTTCTGTCATATGTATTGTTTCCTCCTATTTTGATAAACAAAAAGTGCTTTACTGTTCGATCTGTTTTGATCCGCTCGTAAGTATAACAAATTTGTACCATCTGCGCGATTTACAATAAGCGGATGAAATGCCCTTAACTTAGGGTCTAATTGTTAATCTTGTCGATAAAATATCCAGAAAAAATGGGGCGAGAGACTATTGTGAGGAGTGATCGCTGTTTTTGGTGTCGACCACATTATCTTCTGCCTCCTCTGTAACCTGTATGCTCGACTCGAAGCTCGTCGGAACTGTTTTGAACGTCGTCAAAAGCAGGAGTAGTTGGGTGACTGAGGTGGTGAGCAGAATGTGTGCGATTTCGAAGAGGTCGGCGATCGGACCGAACAGAACTGTGCCGAGCGGAATCGCCGCGGAGCCGATCATATAGAGTAAGGAAAAGACGCGCCCGTGATACGAACGTTCAACGTTCTGTTGGAAAAATGTTGTAACGGCCGTCGTGTAAAACGGTACGATGACGCCTAACGCAAAGGCAAGGATCGCAAAAAAGGAGAAGGGCGGCAATGGCATCATGCCCATGATCGCCAAGATGAGCGTGCATCCGGCGACAAGGAACCCCGAGCCTCGAACAACCTGCAGATGACTGCGGAATTTGCCGCGAATCGAGACGATCAGACCGCCTACCGCCATGCCGGCGAACAGCGCCGTCTGTACTGCGGCGATGAGCCACGCCTCCTCGCCGAAATTGCGCCGGATGAACAGCGGCGTGAGAATGACGATGGGCGCGAGCAACACCATGAAGAGCGCATACGTCAGCATGAGATTTCGGATCGGGCGGCGACTTTTGACGTAGGCGAAGCCCTGACGGAACTGTTTGCCGATCGTTTCCGCCGTTACAAGTTCAACAACCTCGTCATCGGAGACCTTTTCTTCCGCCGGTACTTCATCGTCGACACCCGGGAATCCCCACGATTCGCCCTCACGCAGCTTCGGCTCGACTCCAAGCGCCGTGACGACCTTACCCGTTTTATGGTTCGGAATGGGCAGGAAAAACATAATAATATTTGAAATGGCAGCAGTGACGACGTCAATCATGAAGACGACCCAGAGAGGGAATAATGACAGCAACGCACCGCCGAGAATCGGCGAGAGGAGCGAAGAGACGTTATTGATCGTACTGTTGACGCCGTTAATGCGGAGCAGGTCTTTTCTCGGAGTAATCTGAGGGATGAGCGCATTGATCGCCGGTCCTTGTATGCCTCCGCCGAATGAGCGGATCATGGCAGCCACGTAGATGAACCAGATATGGTCGTATCCGAGCAGGAACAGGACCGCGAGCGCAAGTGTGGCAAGCGCGATTCCGCCGTCAGCTAGGATGACGAGCCACCGCCTGTCGTAACGGTCTGCCCAAACACCGGAAAAAGGAGCGACCAGCAACTGTGGAATAAAGGAGGCGAGCGTGATGATCATCATCGATGTGCCTGAGTTCGCCCTCAGCGTGACGTACCAAATGATGGCGAACTGAACAAGCCCCGATCCTACCAGGGATATACCTTGTCCACCTAAAAATGCGACACTGACGCGCTTCCAGCGCTCAGTCCGTTGAAAGCGTTTATGAAGCATAACACACGAATTATAACACGATCGAACAAGACGTGTTTTGTCTTGTCATCGAATTGCGATAAAGAAATTGTGTTAAGCACGTCACATCTTTGTTAAACTGTGATTGTCGTCAAGACGAAAAGGAGAGGATCCACTTTTAAATAAAGGAGTAGAAAGCTATGTCAGTAGACTGGAAAAGTCAAGTTAAACGATTGATGGCGCGCGGCGCCGACTACGCCGACGTTCGCTATTATCCGAATCACGAGGAAGATTTCAAGCTCATGTGGAACGGAAATTTTCTCGCGTTTAACCGATCGGAAGAGAGCGGATTCGGTGTTCGCGTGCTTGTCGGCGGAGCTTGGGGTTTTGCCGCCTCATCTAATATGTCTTCGCCTGAGGAAACTTTTGATCGCGCGTTCGCGAACGCCTCTGCCGCATCGACAAAAGTGAAACGCCCGATAAGGCTCGCAGACAAGGAAGTGCTGTCGGGTCGATTCGTGAGTCCGTGTGCCGTTGACCCGTTTGAGGTGCCGATGGCGGAACAAATCGCGATGATGCGCGAACTCGACGGGTACATCAACCAAGAGGGCGTCATGCAGCGCCGGGTCATGCTCCGCACGATTCGCAATACGATCCAATATTACGATTCGGAAGGCGCAGAGATCGAAAAGCACTTCGTTGAAATATTCCCGAGCATTCATGTCACCTCCTTTGATGAAACGGGCATGATGCAGGGTCGAAAGTATCAGCCGCCTCGTCTAGGCGAGACGCGCGGTTGGGAGACGATGGATCGCGACCATTGGAAAGAACATGCCGATCGCATCGTCGCTGAAATGCGACAGTCGGTCGAAGCGCCGAAATGCCCCGAGGGTCGCATGTCCGTCATTCTGATGCCCGACATGATGTTCTTGCAGGTACACGAGACGATTGGGCACGCGCTTGAGCTCGACCGCATTCTGGGGTATGAGCTGTCGTTCGCAGGCGGCTCGTTCGTCCGCCTCGATGATTTCGGCTCACTTCAGTACGGTTCATCGAAATTGAATGCGCGCGCCGATGCGACATTGATCAATTCGCCCGGGAGTTTCGGTTTTGATGATGACGGTGTCGCCGCTCAGAACAGGATGCTCATCGAGAACGGCATTCTCGTCGGAGCGATCACGTCGCGGCAAATGGTAACGGAAGCGAATGAGCGCGCGGGGCGTCAAATCTTTGACAGTTCAGGCGGCACATGCCGCGCGTGCGCATTCTACCGGACACCGATTGAGCGCATGACGAACATCAACATCGATCCCGGTCAAGACGGGACGCTGGAGGATATCATTCGCAACACGGAGTACGGTGTCATACTATCCGGTGAAAAGAGCTGGTCGATCGGTTCCAACCGTGAGCAGTTCCATTTCTCGACCGATATCGGTTGGCTCGTCGAAGACGGCGAGCGTAAGGGCGTCGTCAAGAACTGCGCGTACAGCGGCATGACGCTCGATTTCTACCGATCTTTGACGGCGGTAGGCGACGAGTCGACTTGGGAAGTTCAAATTGTAGATAATTGCGGCAAAGGTGCGCCTGGTCAGGTCATGCATCTGGGACACGGCGTCCCCGTTTGCCGTTTCGATCACGTAAAGGTAGGTGAGTAAGATGGTGTCACATGAAATCATTTCGAAACTGAGGATATTGCGCGAGTATGCGCTCGCTCAGGGCGCGAGAGCGCATCTGGAATGGAAAGCGGAGGATAGCCATCTCGTACGGTACGCCAACTCTGCCATCTCGCTCAATACGAATGAGCATCTGACGATTCTGGAAGTCTCGGTCTACGGCGATCATAAGATCGCATCGACGACGCTGATCGTCGATGAGGACGATCTCGACACGATGAAAGCGACGATCGACAAAGCGATCGAGATGCTGGCATTCGCCACGCCGCTTACGTACCTGCCGACGTTGCCTTCGATCAAAAAGACATCTGTATTCGAGGAGACGTACGATCCCGAGGTTGAAGCTTTGCCGAATGAAGATATCATCGCATTTGTCAACGAGGCGACGAAAGGTCTTGAGACGGACGACATTCTGTTGTCCGGCAATTTCTCGTCCGGTGTCGCCACATACGCATCGATCTCGACGGAAACACCTGAGGTCGTCTTCTCGCGGAAAACGGATATCGGCATCACGCTCGTCCTTTCATCAGAAAAGCGCAAATGGGAAGTGAACGCGGAGCAGTTCGTCAGTCATAAACGCGATCTCGACGCACAAGCTCTTCACGATAGACTCTCGTGGCTCGTCGAGCTGTATACGACGTTGCCGGAGGAGAGACTTCCCGAGGGACCTTACCGTGTCGTGCTCGGTCCTGCCGCGACGGCGGAGTACCTCAGTTTCCTCGGATGGCTCGGCTATTCAGCCTCCACATTGAAACGCGGTTTATCCGCATTCAAGGAAGACGACGTCGGGAAGAAAGTGTTGTCGGAACAATTTGCGCTTATCGAAGATCCGGGTATGCTCGCGACGTTCCCTTCGCCCGTCGATGCGTTCGGGCGAAGAAGAGAAAAGCGCGCCATCTTCGACCGCGGCGTTCTGACCGGCTTTCTCTGGTCGCAACAGACAGCGGACGAGTTCGGCGGCACGGCGACGGGGCATGACGTGTCGAATCTGTCGATCGCGCTACAGGGCGGTGATGTCGAAACGGCTTTGATTCAGGATTTTGCCCGTCTCCCGCGCGACCGCGATATCCTCTACGTTCCGTATCTCCATTACGCCAACATCGTCAATCCGACAGAAGGGCTCGTCACAGGTGTTTCACGCTTCGGCGCGCTATATCTGAAGCGCGATGGAACAATCACGTTGCCTTACAATGTGCGTTTTACGGAACGCCTCGATCAGCTGTTCGGTGACAAGCTCGTATGGCTGTCAAAAGAGCTCGTTCCCTACGGATCCTCGTCGAGTTACTTCGGGCGTGATCCGTCCACGACACTCGTCCCGGCACTTGCCTGTTTTGACGGCGTCACAGTGGAGATCTCGAACGAAAGTTTCTAGGGAGCGACGACAATTCACTAGTTAAAGTATAAAGGAGGATCTCGTGGATCCTGTGAAAATCAAACGATTTCGTTATGTCATGATCGGTTACGGCGCGGTCTGTATAGTGTTTTTGTTTGCGTTCCGTTATCAGCCGTTTATGAGTAGTCCGCTGATTGGCTTGCTGTTGCTCGTGCCTATGATAATTGGGCTTCTGGTTTATTATTTTTTACAGGTGCGCATGGACGTCGAGAGAAAGGTCGGCATGAAGCTCGTCCTGCTCGGTTCAATAAGCAGGATGGGTTACCTTGTCGGGATCAGTCTGATCTTGGCGTCAAGGCTCGTCCCCATGAATGCTAAACTGGTCAACGCGTTGATCGATACCGGACTTATCGTTTGCCTTCTTGTCATTGTCGCGTCGTATATGTACCAGGCGGGTATGAAAAAATGGCGCGCGGCACAACAGGAACACGCAGATCTCCCTGTGGGGGAGTCGTCCGAGGACGATCCGCCGGAAGAAGTATAGTCCCGCAAATCAGTGAATTATCGCATGTTGGTTCGTGCGGTTTGCATAAAAGTCTATGGTATAATTAGTTTCCTGCACGTTTATTAATAGTGTGCGGGAAACCCATGGACTCTTTTTTTGGAGGACAATTTTACAGGAAAGGAAATGGTTCAATATGCTTTTTGATGAAATTATTGGAGTATTTACAGGAGCAAACAGGCGCAAGAAGAATTGCCAAGTTGCCACCGGAGTTACGCTGGGACTTCTGGGCGGGGCACTCCTCGGGATTTTATTTGCACCGAAATCGGGAGAGGAGACACGCGAATGTATCAAGGACGCCACCGTCAAGGGCGCCGAAAAGGTGAAAGAGTTTGCTGTTGAAGCAGGCGGAGTCATCAAGGAAAAAGCACAGGTCGTCAAAGAGAAAATTCAAGAGAAATATGTAAAACTCGAAGAAGACGCCGAAGAGCTGAAGGGAAAAGTTTCGGACAAAGTTGCCGATAAGGCGGAAGAAGTTGCGAAAAAAGCGAGAGCGACTGCAAGAGAAGCTCGCGTGAAAGAAAAAGAACCGGAAAAGGAAGGCGAGTAGTCAGTACAGTCGGAGTGATATGCCGAGTCGCGTGACGCTCAAACAAACCGATCCCCCGCGCCTGTGTACCGGCGGTGTTTCGGTTCGCTCTAGTTCTCGGAGGAGACCTTTATGGCATTAGTATTAAGTTCAATCCAGGTCGATTTAATGACGTTGCTCTACGTCGTGCTCGCACTGATGGGCGTTGCCGTTTTGGTGACACTTTTGATTCTCTTGATCAAGGCGATCAAAGCGGTGGATTCCGTCAATGACCTGCTCAAGGATGTAAAGCCCGACATCAAAGAGACGACGGAAAAGCTGCCTGAGCTCATGGAGCACGCGACGATCATCTCGGGAAATGTCGTGGATGTTACGGACTCTGTTGCAATCACGGTGCCGGCGATTATGGAAAAAATAACGCCGAAGAAAAAGCCGAAACAGAAAACGAAAACCGCTGAAAATGTTGTATCTTCCGCAGTTGTCAATGCTCTCGTGCTCCTGCTGACGCGCAGCAGAGGAAAAAAGAAGGATGCACGCTCGACGCCGGTCAAGGTCGTCCATACAATCAGTCGGATCGTTTCGCTATTTACAAAGAAATAGCGTGTAAACGGAGCCAGAAACGATAAGGGCGCTTACGGGAGTCGGTCTTTAGTTGCCTTGACATAGGTGTTGTTTTCCGCCAAGCTGAATAACTTCATAGCATCAGAAAAGGGAACCTCGTGCG
>JAAZMK010000156.1 GCA_012798865.1 Clostridiaceae bacterium | reverse complement strand
CGCGCGATTTCAGCTGACGCAGATAAGCCGTTCACAATTGGCGGTTCGAATAACATCGAAAGCGGTGGGGTCAAACTGCGTCCATATTGAACTCGCAGGACTTGAATCTGTTTTACTTGGGAAGGACGCGGTCAAAATCGGCGATGATGTCTTCCGCATCTTCCAAACCGACGGAAATGCGCACGAGACTCTCCGGAATATTTGCCGCTTTCAGCTCTTCCGCGTTGTACGCGGAATGCGTCATCGTCGCCGGCTGTTCAACCAACGTCTCCGCATCTCCGAGCGAGACGGCGATCGTGCAGAGTTCGAGATTGTTGATGGCTATGGCCGTCTCCTCGCGGCTCATGGCGAACTCGACGGCAATCATGCCGCCGAAACGACGCATCTGCCTCTTTGCAATCTCATGGCCGGGGAAATCTTCAAATCCGGGGTAATAGACACGCGTGACGGCGGGGTGAGCGCGCAGATAGCCCGCAAGTTTCTCGGCGTTAGAGCAATGCTTTTCCATGCGGATGTCGAGCGTCTTGAGACCGCGCTCAATGAGAAAGGCGTTGAAGGGACTCATCGTCGCACCTGTCAAATCCTTCAACCCGACACTACCGCAACAAGCAATAAAATCCTCGTCGCCGACGATAAAGCCGCCGATGACATCGCCGTGTCCGTTCAGATACTTGGTCGCGCTGTGAACGACGACATCAGCGCCGAGAGCCAGCGGCGTCTGTAGATAAGGTGAACAGAACGTGTTGTCGACGATAACCTTGATCTTGGGATTGTATGCGTGCGCTGTGTCGGCGATCGCCTTGATGTCAACAATCTTAAGCGTCGGGTTACAGGGCGTCTCAAAGTACACGACTTTTGTTCTCTCGGACAGCGCCGCCTTGAGATTGTCCGGGTTCGTAAAATCTTGAAAGGTGGCGGAGATGCCGAAACGCCCGAACTGGTGCGCGAGCAACGAGAACGTGCACCCGTAAAGCGTCTCGTCGGCGACGACTTCATCGCCCGATGAAAGCGAAGTCCAGAGCGCGGACGAGATGGCGCCCATGCCTGACGCCGCCGCGAGAGCGGCTTGCCCGCCTTCTAGCGATGCCACTTTCTTCTCAACGGCATCAAGCGACGGATTGCCTAGCCTTGTGTAGATGTAGCCTTGCTCTTCACCCGCAAAGCAGGCGCCTCCATGTTCAACGGAATCAAATTCAAATGTGGATGTTTGGTAGATGGGCGTCGACAACGCGCCTTTTGGATTCTTCTCTTTGCCGGCGTGAATTTGCCTTGTCGCAAAACCGTGATGACGTTCGTTTTTCATAAATCCCCCCCTCGGAGTTGCGATCAGAGATCGCATAAATCGCTCTTCATCATGATCTTCACTTTTTTCACTATGTGTTCTTCATCAAAACGTATTCGATTTCCTGGCTGACATCTTCAAAGTCATCGCAGCACCCTTCTAAACGACGGAAAATCTCCGTCCATGCGATGACAGCGACCGGATCCTGCTCTTCGAGGTAGAGTCTGCGAATTGCACGCATATAGATCGCGTCGCCCTCTTCCTCCAAGCTATTGAGTTTGATAATGTTGGCACGGATGTCGTTCGAGCGACGAAAGTTCGCAAATTCTGCCATAATCTTCATAAGTACTTCCGTACTGGTCATAATCACCCCGACGAATTCGAAGGCTTCTTTGCGAAGTTCTACGATGTTGTACATATAGAGGCGCATTAAAACATCTTCAATCGCATCTGTCACATCATCGATTCGCTGAGCGATCGCAAGAATATCCTGTCGTTCAATAGGTGTAATAAATTCACGTGCCAGTTTTGATGTGAGTTCTTGTAGTTTAATATCTGCAGAATGTTCAATATCGTGCATCTCATCGAGAGTACCCGATGATAGATACTCGATATTGTAATCATTCATGGTGTCACTTAAGAAAGAAGCCGCTTTTTGAATGTACTCGACGAGCTCTTCGAGCAGAGCGAAATAATCATTTTTTCTTTTTTTCTTTTTCATTCATATATCTCCCTCATATGACAGCAGTATCATGTCAAACAACGTGCGCGGTGGCAATTAAAAGATCGCCATAAAGAGCTTCGTCATACCGTATCCGATCAGACCGCAACATGGAAAAGTAAGCACCCAACTCACAACCATTTCACCAACTATGCCCCATTTGACATTCGATAGACGTCCGGATGCCCCCACACCGACAATCGCGATCGTTTTCGTGTGAGTCGTGCTGACGGGCAGACCGAAGACCTGCGCCAATAACAGACTGGCGCTCGCCCCAAGGTCAGCGGCAAATCCTTGGTAAGGTTCAAGCTTCACCATATCCATCCCGACCGCCTTGATGATACGGTAGCCGCCGATGGAGGTTCCAAGCGCCATCACTAACGAGGATAGCAGCATCATCCAGATCGGCACCTTAAAGGCGCCCGCCACCGACTGCCCTTTATTCAGCATAATGCCCAGCATAAAAACAGCCATGAATTTTTGACCGTCCTGCGCGCCGTGCATGAAAGCCATGCCCGCAGCCGCACCGATTTGCGCTTTTCGAAAACCTTGTGCCAGATTGCGCCGGTGACCATTGCAGCAAATCCTCTCGATGATTTTCGTAGTCACATAGCCGAATACAAATCCGAGAACTGACGATAGAACCAATCCATAGAGAACTTTCACCCATTCAGCCCCATTGATACCTGAGAAGCTGCCTTGCAATCCGATCGCACCACCGGACAACCCGGCGATCAGCGCGTGACTTTCGCTTGTTGGTATACCGAAGTAGGAAGCACCTGAAGCCCAAACAACAATAGCCACCATGGCGGCACAAAGCGCGACAATGCTATCGTGCGCATCGCCTCCAAAATCAACCATATTAAAAATCGTCTCAGCGACCGTCGCGCTGATCATGGTCATTACGAAAACGCCTAAGAAATTCATAACGGAAGCGAGGATAATCGCGCCTCGGACAGAGATGGCACGCGTAGAGATAGCCGTTGCAATCGCGTTAGGTGCGTCAGTCCATCCATTCACTAAAATAACGCCAATCGTCAGGATAACAGTGACGGCAAGTAAAGGATTTGATGCAACGTCTCTAACAAATGAAAAAAAATCCATGCGATCTACATTGTAACCTATTCTCAGATCTAATGTAATGCAAGCAGAATCATATCAGTCGCGTTTCGGCATGCCTCCGCGCATCGCGTCAAACAGCGATTTGTCTGCTAGTGACACATTAATCGATGAAATAAACTGGTCATTACTTCGCGTTTTCAGAAGAAGTCCAAGCATCGTCTCCGTCACGGCTGCCGTCTCAAGCTGCGTGAACGTTTTGCGCAAAAGCCAAATGGCATCGAGTTCTTTTTCGCTCAGGAGCAATTCTTCGCGGCGTGTTCCGGAGCGTGTAATATCGATAGCGGGGAAAATGCGTTTGTCCGCCAATTTGCGATCGAGGATGACTTCCATATTGCCGGTACCCTTAAACTCTTCAAAGATCACCTCATCCATGCGTGATCCCGTTTCGATCAGAGCCGTCGCGATGATGGTCAGACTTCCGCCGTTCTCAATATTGCGTGCGGCGCCAAAGAACCGCTTCGGTCCGTACAAAGCGCCGGGATCGAGACCGCCTGACAGCGTGCGTCCCGTCGGGTTAATTGTCAAGTTGTACGCTCGACCCATGCGCGTGATGCTGTCGAGCAGAATCACGACATCCTTGCCGAGTTCGACGAGACGCATGGCGCGCTCTAGCACGAGCTCCGTAATGCGAACATGGTTTTCAGGTGTTTTATCGAATGTCGAATAGACGACTTCGCCCTTGATTGAGCGCTGCATGTCGGTCACTTCCTCTGGACGCTCATCGATGAGAAGAACGATCAGTTCCGTCTCGGGGTTATTGAAGGAAATCGAGTTCGCAATTTTCTGGAGCAAGATCGTCTTACCGGCTTTCGGCGGCGATACAATCATGCCGCGCTGACCTTTTCCAATCGGACAAACGAGATCGATGATGCGCGTCGAGAGTTCTTCGCGATTCGTCTCCAATGTGTATCGCTCTCTCGGATAGATGGGCGTCAAACGGTCAAAATGCGGACGCCGAATCATCTTGTCGGGCGTTTCGCCGTTGACTTCACGCACATAGAAAAGTGCCTTATAGCAATCGTTGTCGCGCTGATGACGTACGGGTCCCGTAACTAGGTCGCCGGTACGCAGATTGAATCGGCGGATGTATTGCGGGGGAACATAGATGTCGCGGCTACTTTGGATGTAGTTTTCAACACGGAGAAAGCCGTATCCTTCAGGCATTACTTCCAGAACTCCGGTCGCGATTTCCTGCGACCTCTCATCGCCCTTTTCATCTTCTTCGTCGTTATCTTCCTCAGACTCCACGGCTACGAGCTCTCGGTGCTTTACTTCCGCGACGGATGCATTTTCCGCGACATCGGCTTCTTCCAACGTTTCTTCGGCTTTTTCTGCACTTTCAGAGCGATCAGACTTATTTTTCGAGGTTGTCTTCTTGACTTCGCGCACCGTTTTTGTGCTCGTTTTCTTGTCCTCTTCTTCTTCCGTTTTTTTCGCTTTGATCGTGCGTGTTTTGCGTGTCGTCCCGCTCGACTTTTTCGCGGACGATTCTTTTTTTGGAGTTTTTTCTTTCTCCGGCTCAGACTCGTCCGTCGAAGACTTCACCTTTTCAGCGTCTTTCGTCGTCTCGGGAACGGCAACTTTTTCAGTCTTCTTGCTTGCCCTTTGCTTCGATTCAGGCGCCTCAGGTACGACATCCTGTGCGACCACCGCCTCTTCAGAGTCTGCTGCCACGCTCAATAAATAATCGAGCAGTTGTTGTTTTGTCATGCGACTCGTGTCCGACGGTCTCAGCAACCCCGAGATATGGGCGATTGCCGCGAGATCTTTCTTTGTTTTGCCACGCAAATCCGGTAGTGCCATAATAGCTCCTCTACATCATATTGAGCGTGCGGATACCAATATCCACACATATATTACATTCCCCTTATTTATTATCTGGAGATCATAATTGAATTCTGACTTGTCCCCTCAACGCAACATCTTTGTTGCCGACATGTATCTATGAAAAAACATTAATTGGGAATCATGGAAAGTATAAAACAAGTTTCCAAAATCCGTCAACCCGATTTTTGCACAACAAATAATCTGAAGAATGTGATCTACAGACCTGCCAGATCGGTGAACTTATCCATGATACCGAGCGCGATACCCGTACCGATCGCAACACATGAAACGGGATCTTCCGCCACAATGACCTCGATGCCGACGCGCGTCGCTAGCATACGATCGAGACCGTAGAGAAGTGACCCTCCCCCCGTCATAACAATACCGCGCTGACTCAAATCCGCCATAAGTTCCGGCGGCGTCTGCTCCAGAACGGAATGTATCGCCTCGAAAATCGCGCTCACGGGTTCTTCAAGAGCTTCCAGCATCTCCGTCGAACTGATTGTCAAGATCGCCGGCATACCGGTGATGAGATTGCGACCGCGAACTTCCATCGTGAGCTCCTCTTCTCGCGGGTAAGCGCAGCCGATGTTGATTTTCAGTTCTTCCGCCGTCTGTTCACCGATGAGGACATTGTGCTTTCGGCGAATGTAGCGAATAACTGCCTCGTCAAATTTGTCACCTGCGACTTTAATCGATGTATCCACGACAGGACGACAAAGCGAAATCACGGCGATGTCCGTCGTCCCCCCGCCGATGTCAATAATCATGCTGCCGCTCGCCTGTGTAATATCGATGCCCGCACCGATCGCCGCCGCAATTGGCTCGCGAATAAGGTAGACCTGACGAGCGCCCGCATGACGACATGCGTCCTCAACGGCCTTCTGCTCCACAGGTGTAATGACGCCGGGAACCGAAACGACAATGGTCGGTTTGAAGTAGCGAACGAGAAAGCCCGTGTTGATACGGCTGATAAATTCCTTCAGCATGATCTCCGTCACTTGAAAGTCGGAGATCACCCCATCACGCAAAGGTCTGACAGCCTTGACGATATCCGGTGTACGACCAAGCATCAGGCTGGCACGTTCCCCAACTGCCAAGACTCTTCCCGTGCGTGTATTCACCGCAACAACAGAAGGTTCGCGTAATACAATACCCCTTCCGTGTACATAAATGAGAACGGTCGCCGTCCCTAAATCTATTCCGATATTAAGACCTAATCCCATGCATAGCTTCCATTTATCTGCTTAGTTGAGCAGGAATCTTATAGATATATCATAACAGTTGGATCGCCCAATGATCGCTCTGAATTTCGCTCTCATGAGCCGATGCCGACCGGGCGTTTGATTGTCTGACATACGTCGTCATGATACAATAGTTCACAGGCATGAGCAAGGATTTTTGCCTGTGCAGGTACCTGATTCAGAACTGTTCAAGATTGCGGATAGCCCTCGCTTTTTGCGTTTGGCGTCGCAATTCTCTCTCCAAAGGAGCGTGTTTTGCTGAAACTCGTCGGATATATTCTGACACTATTTTATCTGGCGGGAGTTTTTTTCCCCGAAGTTATACCCGCACTTGTTCTCCTTATTTCTCAGATGGCGGGACATACTGCATTTGCGATTTTCGCCTTGCTCATAGCCCGCGGACTGCGGAGAAGTGTCAATCACTTCCTGTATTTTCTGCGAATCGTCGTGGCGGCATTTGTGACTGAACTCATTGCCGCTCTGGCAAGCTGGCAACTTAACGTCATCATGCCGGAAAGGAATGCTCTCTTTACTTATGCAGCAGGCATCGCTATGCTCGCAGGCTTAGCGATGACGGTCGGTTGCTACCATGACCTCGTCGCCCACGCCATACCGGCGGACGGCAAATGGGACAAAAAGACTCTCTTTGGTGTTCCCGTCAATCCGGGGAATTACAGGATCTCCCCTATCGTCGGTCTTGTCATCGGGCTTATCAGCATAGGGGGCGCTATTTTCGTCACTGTCTTCTTTAGGTTTTTCCACGGTTGGTTTGGACTTCTCTTCGTCGTGCTAGCCTTCCTCGCGATGCGAGATGCCGATGAACGGCAATTGCCGCGCTTTCGCCGCTCTATGTTCACCGGTACAACGTCGCTCCTCCGCACATTGCTCTATGCCGTCTATCTCATACTGGCTTTTGCCCTCGTTGATATCATCGTACGGCGGACCGGCTCCACCTACTCGTTCACGCGCACGGCGACGCTTCTCTCGATCCCGCTCGCCATCGTCTTGCCTGAACCCTCCACACCTCCGGGAACAGTACGCCGGTGGCTGACGTATGCAGCGCTCCCGGCGCTTACAGCACTTGTCGCGCTGGTGAAGTGGATTGTCGGCTGAACATTTCCTTATGCACAGAAACAGTATTAAAGAGCCATTAGTAAGAAGCCTGTATCATTCTTTTTTGAGGAATTCTTCAAGCGCTACAGGAGAAAGAGGTCTTGAATAATAGTATCCCTGTATTTCATCACAAGTGATTCTTTTCAGGAAATCCGCTTGCTCTTTTGTTTCTACACCTTCAGCCGTAACGGTCGCACCGAAAATCCGGGCTAATGAAATAATATGTTGCGTTAAAGGAGCCCCTTTCCCTTCCAGACTAATGTAATCGATGATTTCTTTGTCAATTTTCAATCTGTCAAAAGGTACCAATTTTAACCGATTTAACGACGAGTAACCTTTGCCGAAATCATCGATGGCAATATGGACTCCCAATCCTTTCAGTTCATCTATCTTCTTCAGTACATCCTCAGGGTCTTTAGAGAATAAGCTCTCCGTGATCTCCAGCTCAATATACTTCGGATCCACCTGACTTTCCTCTATAATTTTTGCAAAGTCAGAAATAAAATCTTCCCCTTCAAATTGTACAACCGATAGGTTTACAGAAACACGAAGAGGCGGAAACCCTTTCGCAATAAGTCTCTTATGCTCCAGAAGCGTCTGCTCCAAGACCCAGAGTCCCACTTCGTAAATGATTCCAGTCTTTTCGAGTATGGGGATAAATCGATCCGGCGGTACTCTCCTGTTGTCGTCGGTCGTCCATCTGAGCAAAGCTTCAATCCCGACAGTCTTTCCCGTTTCACAGCTGATCTGGGGTTGAAACTCCAAAGAAAACTCTTCGTTTTCCAACGCTTTAAATAGCTTGTTCGTGAACAAAGTGTTTTCAGCAATAAGGTCTCCCAGTCGATCTGCGTAGAAAACAATATCTTCATCGTTTCTTACCGCCTCGTAGCCCGCCAAATCGGCATTCTTCATGAGAGTCTTTACATCTCTTCCGTCATCAGGATACACGGCTATGCCAATATGGGGGACGACAAATAAGGCTTCTATATCAAGATCGGTCGATATGGGGCGGGAAAAGGCGTCAATCAATCTGTTTGCGCAGCATTCTATCTGTTCGGTGCTTTCTACCTTGGGTAAAAGAACGGCAAACTCCCCATCGTTTGTCCTTGCGACAGTACAAGAGGTCTCCAACAGATTTTTAAGCATTATCGAAGATTTCAACATGACCTGATCGACCATACTGTGACCGTAGGTATCCTTAATCATCCTCATGTTCGAGAGTTCAATATTTAAAAGTGCTATCTTATCCGGTTCTTTTCTGTCGCGAATATTTTCCTCAACCGTCTTTATATACAAGCTCCTGTTCGCTAACTTTGTGGACTCATCAAAATAAGCAACATCATAGAGCATTTCTTCGTACAACGTCTTCTTTCTTGAATCACCCAACATATTCACAATCATGTTTAAAAAGTGTAATTGATTTTCGATGAGGTTCTTATCGCTCCGGTCATAGTATTCAAAGACAAGCATGCCTTCTATCGGTCTTCCTGCGAGTTGTAACGGATAGGCAAAAAAGGAGTTTATCCCTCTTGAGATGAGGGATTCTCTCGTCCTCTCACATTCATCAAAGGAGCTGTTGATGATGTCTTCACACATCACGGGCGTACCCTTGGCAGTCAGAATTTTTGCCATAGGCAAGTCGTCCATCTTAACTTTCATTCCCGGATGATAGGGAAGTGAATCGCTCTCATCATTTTTCGTATAAGTGCTGAAAACATTTGCCTCGTCATCATCCTCTCTGAATCCGATTAAGTAGGCATAATCAAATTCGAGAACCTCGGCGGACATTTTCAGCATTTCATAGACCTTCTCCGGAGCGTTTTCACTGCTGATCGTAATAAAATTGGTCGAAATAGCTTCAAGTACTTGTTGTTCTTTTATAAATTGTTTATGTGCCTCCAGTTTTAAAGAATATTCGTCTGCCAACCGCCGCACGGCAAAGAAAGTAAGCATAACAATAGCAATTCTCATTATATAAGCATTTATATCAATGGTGACAGTCACTGCCGGATAAAATACTGCTAAAATAATTTGAATTAATATCACCAATCCGGTATAGGCAATGAGATGGATTTTACTGTCGATGATGACGGTAAACATAAAGAACAATATGTAGATCGACCATATCGTCACCGCACCCGTATCGGTATTTCGAAAAATAATATGGAAGAGACTAGATGCGCCCGCTAACAGGAATAGTGTATTCTGAATGATATGATTTTTCGTTATCCGCGGTATATATCTTATAAAAATTCCAAGTGATAATAGAGTCGCTGCAAGTAAGATCTCTTCTCTCACTGTTCTTTTCAAGGCAAAATATCCTAAGAAAAATGATAACGCGCTACCCGCTGTAAATACGGATGCAACCGTTCGAAACATACGCAATCGGTCTGTGTTTTCGATTTGGTCGCTTTTCAAGGGCATCGAAATTTCCACAGGTCTCTCAAGAAGCAGACCGGATTTTTTCAATGTTAAGGAAAGCATTGTCGTGGGCAGGATAATAAATACGATGACCAATTTAGGAAAAGTTTTTATCTCGAGGATGTCGGGCATCGTATCTGTCGCTATTCCCAAAAAGAACGGAACCAATACGGATAACAAGAAATTTCTTGCCAGCCGCTTCTGAGGGTCATGAGGTTCAAGATTTCTCCACCAGCGAATAAGCAACAAAACACTTGCGACTGCAAAAACCAAGTAGTATAAGGCAAGCCAGATATTCCCCGCGTTGCCGGGAAGGGTATTTATCCAGCCGAAATCGGATTCCACCATTTGGTATTGCTTCTTCCCGAGGTATCCGAAGGGCAGAAACAAAAGTAAATTAATAATAGCGGGCAAATAAATTAAAGTGTGCAAAATCCACTTGCTAATTCGACTTTCAGTTTTTGTCAGAATCAGTACAAAGTGGAGTAGGATGCTGTAAAAAACTCCCCAACCAAAAACGGACATGCATCTCCAAAATGCACTTGCTTCTGCGGTAGGCGCTGAAGTTGAAATGGAATATGCGAATGACCAGATCGCTGTTGAACCCATCAGGAGTACAAACAGCCTGTTGACATAGCTTTTTGCGTTGGTATCTATTATATATGTGCCGAAACCCATATAAAAAAATCCGCAGGCATAGTACAACATCGACAAATATAGGCTATATTTCATCATCTCATCTCCCGAAAATCAAAGTTGCACTGCTTACCGCAGGTATTTTCTTGCTTGTTTTCTTTTTTTATACAAGTTCGATGCATTCTCTCGCCTATTATTTGTTTTGTGATCTTAAGCGCATTATATACCATATAACGAATTCAAATTCTTTTTTAATTCAGATTCTTTTATATTCTTTACCCTCTATTAATGCAGGCGTACTGCAATTCTGAATAGGGGTATTTGCTCCTCATTCCGGGGGAAGACTCCTAAAAGCAAAAGGAAGCAGTTCTCAATACGGGACGGGACATTGTATCAACAGTTGCGTCTTAGGTTGGCGGAAAGCTGATATGGTTAACATATAATACGCACAGAAACAATTATAAAGAGTAATCAGCAAGGAGCCTATATCATTCTTTTTTGAGGAATTCTTCCAGAACTTCCGACGACAAAGGTCTCGAATAATAGTACCCTTGTATTTCATCACAATGAATGCTCTTCAGAATATCCGCCTGATCTTTTGTTTCTACACCTTCTGCCGTCACGCTTGCTCCAAAAATCCGGGCTAATGAAATTAGACTCTCAGTTAATGGAGCCTGTTGTCCATCCAAACCAATGTAATCTACGAGCTCTTTGTCTATTTTCAATCTGTCAAAAGGCACCCGTTTCAACCGACTTATTGATGAATAACCTTTACCGAAATCATCGATGGCAATACTTACTCCCAACTCTTTCAGTTCATATATTTTTCTAAGGACATCTTCAGGGTCTTTAGAGAACAGACTCTCCGTAATCTCCATCTCGATGTATTTCGGATCCACCTGACTTCTCTCGATAATTTTTGCAACGTCCGAAATAAAATCTTCGTCCTCGAATTGTACAACCGACAGGTTGACCGAAAAGCGAAGGGGCGGAAATCCTTTCTCAACGAGCCTGTTATGTTCCTGAAGCGTCTGCTCCAAGACCCAGAGCCCCACATCGTAAATGATTCCAGTCTTTTCGAGTATGGGGATAAATCGATCCGGCGGCACTCGCCTGTTGTCGTCGGTCGTCCATCTGAGCAGAGCTTCAACCCCGACGGTCTTTCCCGTATTACAGCTGATCTGAGGCTGGAATTCCAAAGAAAACTCTTCGTTTTCCAACGCTTTAAATAGCTTGTTCGTGAACAAGGTGTTTTCCGCAATATCGTTTTCCAGTCGCTCGGCATAGAAAACAATATCTTCATCGTTTCTTACCGCTTCATATCCCGCTAAATCGGCGTTCTTCATAAGCGTCTTCACATCGCTTCCGTCATCCGGATACACGGATATGCCGATGCGGGGGACCACAAATAAGGCTTCTATCTTCATGTCGGTTGATACGGGATGAGAAAAAGCGTCAATCAATCTGTTAGCGCAGCATTCTATCTGTTCGGTGTTTTCCACGTTGGGGATAATGATGGCAAACTCCCCGTCATTTGTCCGTGCGATCGTACAGGAGGCTTTTAAAAGATTTCTGAGCATCGTCGCCGATTTTGCCATAACCTGCTCGACTACGTCATGTCCGTAGGTATCCTTAATCATCCTCATGTTTGCTAGTTCAACATTTAAAAGGGCTATTTTCTCGGATTCTTTCCTGTCGTGTATTCTCGCTTCAACCGTTTTTCTGTACAAACTCCTGTTCCCTAATTTTGTGGTTTCATCATAATAAGCGATATTATAGAGCCTTGTTTCGTACAAAATCCTCGTTCTTGCATCCCCCAACATATTCACAAGCATATTCAAAAAGTATAATCGATTTTTGATGAGGTTCTTATCACTCCGATCGCAGTATTCAAAAACGAGCATCCCTTCTATTATTCTGTCAGCATTTTGTAGAGGATAGGCAAAAAAGGAGTGTATCCCTCTTGAGATGAGGGAATCTCTCGTCCTCTCACATTCACCTAAAAAGTCCTTTGTGATGTCTTCACACAACATGGGCGCACCCTTGGCAAGCAGAATCTTAGCCATGGGCAGGTCGTCCATTTTAATTTTCATTCCCGGATAATAGGGCAGTGAATCGATCTCACTATTGTTCGCTGAGGCGCTGAAAACATTCGCCTCGACATAATCCTCGCTGAATGCGATAAAATAGGCATAATCAAATTCGAGAACCTCGGCGGACATTTTAAACATCTCATCAATTTTTTCTTTAGCGTTTTCGTTGCTGATCGTAATAAAATTGGTCGATATGGCTTCAAGCACTTGCTGTTCTTTTATAAACCTTTTATGCGCGTCCAGCTTGATAGAATATTCATTTGCCAACCGCCGTACGGCCAAGAAGGTAAGTAAAACAATAGCAATTCTTGTCATGTACTCATTCATATCGATGGTGACAGTCACTGCCGGGTAAAAGATGGAAAACAAAATCTGAATTAAGATCACCAATCCGGTATAGATAGCGAGATGGATTTTACTGTCGATGATGACAGTAACCGTAAAGAACAGGACATAGATCGACCATATCGTCACCGCCCCCGTATCGACATTTCTAAATACTATAAGGAATAAACTAAGCACGCCTGCTGCCAGAAACAGGGTGTTCTGATGGGTATGATTTTTCGTTATGCGCGGTACGAATTTTAATAAGATTCCAAGCAATAAGAGCGCAGAAGCTATGAAGATCTCCTCTCTTATCGTTTTATGCATGGCAAAATAACCTATGAAAAACGATAACGCACTGCCCATGATAAAGATGGTCGCAACCGTTCGAAACATACGCCTTCGGTCTGCATCTTCGGCTTGATCGCTTTCCCAAAGCAAGGATACTTCCGCCGGTCTCTCGAGAAGCAAGCCAGATTTTTTCAAGGTCGATGAGAGCATCGTCACGGGCACCATGAGAAATACAACGGTGAATTCAGGGAAAGGGTCTTTTCCAAGGATGTCAGGAATCGTTTCCGTCGCGACTCCTAAGACGAGGGGAAACAGTAGGGATATTAAGAAATTTCGCGCTATCCGCTTCTGAGGATCCTGAGGTTCAATTTTCCTCCACCAGCGAATAAGCAATATAAGAATGACGATTGTATATACAGAGTAATATGCCATAAACCAAATGTCGCCCATGTTCATGGGAAGAACGTTTCTCCAACCTAAATCGGTTTTCACCATTTGGTATTGCTTCTCCGCAAGAAATCCGAAGGGCGCAAACAGAAGTATATTTATGACGGCGGGAAAATATATGATGGCGACCATCATCGGCTTTTTGAATGGTATTTTGGCTTTTGTAAGAATAAGCACAAAGTGGAGCATAATGCTGTAAAAAACTCCCCAGCCGAAAACAGAGAGACATCCCCAAAAGATACTTTCTTCGGGCGTAGGCGCTGAATTTGAAACGGAAAACGCGAAGGCCCAGACCGCCGTTGAACTCGTAATAAGTATAAACAGCCTGTTGACACGGCTTTTTGCGTTGGTATCTAATGCATACGTACCCAAACCCATATAAATAGAGCCGCAGAGATAGTACAACACCGATACAAGTACGCTGTATTTCATAATCTCCTCTCCAAAAAAAATCGGCGATTACCGTAGGTTTCTTCTTGCTCGTGTCCGTTTTTAAGCAAGGTTCGACATTTTTCTCGAATAATTATGGATGCATTGAAGTCTTAAGCGCATTATATACCATATAACGAATTCAAATTTATTATTTTACTTCAAATTTTTTATATTTTTCATCCTCCATCAAAGGACGACAAAACTGATACAATCCTGAGTCGTCTTTTTTTATTTTGAAATGTCTTCTTCACCGTATCCGTTATACTAATTTTGAGTTTTTATGTAACCGCCGAGGGTAATAATCCGCTATATAGGGTGAAGGCATGGATAGGGCGCTGGGGGAGGATGTCAGATTGGACGATTCACAAATCGTAGATCTTTATTTATCCAGAAACGAGTCTGCCATATCGTTGACAGCGCAGAAGTACGGTGCCAAGCTCCGGCGGATTGCACACAACATCCTCCATAACCGCGAGTCTGCTGAAGAATGCGAAAACGATACCTACCTTGAGGCATGGAATCGCATACCGCCACACGAGCCGCGAACCTATCTGTTTGCCTTCTTAGGGAGAATCATCCGGCATCTTGCGATCGATGAATGCAGAAAGAACATGAGTCAGAAGCGATATGCCCTGTTCTCTGAACTGACACAGGAAATGCATGAATGCATCCCAGGGAAAGATGACCTTATGGGCGAGATTGAGCTGAATGATTTAAGCCATTCCATCAATGCATTCCTCGGGAGTTGCTCGGTGGATAAGCGCAACGTCTTTGTGCGACGATACTGGTTTTTTGACACGATTTCTGAGATCTGCAAGAGGTACGGCTATTCACAGAGCAAGGTCAAGGTCATGTTGTTCCGTATGCGAGAAGAACTGCGGGAGTACTTAGAGAAAGAAGGTTACATGACATGAAACGATACGAACTTTTGGATGCCATAGGCGGCATTGATCCGACATACGTTGAGACGGCAGACAGAGATGACAAAGTTGGTAAAAAACGCGTGTGGAAAACACTCGTTCCGATCGCGGCTTGCCTATGCCTTGCAGTCGGCATGATAAGCATCGTCAAGTACGCTCAATTGCGGAAAGCGACAACGCCTCCGGAAAGTACCGGTGATGGAACCGGCGCTTCCGCCACACAAGCCTCCGCCGATGCTACAGCTTCCACGAACGCGACGGATATGAATTACACCATCATATCTCTTGACTGGTCGGCGTATGAAAGTGCGCATGAGCTGGTCGAGGCGGGGAATATTGTTGTGTTAGGCAAAATCAGCGGCATATCCTTCCAGATGTATGACATTAAGACCGGCAGACCGCATTCCGCTGATTCATACGGATCGGATATTTATTTGCACACGGTTTATGAAATCGAGACGCTTTCTTTCTACAAGGGTGAGCCCGCAGACACAATCCATATGCGCATGATCGGCGGCTTGAAAGATGTGATGGTCAATGAGCAACGCGCACTTCGGGGTGACTGTGCTAAGGCGAACATTCCGTTGTTAGCGGGAATGCCCGAGCTTGACATAGGGCAGACATACCTGTTTGTTCTTCATCAACATGAAGACACAATGCCAACATTGTTGACCCCCTCTCAAGGCGTTTACACCGTTGAAGATCCCGAGCAAAAAGACGTCTTGTCTCTTGTGTCCCTTAAAGACATCATCTCTTATTTCGGAGACGACAAATGGTCGGCATTTGAACAAACCTTCGGAAAGAAATAAGAATTGCGGAGCTTGCGTTACGATTCAGTGACTCTTCACAGGTATGAAACATCGACGCTGGCATCCGGCCTCATCGCCGGGTTAACGATACGACTCAATTATTCTGTACATCTTTTCCGCAAACGTGCTGTCAGAATACTGATGACAGTCATCGTTCATAATGTATTTCAGTGAAAGAAAGAAGTATTAATCGTCTTTCCAATCATTCTCGACAAAGTGAAAAGGATGTAGTTTGCTCGGAAAGCAGATATTTCTGTACTGACAGGGAATCACCTCATTGCCTTCTCGGTCTATAACACCAAAATTGCCGTCCTTCTTTACCACGAGATAACCATCTGTAGAGCACATAGTTGCTACAACAAAATACTGTGGATCAACAATGTAGTTGCCTTTCTCGTCAATAACTCCCCATTTTTCAGTAGCCTCATCTCGGACACCTGCCACACTGTTCGATGTATAAAAAGAAAAAGGATTTGCATACTGGAACTGCGGTTCGATCACAAAAGCACCGTCCTCATTGAGGTAACCATATTTCAAATAAGATTTCTCGTTCTCTTCGTCTGTTGAGATGATAGGTGCCAGACCATTGGCTGAAAAATTGCAAAACACTCCTCCCCAATCGAGATAATACTCCTCGAGCACAAATGTGCCGGTTCTATCGATGTAGTTCCATAGACGATCTGTTGGAGCTACCGCAGCACTAAGGGCTGCCGGTGAACCGCAGGCTGAAAAAGGCATTGCCCACTCAAACTGCGGTTCGATCACAAAAGCACCTGTCTCGTCAATGTAACCCCATTTGCGGTTAACACAAACGGGCGCAGGTCCATTAACAGAAAAAGAAAAGACATCCTCAAACTGAGGCTCAATCACAAAAGCACCCGTCTCGTCAATGTAGCCCCATTTGTCGCCATCAAGAGAAACAGCAGCCAAACCGTTCACAGAAAACGACCTTGCGCGATCAAACTGCGACTCTATCACAAGAGCACCGCCCTCGTCGATGTAGCCCCATTTGCCACTTACTTCGACAGCAGCCAGACCGTTCTCTGAAAACGATTTTGCACGATCAAACTGCGGTTCGATCACAAAAGCACCTGTCTTGTCGATGTAACCCCATTTGCCATTTACTTTGGCAGTAGCCAGACCATTCTCTGAAAATGACTCTGCATAATCAAACTTCGGTTCAATCACAAAAGCTCCTGTCTTGTCGATGTAACCCACTTTGTAACCCACTTTGTCATATTCGTTTTGCACGGCAAGCAGACCATGAACAAACAGATTCACTTCTTCAATAATTGGTTCTACAGGAGGTTGTTCATCATTGTCAGATTCCGTGGGATCTGTTTCAATTTCTTTAGGTTCTGTCATCTTAGACTCCACTTCTTTGTTACTTGGCTGACTGGATGGACTAGACGTCTGACAGGCACTGACCAACGTAGCCAAAAGCACCAAGAGTAGCAGAATCATATGGAAAATGCTCTTTCTTTTTGATGTTATAAGCCTATGATTACCCTGCCAAAAACGACCTTTTTTACAACGCATCTTCTCTTTCTCCCTAATCTATAATCTATGTGCATCAAACAGCACGAAAGTATGCCGATGGTTATCTAAAGCAAATCGTCATCCCGATATGGATGATAACGGCTGAGATTCATATGGTTAAAGATTTTTTCTTTGTAGATTAAAAATTATTATATAGCATATCAGAATTTTATTCTGCAAGATTAGAGTTCACTCACCCCCCCCCCGATCGATTTTACAGCGATCGATTTTACAGATCAATAAACGATTTGTGAGTGTTGAAAAGGGCAACACTACACAACTCCACAATGGGAAGATAGAACTTCAAATACTAGAATTGACAACGCGCTTGTCTTTTTATAGGGAAATAGGAGTAGAACTACTCTTTTCTTTTTCGATAGGTGTTGAAGCGCAAAAAGGGGCTGTCTCAAAAGGGCGGTCCCATTTTTTAAGGTAAAAAAAGAGGTGCCGAGGCACCTCTCATGCTGTAAACTTATGTTATGAAGACACTAAATTTACATTCAGACTATAGCAAATACGGGGGCTATATTCAACTCTGTTTACCGATTGAGACCGAACGATTTATCCCCGTGAGAGATT
>JAAZMK010000036.1 GCA_012798865.1 Clostridiaceae bacterium | reverse complement strand
GGACGTCCGATATAGGGAATGCCTTTGCCGCGCATGGTAAAAACGTCACCCGGCTGTGTTCCCTCGCGCAGTTTATATTTTTGTTCGCCGTCAATCGTCGGAACGCTGATCTCATCGCCAAGGGCGGCTTGGGCGAATGTGATCGGCACTTCGCAGAACGTCATGTTTCCTTCACGCGTAAAAACAGGATGAGGTCGGATAAAGACTTGAATATAGAGATCACCGAAAGGACCGCCGTTGCGCCCCGGCTCTCCCTCGCCGCGAAGCGTCAACATCTCCCCCTCGTTAATGCCCGCAGGAATGGTTACAAGAAGTTTCCTGTCGCGCATGACGGTACCTTCTCCATGACATGTCTGGCACGGCTTTGTGATCACCTGACCTGAACCGCCGCAACGCGAACACGTACGCGACGTCATCATTGAACCAAAAAGCGTCTGCTGTTGCGTGTGTTCCTGACCCGTTCCATCGCAAACGGGACAAATCTCTGGATCCGAACCATCCGCTGTTCCTTTGCCGGAACACGTCGAACAACGATCCGCCTTGCGAATCGAGATTTCGCGCTCAACGCCAAATGCAGCCTCCACAAAATCGAGGTTCATGCGGTAACGTAAATTCGCGCCGCGTGTCGGTCCTGTCCTGCGCCTCGTTTGAGTTGTTCCGAAACCGCCAAAACCGCCGAAACCGCCGAAGCTGCCGAAAAGTGTTGAAAAGAGGTCGTCCAAATTGATGTTGTAAGATCCGCCTCCGAAACCGTCATAGGCTGAAGGATCGACACCTGCATGACCGAACTGATCGTACTTGGCGCGTTTATCGGCATCCGAAAGGATTTCGTAGGCTTCGTTCGCTTCCTTGAATTTCTCTTCCGCGTCCTTGTCATCGGGATTGACGTCAGGATGATACTGTTTAGCAAGCTTCCAGAAAGCTTTCTTGATCTCATCATCACCCGCATCGCGAGGAACACCGAGAACTTCATAATAATCGCGTTTAGCAGCCAATTGTGACCTCCTGTGCGAACGCATATCTATCCGCGTTCCGCCACTCTATCTTATCACGTCATGAGAGCGGGGTATCGACCCGCTCTCATGCCATTATTCCATTACTTGTCGGCACGTGCTTGCCGCCCGAAACAAATTTAGCCTCGCCCTACTGATCGTCGCCGCCGACATCCTTAAAGTCAGCTTCGTACGCACCGGGAGCGGGACCCTGACCGTTCGCTTGACCGTAAGGATCGGTCTGAGGCGGTTCTTGCTGTTGCGCCTGCTGATACAGCTTCTCGGAAGCCTTGTAAATGGCCTGACTCAACGATTCCATATCTTGCTTCATGCCTTCAAGATCGCTGCGATCGTGGCTGTCGCGCAACTTCGCCAAGTGCTCTTCGACAGCCTTTTTATCAGCGTCATCAAACTTGTCGCCCGTCTCTTTCAAGAGTTTTTCCGTCTCATAGATCGTCGTCTCGGCTCTGTTCTTTGTGTCGACTTCATCTTTCTTGCGGCGATCTTCTTCAGCGAAACGCTCCGCGTCTTTCACAGCCTGATCAATCTCATCGTCCGATAAATTCGTACTCGCCGTGATTGTGATGTGTTGTTCGCGGTTCGTTCCCTTGTCGATCGCCGAGACATTGACGATGCCGTTTGCATCGATATCGAAGCTGACTTCAATCTGCGGAATGCCGCGCGGCGCAGGCGCGATGCCGTCGAGGATGAAACGTCCGAGCGATTTATTGCCCGCCGCCATTTCGCGCTCGCCCTGTAGCACATGGACCTCAACCTGAGTCTGTCCGTCGGCAGCCGTCGAGAAAATACGCTTCTTGCTCGTCGGAATACGCGTGTTGCGGTCGATCATGCGCGTCATAACGCCGCCGAGTGTCTCAATGCCGAGCGTCAACGGCGTGACGTCGATCAAGACCATATCGTCGATATCGCCCGCCAAGATACCGCCTTGAATGGCAGCGCCCATGGCGACGCATTCGTCGGGATTGATGCCCTTAAACGGCTCCTTGCCGAAGAAATCGCGAACCATGTCCTGCACAGCGGGAATTCTCGTCGAACCGCCTACCAGAAGAATCTTGTCGATGTCGGCAGGCTTCAGTCCGGCGTCGTTCATCGCCGCCTTCAACGGTCCTTTCGTCTTTTCGACAAGGTCTGATGTCATCTCATCGAATTTTGCCCTCGTCAATGAGAGATCGAGGTGTTTCGCACCGTGTTGGTCTGCCGAGATAAAGGGCAAGTTGATGCTTGTCGTCAGTACGCTGGACAGTTCGATTTTCGCCCTTTCGGCAGCCTCACGAAGTCTCTGCATTGCCAGACGATCACCGGAGAGATCAAGCCCTTGCTCCTTTTTCATCTCGCCGACCATCCAATCGACAATTTTATTATCAAAGTCATCGCCGCCGAGGCGCGTATTGCCTGAAGTTGCCTTCACTTCGAAGACACCGTCGCCGATTTCCAAAATCGATACGTCGAACGTTCCGCCGCCGAGGTCAAAAATCAAGATTTTCTGATCGGCTTCTTTGTCAAGTCCGTAAGCGAGCGATGCCGCCGTAGGCTCGTTGATAATGCGTTCGACGGTAAGTCCGGCGATAAGACCCGCGTCTTTCGTCGCCTGACGTTGAGAGTCGGAAAAGTATGCGGGAACGGTCACGACGGCGCGCGTCACGCTTTCACCGAGATATGCTTCAGCATCCTGCTTCAACTTTTGGAGAATCATCGCTGAAATCTCCTGGGGGGAATACGATTTTCCGTCGATGACGTTTCGGTGATCGCTTCCCATCTCACGTTTAATCGACAGAATCGTGCGCTCAGGATTTTTCTGCGCCTGGTTCTTCGCGATCTGCCCCACAAGGCGCTCGCCTGTCGCCGTGAAAGCGACGACGGACGGCGTCGTGCGGCTTCCCTCCGCGTTCGGGATAACGACGGGCTCGCCGCCTTCCATCACCGCGACAACAGAGTTCGTTGTTCCTAAATCAATACCGATAATTTTTGCCATAATCTTTTCCTCTTTTCGTTATAATTTTTAGTCGCGCCATGATCCAACTCAGCTCGCGTTCTCCATGGCAAAGACGCGGGCACGTTTGTATTCCACTAGTTGACGACCTTGACCATGCTGTGCCGAATGACGCGGTCGCCTTTTTTGTATCCTTTTCGAAATACTTCCGTCACGATGTTCTCCGGTTCACCTTCTTCTTCAACATGCAGAACAACTTGATGCACGTTGGGGTCGAATTGCGAGCCGACACCCTCAATTTCAACGACACCGAGCTTCCTCAGCGCTTCGTCGAACTGCTGACCGATCAACACGATTCCTTCCGTTATCTCGCGCGCCTCGTCCGTTTCCCACTTTTCCGATGCCTTAATCGCACTGTCGAGACTGTCGATCACGGGCATGAGGGCTTGAACCGTATCCATGACACCTTCTTCATAGCTCGTCGCCTGGTCTTGACGCGTCCGCCTCCTGAAATTATCGAAGTCGGCGCAAACGCGCAGATAGCGCCGGTTTAATTCTTCGAGTTTTTCCCGGTCAGTCTCTTCAGGCTCGACTTCGACTTCATCCAAAGGGACTTCTTCTGTTTCGGGAAGTTCTGCCGTTGTTTCCTCGACAGTTTCCTCGTCGGTCAAGCGGATCTTCTTCCGTTTTGCTTTCGCTTCTCCTCGATGTTCGCTCATCGCTGGTTTACACTCCTTTATCTTTCACGCTCGATCAGTCCTCAAGCGTCTGACGGTCGCCGCCAAGCGTATAGTGATCCTCTGCCACATCGGACAGCGCCTTGTTGACGAAACTGATCTGCGAAATGATGTTTCCATATTCCATACGTTTAGGTCCGATGACACCGATTTGCCCCGATATCCGTCGTCCAATTCTGTACGTCGTCGTAATGAACGACATATCCTCCATACCGTTCAGTGCGATCTCCTGACCGATCCTGACCATGTACGCCGGTCTGTCTTTCCGTGTGGCGAGAGCACCGGGCGCGGACTCAATTTTTTCAAGTGTATCGAGACCCTCCGCAGCGTTTATTTCTTCCTCCTGCTCCAGCTCCCGCATATATCCAGCCACCATTTGTTCCTGCCTCATCGTGTCGTAGAAACGGCTGGCGCGATCGACATCGCGAAACTCGGGGTGCTTGAGCAGTCGGTATTTTCCATCAATGTATACTTCGATTCTCTCGGTCTGCTTGATGGCGACATACGCCTCATACAGCACTTGGTTGACAAGTGCTTCCGGGAGCTCGGTTTCTTCTGCCGCCGATGAAATCGTGACAAGCGTAATGTCATTGAGTCGCTTGCCCGCGAGACAACGCTCGATCGCCTGTCCGATCTCGTTGAGATCCTTCTCATCAATCAACGACGGAATTCTAATCAGTCTGTCATGCACGACACCGGGCGAAAGCACGAGCACAACGATCGCCCTCCCCGGCTCGATCATCATAATTTTGATCTGCTCCAGACTCGTGTCGGAATATTGAGGCGAGAGTACGACAGAAAGATAGTTCGTCTTTTCCGCCAGATACTCCGCTGTGCGCTCAATCATTTCTCGCGCCTCTCTGAGGTTCTCCGTTAGAAAATGGCGAACAGCAATCTCTTCTTCCGGAGGAATCTCCGGCAGAGAGAGCAGGTTGTCCACGTATGCTCTATATCCCTTGTCAGACGGCATACGACCGGCTGACGTATGCGGCTTCACGAGAAATCCCATTTCCTCCAGTTCAGCCATCTCATTACGAATCGTTGCCGATGAATAATTCAAGTTGTATCGTTCGACAAGCGACTTCGAACCGACGGGCTCGCACGTCCTGACGTAGTCGTCTACGATAGCCTTCAATATGGTCTTTTTACGATCGTCCATGTCGCTTGTCCTTTCTTGTTCTGGCACTCGAGCACTTCGAGTGCTAATTCAAAGATAACATCTTTAAAATGGAGTGTCAATAAAGACAACGTATCGAACGTGACAACGCCGTGAACAATTGAGAAGAAATAGAATCAGCGTTCGATTAGAGAAAAGCGCGGACGACTAAATCGGCAAAATCGAGCCCGCTTGACGACAAACGGACCGCATCCTCCGTACACTCAAGAAGCCCCGTCTCCTCGAAGTGCGCGATCTCTTCGCCGAACAATTCAACGCAGTCGATTTCGTGTCGACATTTGAAACAAGAACGCGAGACGCCCCGTAACAATCTCAAACCGAGAATCATCGTCTCGATGCGGGCGGACTTCTCGTCGACGACCTCCTCGACGATCGCTTGCCCGTAAGGACCCTGCGCCGCGTCACGGACATTGGATAGCCAACGCTCGATTGAGTCGTGGTTGCAGCGCCTTATCCCGCCCATGTAACTTGCGGCGGCAGGACCTGCCGCCAGATAAGGATCGGCATGCCAATACACGAGGTTGTGCTTCGATTCCGCGCCGGGAAACGCATAATTACTGAGCTCATAGTGTGCGAAACCAAGTTCAAGAAGTCCTTCCGTCAGTCGACGATTCATCAGACGCTCCGCGTCATCGTCAGGGAAACACTCCGGATGTTCAGCTTGAAAACGGTGAAACGGCGTCCCCTTCTCTACGGTCAGTGCATAGGAAGAAACGTGATTGACAGGCAGTTGAGCGACAGTCTGAAGCGCATAGTCGATGTCCTCGACCGTTTGGGTCGGCAGCCCTGTCATTAAATCGACGGAAATATCGCGAATACCCGCATCCGACGCGATGTTCACTGCTTCAATTGCCTGTTCAAGCGTATGGCGCCGTTGGGAGAGTCGCAAAAGAGAATCGTTCGCAGACTGGAGACCGAAGCTGATGCGATTGACACCCGCCTCGACCCATCGATCTACGACTTCTTCGCCGTGTTTATTATCGACACATGTCAAATTTCCGACAATCGATTCCGGATTGGTCTCAAGCGTGATATCACAACAATCGCTCAGTCCAAAAAGCGTCTTTGCATATGTGATAATCGATTCGATGATATCGGAGTCCAGAAATGACGGTGTGCCGCCGCCGAAATAGATCGTTTCAAGCGGAGCAATCACAACGCCATGACATTCAGCCTCCTCACCGATGCGCTGAAGCTCATACCTAATGCCGCCGTGCCAAGCGTCGATTAGATCATCGTCCGCCCCGGCGATCGAAAAAAAGTCACAGTAAGCGCACTTACTATGACAAAATGGAACGTGAATGTAAAGCGAGGAGACAATCCTCCTCGCAGCATATGTCGATGGCATCATCCATAGAGGTTCATGATCCGTCAAATTCATAATCGAGCGGTCCCTTCCGAGCCAACTGGACGATCACAAAAGCCGTATTATTCACGCGCAACGGTAAGCGCGGAATACGTTTTTGTTCGGTTCCGTCGTCACTCTCGTCCGTCTCTTCCTCCAAATTCTCCCAATCGACCGGCAACGTCTGCCGCGCTCTTTGCTCCTCCATATCCTTGAAAAGTTCTTCGAGCGTGCTCGTACGGTCGAATTGAGTTCCGGAAATAACACCGTTCGATGAAATAAACAAAGGGTTTTTACTCTCCAGTCCGACTTCCGATACGGACTTAACGCGGTACTCGCCCGACTCCATAAAAATAACGGGAATGCCTGCTTTATCAAACGGCGTGTGATCGGACAGCTTTGTAGTCCATTCGCGGAAAATACCTCTCGTTCCGTGGGTCGTCTCAGCGAGAAAAGAAGCTTGATTCGTATAGATGGCGTATCCGTTTCGCGTATTGAGCTTGTATTCAAAGAAAATATCGGTCATTTGGTAGAGTTTTCTCCGCTTGGCGTAGTTTTTGTATTCTCCGCCAGTCACCGAGTTATGTCCCGCATGTGCATAGACTTTGTCGCCGGCAAAAATCGGACCGACGTTGACCATCACATCGATTCGCGAACGTTCCTCCGCCGCCAGCGCGCTCAGGAAGTGTTTCGCACCGGTGTAGGAAGCGGTTCCCGCACCGAAAAAAACGAATATGACATCGTAACCCGGCTTCACTTCACGCATGATCCTTGCCGCCGTCATCACGGCGGCGACTCCCGACGCATTATCATGAATACCGTCGGCAACGACAGGCTCCGTAACGCCATCTTCACCCGGTTCAATGCTGACAGAAGGAGTATCGTAGTGCGCACCAACAACCATAATAAGGTCATCCTTGCGCTTGTCCGGTGTCTGGTCTCCCGTATCCTTTGTCTTCGGCGCATAGCGAAAACCGTAACCATCAAGATGAACAATGACATTCTGCGAAGATTTGGAACTGCCGTCATCATCGACAGCGGTGAAATCTTGAATCTCGGGACTATAGCCCATCTCCGTCAACCGGTCAGCGATATAGCCGGACGCCATCTTTTCCTGATCGGAATATGCCTCACGCCTTGGGTAGCGGAGAGCAAGTTCTCGTGCGAAATCGGCACCGCTATTACCATAGTCCGCAATGCGCACAGTTTCACTATCATCCCGCTCGGAACAGGCCACAGCGGTCAAAACAACAAACGTCATGAGAACGAGCGAGAATACTCGAAGAAAAAGTGTTCTATGTGAAGACCGATTCATCTGTCGAGACATGCCTGCCTTTTCAATTACTAACGTGTGTTCAGCGACGTATGCGCGCCTAAAACACCAAGGTAATTGTATCATACACATCGCACCTTTCACGCTGATCAAACGGAGGCTGTGGTATGATCTGGATGTGAACAGAATCTGCTTACAATCGGTGTTTTCTGGATTATCTCCGTTGTCGCTTAAACGGTCGGTTATCGTCGCATTGCTGTGCGCCCTGCTTTTTTTCTGCCTGCTCCCTTCGCAACCCGGAGTTTACGCAAACAGTCAATCTGCGACAGATCCGTCGGAGATTTTGATCAGCGATGGTTTTGAGCCGTCACTTAGATTGCCTGCCGTACTTACGCTCGACTCCTCTCTCCGGTCGGAGCTTTACGCAAGGAATAGTGAATGCGTTTTGGAAATTCCCGCTGTCTCGCGCCTCATGACTCTGTATCTCGCTTCGGAGCGCCTCGCCGTTGACGCCATGATCGTCATCGGGAAAGAAACGGCAAGACTCGCCGAGCATGAAAGCGCGATTGATATTCCTTTAAAGGAAGGCGATTCCTTTCCGATTCGGTATATGTTGCTGCGCATGATATGTCAGCAATCGGACGCCGCTGCCGTTGCGCTCGCCGAAAAGATGGCGGAATCAAAAGAGAACTTCATCACGGAAATGCAGAAAACAGCCGCGATGCTCGGCATGAACCAGACGACTTTCTTCGCGTGTGACGTGGCGCGAGCAGAGCGGGAATCGGAGCCACCGAGCGAGATTGCCGATGCTATAGTTGCATTAGATGAGTACAACGCCCTGAATACCCCTGGCGTACCGACACTTCCCGAGGCGGCAGACAGGGTCGCGACTGCCAAGACGACGCTCCGGGACGCAGCACGCCTCTTTGCCGCCATACAGGCGAACGCTCGCGCAAAGAACATACTTAACCTTCAAGAGGAACTGATACAGGTGACACTCGAGACCGGTGTCCGCGTCGCCGCTATGCGCTCTCCGGCAAGCCGATTCAGAACGCTTACCGAGAATCGCATCACGAGCGCTTGGCTGATGATGTCGAATCGCTATTCACTTGCGCTTACTTCCGGGACAACGCCCGACGGCATCGCCATCATGACATTGACTGCTTCGCTTAATCAGGTCAACTTAATCCAGCCGACACTCCAGCTCTATCAGGAAATCGACACCTTCTACACAAAATCAATCCTTACACGCGCAGGAGAAAAATACCCAGGGGCACCGGAAGCTGCGGAAAACGGCGAACTGTTTTCCTTGATGTATCTCGATTCTGTCGATTACATCCATCCGAAAACAGATCATTTTCTCTTACCAAAACTCGAATACATAGGAAACGCGCCTTATCCACTACCTGTTCAGAAGGGCGTCATGACGGGACAAGTTCTCTTCACTCTAAAGGACGGTACGCGCATACCAGTGCGCGTCGGTTCTGATACCGATATTTTAGCGACTAACACTTTTCTTAGCCGCGGCATTCAAGAGATGGTCCGCAACCCGAATCTTGCCATCAGCATTATAGTGCTTGCCATTATCCTGTCGCTCTCCCTACTGATCGCGATTGCCCGCGAAATCAAAAAGCTTCTCTATTGGCGACGTTTAATGACACTTGAGGACACCGTCCGAACGGCGCGCTCCATTCTAATCGGCGAAAAGAAAAACGAATAGCGCCGAGCTTCTCCAGCGCATCGTCGACGCGGCACGTAGTACAGACGCTACGAACGTCGTCTCAACCAGGGTGAAATCCTATCCATGTAGAAGCGTTCAAATACTCTCAACACATAGTGATAGATAAGCAGAAACAGTTGCAACGAGACCATCACGAGTATGACGATCACGAGATTCGACGGCTCAAATCGCCCAAATGCGAAACGATCGATGCCGATAACGAAAAGAGCGACCAACGCCATCGCTGACATAACGATGTGTGTCACGACTCTCATGATGAACGTGCTGGTTCTCACGCGCAGAAATACGATAAGTTGCGGCAAAAAACCGAAACAAAGCGCAAACATAACACCGGTAAAGATGTTGGGGTATACGAAGGCGAGAGCCGACGTGGCGAGGTAGACGATAAATGCGCCTCGCTGTCCAAGCTCCAAACAAGCGACGACAATAACAAGCGATGCCATTGTCAAAAGGAAGAAACGACCGGTAGGCATTACGCCGGCAAGTATCAGAAAAAGCCAACAAAGTGCCGACAGGATTCCGCCCAATGCGATTTGAGCAGTTCCGGAAGAAAACGAGTTCGTTCTCCTCACCATACCTACATCAACAGCAAAGGCAGAGATCGCCGCCCATGCATTCACAGCAAGAATCGGCACAACATAGACATGAGAGTGTTTGACAACACGATTCCTCGCTTCCGCTCGAGCGATAGTAGGGAGATTGGTTTTGAGGATTGCCATATGGCGATTGATGATGCGTCCAATGACGACCTCCGTGCCCCCAACCGGAATGCTGTTGCGTCGTCTGTTGGACATTTCCGAGCGTAATCTGGTCGTACGCGGCATTAATTTCGCGCATTTTCGCTTCAGCAAGTTCTTTTGCGCGTTCATCTTGGAACTGGTCCGGATGGTATTTGCGCACAAGCTCTCGATACGCGGTACGGACTTCTTCTTCGGACGCTCCCGGAGAGATACCGAGGACGGAATATGGATTATTGCTCATCATTTACTCCTCTATTTTTCAGGCTCTAGATGTTGGGAAGAGGTTCCCCAAGCATCACACGGCTACGCGTCGCGGGCAAGCCGATTGTAACGATATTATACACAAGTCCGCCGTATCGCTCATACGTCAAAAGAGCGAGATTTCTGTCAACAGTCTCCTCTGCCTCAATGAGTCGCTTCTCGGCGACTTCACGTCCGTTCTCCAATTTTGACAGCGGGTTCCAATTATTCTTCGCGAGATCTCTCTCGAGATCATCGAGCGCATCGATCAAATATACCCACCGCCCGAGCGCGTGACCGGCGTCGCCAAGCAGCGTCTTGTAAAGATCTGCGTCTTGCTCGCTCTCATACCATCTGGGGTCGTTTGAGACGGTGACGCGATCACATTTCGAGACGACCTCGGACGCCACGAGCATATCGAAGCCATCCTTAAACAGGCGCGCCAAGATGTCTCCGAAACAATCGGTCGGATCGTGAATCGTTAACCCCTTCTCAATCGCCTCGAGTTGTGACAACTTTTCGCGG
>JAAZMK010000035.1 GCA_012798865.1 Clostridiaceae bacterium | reverse complement strand
GCATCGACGGTGGACAGTGGAGGAGACGGTTTTCTCCCTGTACCGGATGATGACACATCGCTGCCGTTTGATTTTTAATTAACTGAAACCGTGAAGGAGTATTGAATATGTCAGAAACAAGAAGACGCGGAAGCTATCAGGGGCAAAGGCGCTACGGTCGAAAAAAGTATTGCGTGTTTTGTGCCGATCACATCGATCACATTGACTATAAAGATGTCAACACACTGCAGCGTTACACGGCAGAGAATTTCAAGATTCTCCCGCGTCGCATGACAGGTACATGCGCACGTCACCAGCGTAGCTTGACAAATGCCATTCGTCGCGCGAGACAAGTGGCGTTGCTTCCGTACACAACGGAGTAAGTGTTATCTCCGAACAGCGGCCTCCGTTTCGTCGATATGCGAAGCGGAGGCTTTTTCATTGGTGCGATTTTAATCGCGCCGTCATAATCGACCGCTTTTGGGGTATCATGGAGGTCCGATACGTATCTAAGGAGGAAAGACATGAAAGTATTACTTCTGGAAAGTGTCAAAGGTCTCGGGCGTGCTGGAGACGTTGTTGAAGTAAAGCCAGGCTACGCGAACAATTACCTTTTCAAGCGCAAGCTTGCGGCACCCGTTACGAAAGACAACTTGAATGTCGTCGAGATGAAACGGCGCGCAAAGATCGAAGAGCAGGAAACGCGTCTTGAGCGCGCTCGTCAAATAGCTGCTGACGTGCAGGGGAAACGTTTTGTTTGGGTAGCAAAAACCGGTTCCGCCGGTCGGCTGTACGGAACAGTGACGAATCAGAATATTTCCGATATGCTCCTGCAAAACGGGTATCAAGTCGATAAACGCGACATCACAGTCAGCGAACCGATTAAAACTGTCGGTAGCCATCAAGTGACGCTCCGTTTACATCCCGAGATTTCCGTTGATTTCATACTAGATGTAAAGGCCGATTTAAATGGATAGCGAACGGACATTGCTCCCCGGCAAGCCTATAAAATTATCGGATCGATTGAAGGGGCGCGCCTTGCCTCACGATGTCGCGATGGAACAGTCTGTTCTCGGATGTGCGATGTTGAGGCTTGAGGCGTTGTCAGCGATGATCTCGAAACTCAGATTTTCCGATTTTTACGATCCGCGCCATCAGCTTATCTTCGAAGCGATTGAGATGTTGCACATTGATCAAAAGCCGTGCGACATTTTGACGGTGACGAATCAACTCATTTTGAACGAGAATATCGCTGCGGTAGGCGGACGCGAATACGTCTCGTCGCTTCCCGGATCGGTGCCATTCGCCGCAAACTACACTTCGTATATTGATACGGTGAAAGGACTGTCGCTGAAGCGGCGTATGATTATGGCGCTTGACGGTGTTATTGAACAGGCGTTTTCGACTGATTTGGAAGCTGAGCAGCTTATCGAGCTGGCGGCGCAGAGGATCATCAATATACGCGAAGAAGGCAGTGAAACGGGACTCACCAAGGTCGGTAAAGTGCTCAGCGATCGTATCAATGAGCTTTATCTCCAGTCGAAGGGGGTGAGAGTCCCGTTGCCGAAGACTTGCTATCCGGGGCTTGATCGTGTGTTGGGCGGTCTTCGCAAGGGTGCACTTTACATCTTGGCGTCACGACCAGGTGTCGGAAAATCAGCGTTTTCTCTCAACATCGCGCATAATGTTGCGCGTTTCTATGATGGCGTGGTTGCAATCTTCTCTTTGGAAATGAGCAAGGAAGAAGTCGCGACGAGGCTGCTTTCCTCCAAGACGGCTATGTCGTCCCAACAGCTTGAGAGGCTCGACGAGAAAGATGTAAGATCGTGGGATAAGATTGCTGCCGGCTTGGGCGAGCTCTGCGATGTTCCGATCTATATCGATGATCATTCGTCTGTCAATGTCGTTGAGATACATGCGCGTTGTCGTCAATTACAGTTGAAATACAATAAACTCGACTTGGTCGTCGTCGACTATTTGCAGTTAATGGGGACTGCCTCGGGACGCTCGAGAGCCGAGAATCGTCAGCAACAGATCGCGGAGATTTCGCGTATGTTGAAGGTGATGGCGCGCGATTTGGAGGTTCCTGTCTTGGCGCTGTCACAGCTCAGTCGTGAAGTGGATAAGAGTGATCGTAAACCGAAACTTGCCGACTTGCGTGAGTCAGGAGCGATCGAGCAGGATGCCGACGTTGTTATGTTTTTGCATGATCCGGATGGCAAAAGTGATGACAAAGCTTACAGAAACGAGATTAGGGAGATTGAGTTGATCGTCGAGAAAAACAGGCAAGGAGAGCGTACGCTCGTCAAACTCGAATGGAATCCCGAAATTCTCACGTTTACTGAAGAGGGTTACGGTGGAGTGCCGGAACCTCCATCCGTTTAATACCGTTCAATGACACAGCCAAAAGAGACTTTTGAATTATTTCGAAAAATCACGTCGACATGTGAGCGATGGAACATGATTATGCAAGATTCCGTCGTCGTGGCGGGCGTTTCGGGCGGTGTCGACTCGATGCTGATGCTCGCCTTTCTCGATTATTATCGAACGCAACATGATTTTTTTCTCTTAGTCTGTCACGTGAATCATATGATTCGCGGTGATGACGCCGATTTGGATGAGCTCCTCGTCGAATCGTATTGCGTAGAGCATGCCATCCCCTATGTCTCGGTGCGCCTCGACATCCCCAAACTCGCTGACGAGCGTGGCGTCAGTCTTGAACAGGCGGGAAGAGATGCTCGGCGCGATACGATGATGCGACTCGGTATGGAGTACGCCGGCGACAGCATGTCATTTCGCATCGCGTTTGCTCACCACATGGATGATCGCGCCGAGAGTATTCTTATGCATGTGGGGCGCGGTTCGGGATTGGCTGGGTTAGTGGGCATTCGATACGTCGATGGCGTTTTCATTCGACCGCTACTCGATTTGCGGCTTGGTGAGATTGAATCCGCTGCCGGTATACTCGGTTTGCCGTGGCACGAAGACGAGACGAATCAATCGGACGAATTCCTCCGCAACAGAGTGCGTCGCAATCTAATTCCCGCATGGCGCGATGTGCTCGGATATGATCCCGTACCCGTTCTCGTACGTCTTGGCGATGCGGCTGAAGGGGATGAGCGAGCACTTGCGCAATGGGCAGAATTCTCGTATCGTGAGGCGCATTTGCCTGATGGGAAACTGTCTGTATCGTCGTTAGCAGAATGTCCGCAGTCGATCACAAAGCGCGTACTCGCGCGCTATTATGACGATTCGATGGTGAAGCATGTTGCTGAAATTTCGCGCGGATTTGACACCCAACATGAGCCAGCTTTGACTGATGGGGACGTCCCGGCTCAACCAGCGTCAAAACTTTCTCTTGGCGCTGCGCATCTTGAGCTGCTGGTGAGCGGTATTGAAAGGAGCGCAAATGGTGAAGGTCGCGAAACCTCATTCTCATTACCGGGCGGAATCGTTGCTCGGATCTCAGACGGTCGTCTCTTCTTTGTCTTTCCCGGAGTCGAGAAGTTGCAGTCAGATGTAGTCTAGTCCGATTTTTTGTCCGCGTATTGCTTCCACGGTGCCGTGCGTTGCAAATCATATGCTTGCTACCCAATATGGGATGGCTGTGATAAAATGCAAATGGTTGCAGATGATACCATATATTTTGTCTGTAATTTATGCGCTTGATCGCGTATAATTGATTTTTCACTCCAAACAGAAAGCGAAGATGAAAAATGCCTATGCCTTACAGAGAAAAAAAGATCGATCATCTGTTGGTTGATCGAGAGACAATCGATGCGTTCGTAAAGCGTCTCGGTAAAGAAATTAACCGAGATTACCAAGGGGGAGAGCTTTTCTTTATTTGTGTGCTCAAAGGCTCTTTCATGTTTGCCGCGGATCTCATTCGGGAGATCGAACTTCCGTGTCAAATTGATTTCATGTCAGTCAGCAGTTACGCGGGGGAAAAGACGACCGGGGTCGTGAAGATCAATAAAGACCTTGACAGCAGCATCGCCGGAAAACACGTACTCATTGTGGAAGACATTGTTGACACCGGACTGACACTCAATCACCTGAAATCTTTGCTATCGACAAGAAATCCTGCAAGTATCGGCATTGTAACCGCTTTTGACAAACCGATGCGTCGGAGAGTAGATATTCATGTAGACTACGTGGGGATGGAAGTGCCGAATGAGTTTATTGTCGGATACGGTCTCGACCTTGACGGGTATTACAGGAATTTGCCCGAAGTTGTCGTTCTCAGCGACAATGAGTGATCGCTTTTTCACTCGGGCGTAGATATATGATTACTAGAATAATAGGGTATTAAACGCAACATGGAGCAACAAAGAAGATCCGGTGGTTTTTCTTTCTATATCATCTTGATGATCGCCATTTTGGTGACGACGTTCTTGCTGTCCAAGTCGGATAACAAGGATATAACTCTCTATGAAGTGGAGCAGATGATTCAAAGCGGGCAGGTCGAGTCGGTAACGATTGACGGTGCGTCGCTCAATTTAAAGATGAGCGAAAACGCGGTCAAGGCCGGCAATCCCGCTGTCGTGAAAAAAACCATTCCGTCTGAAACGATTTCTTCGTATCTCGAACTTTTGCGCGAAGCGAAGGTCAATGGCAAAATTGCCTCATTCGATTACAATCGACCGACAGATTTCGGAAGTATTTTGAACGGAGCTCTCCTGATTCTCATGATGATTTCGCTCGGCGCATTCGTTTTCATATCGTACTCGCGGAGGGACAGTGACGGGAGAACGGCGATGTCGTTCGGCAAGAGTCGCGCGACGCTTGCCGATCCCGGTCAAAGTAAAGTGACGTTTGACGATGTGGCGGGCGCGAAGGAGGAGAAGGAAGAATTGCAGGAAGTCGTCGATTTCTTGAAAAATCCTAAGAAATATACGGAACTCGGCGCAAAGATTCCGAAAGGGATTTTGCTCGTAGGACCTCCGGGAACCGGGAAGACTCTGTTGGCGCGAGCAGTCGCCGGGGAGGCGCATGTTCCGTTCTTCACGATAAGCGGTTCCGATTTTGTCGAGATGTTTGTCGGTGTCGGCGCGTCACGTGTCCGCAACCTCTTCCTCAACGCCAAGAAAAAAGCCCCTTGCATCGTTTTTATCGACGAAATTGATGCCGTAGGGCGTCATCGCGGCGCCGGTCTTGGCGGCGGTCACGACGAGCGCGAGCAGACGCTTAACCAACTTCTTGTTGAGATGGATGGTTTCGGACCCAACGAGGGCGTCATCGTCCTAGCAGCGACGAACCGTCCCGATATTCTCGACAATGCTCTCCTGCGTCCGGGGCGTTTCGACAGGCGTATTTTCGTCATGCGCCCCGACCTTTTAGGGCGCGAGGAAATTTTGCACGTTCACGCGAAAGATAAACCGCTCGCCAAAGACGTTGATCTCGCCGAAGTCGCAAAAATGACACCCGGTTTTACGGGCGCGGATCTTGCGAACTTATTGAATGAGGCCGCTCTCCTTGCCGCGAGACGCAATGATACTGTCATTCATTATTCGGATATTTCGGAGGCCGTTTTTAAAGTGACGATCGGTCCCGAGAAGAAGAGTCGTGTTATCAATGAGGAGGAGAGAAGACTCACGGCATATCACGAGTCCGGACATGCGATTGTGTTGCGTGAGGTCTCGCAAACGGATCGCGTTGAGCGCGTCTCGATTATTCCTGCCGGAGGTGCCGGCGGTTATACGGCTTACAAGCCAAATGAAGACTTCTATTTCAAAACGAAATCTCAACTATTGGGAGAGATCATGATGGCGCTCGGCGGTCGTGCCGCGGAAGATATCGTCTTTGGCGAAACGAGCACGGGAGCCAGTTCAGATCTCAAGCACGTCAACCAGATCGCGCGTAACATGGTGACGAAGTACGGTATGAGCAGTCGTCTCGGCAATCTCGTGACGGCAGACCAGGATGAGGTCTTCATAGGTCGCGACTACGGACACGTTCAAGGTCATAGCGACGTGCTGCAGGCGACGATCGACGAAGAAGTTGCAAGAATTCTCGAGGAAGCTTACGACGAGACGAAAAACATTCTGACGATCAACCGTACGTTGCTTGAAGCGTTGGCGCAAGTCCTTTTGGAAAAGGAAAAAATCGAATCGGAAGAGTTCGAAGAAATCTATCGCGCACACGCCGTCGAGCCTAAACCGTTGCCCGGTGACGATGCCCATAAAGTAACTGTTGAACCGGAGGAGACGTTGGTCGGAGCGGATAGTGATGCGATCGTTGACTAGGCGATGTTTGACTTCGAAGTAATATCAATAAGGAGATAGCGGCATGTCTGATGATAAGTTTTTGCTGGAAGATTGTATTGCGTTCATAGCTTGTCGCGATGCGAAACGCCTCGCCGATTCCGTTGAACGAAAACTGACGCCACATAATATAACGAGGGTGCAGTGGAATGCACTGTATTACATCGACCTTCATAAAGATGAATCGATTACACAAAGGGAACTTGCTGACTGCATGGGTCTGCGTGAACCGACGATGGTGCGATTGATCGACCGCATGGAAAAACACGGGCTCTTGAAGCGTGTAACGTCGAAACGTGATCGACGCCGGAACAATCTCGTTCTCACAAAAAAGGGCAGCGAGATCAATGAGAAACTCTGTGGTATCGTCAATAAGTTTAAAGCTGATTGTGAGAGCGGTATTCCGAAAGACGACCTTGCAACATTCAAACGTGTTTTCAAGCAGATTGTTGAAAATTGCGCCGGTGACCAATTCTAACCGTTCTAAACGATCGGCTTCATGTGGTCGGTGCGCCCCGTCAGGCTGTCTCCGACATTTCTTAAATCAACACCCATAATGAGGAGTACATCGCCCGGCTCAACGATTCGGCGCAAGTGCTCCTCCAGCATTTCATTCGTTGGGTAGTACTCCGCCTGTCCACCCAGTTCGTTGATGCGATCGCAGATGTCCTTGGAACTGATCGTCGTATCCTTTTCGCGGTCATCGTAGATTTCCGACATCATGATGGGTCGAACATCCAGCATCGAGTCGACAAAGTCATCGAAAAAACCTCGAACGCGACTGTGTGTCAGGGGTTGAAAACAGATCCAAAGACGTTTCGCCGGCAGGTGGCGTGCCGCCTCAATCGTGACGCGCACGGCGGACGGGTGGTGCGCGTAATCGACGATGACCTCAGCCCCGTTGTAATAGCCTGCCCTTGTGAATCGCCCTTCCGCACCGCTGAAAGACCGAAGTGCGGCTTTTGCCGCTTCAGGCGTTCCGCCCGCCAAGTCGGCAGCGACGATGGCGCCCATTGCATTCTGAATATTGAATTCTCCCGGAACGGTCAATGTGATATCCGTATATATAGTATTTCCTTTATATACATCACAACACGGCTCACCGCGATTGTTGTAGTGGAGGTCGGCATAGTAATAGTCGGGTCTGTCGCCGTAACGGTTTGTCTCATTCTTCTCGCCGAACCAGATGATTTCAAGCTTGTCGAGATGCCCGGGGCGAACCGCCTCGACGAGATCGAGCATTTTATTTATATCTTGATCGTACGTAGGCAGAATGAGTACGGATCCAACTGGTTGAATCGCAACGAATCTCGCAAAAGCATCGATCAAGTCTTCATGTGTCTTATAGCAGTCGATGTGATCGTGAACGAGATTCAAGACGACGGTCGCCGTACTGCTGTAATGGTAAAAGCCGCGTTTGAACTCACATGCTTCAGAGAGCAAGAGATCGCGTTGTTTCGTTTTGCTGAGTCGAACGGTCGTTTTAAATTCGATCAGTTCGGCTCCAAGATGCACGGTCGGATCGATTCCCGATTCCATCATGATCAGGGCGCACATGGCTGTACAAGTCGATTTGCCATTCGTCCCGCTGATGTTGATCACGCGATCGAACAGCCGATTGATCGCGCCTAGAAAGATTGAGCGCTCGACACAGGGAATACCGAGCTCGGCGGCGCGCAAACGTTCCGGGTTATCATCAAAGACGGCTTTCGAAAAGACAATGAGGTCCGGATTGGTGCGGTCTATCGACTCTGCCGTATGGTGGTGGACGACAGGGATACCGAGTGTTTCCAAATAGGTCGTTCTGGCATTCGGATGCGGATCTGAACCGAAGCACGAGACGCCTTCGTGATGGGCGAACTCCGCCAAACCGCACATACTGATTCCGCCTATGCCGACGAAGAAAATCGTTTTCCCCGGCGCGATCTGTTCCGCTATGTTCTCAAAATCGACGACTTCAAGTCCCGTGATCGACGAGGCAAGATCATCAGGGGTTCTGACAATAGCCGGATCGGAAAAACGCGGAAGCGACTCTTCAGCGGGGATCGGCGTCACATTTGGATGCTTCACGCCCTCAAAATTACTAGTTTCGATCATCATGGTATAAGTCCTTGCCTTTGCGTCCTCTTAAGTTGCGGTCGGCGTCTTCGATGTTTGAATGTATACAATCGGTATTTTACCATGCATGAGAGTGAGGCAACAGATGTCAACGACCAGATCGGTCTTGCCGATGACAGCGTCCAAGCTCAGCGTCCAAGGCGAATGCTAGATCATGATTTCGCACTTGCATCATCCAAAAAGCTGTTGTATACTACCCTTTGCGTCTTTTTCGCACGACTTATCGTGCGCTCAAGATAACGATGACGGTGGAGATTGCTTGCCGATTTGCTGCAATCAGCAAGGTCACTTCACCCGAGTAGTCCGAACTCGATATCGGGCGCAGAATCCCTTGGCAGTAGGGTTCCCAGCGTTTGCACCGAGAGATGCTCGTCTGGGATTTCAATTGGAAATAAATGATACGCCCGAGCCAATAGTGATTCTGGATGCAGACAACAGGAGGAATGTTAGGAAATGGCAATTAATCAGAAAATCAGAATTCGCCTCAAAGCGTTCGACAGCCGCATTCTCGATGACAGCGCACGTCGCATTGTCAACACGGCGGAGAGAACCGGTGCAAGCGTATCGGGTCCGATCCCTCTCCCGACGGAGAAAGAGATCATCACGATCTTACGCTCGCCTCACGTGAACAAGGATTCGCGCGAACAATTTGAGATCCGTACGCACAAGCGTCTGATAGACATTCTTGCCCCGACGTCGAAGACGGTGGAGTCGCTCATGCGCCTCGAAATGCCTGCCGGCGTCAACATTGAGATTAAACTGTAAACCCGCGCTCACGGGTCAATGTTTGCCGTAAGAAGTACGGTAAACCAATAACTCAGGAGGTTATAACATGGCAAAGTTCATGCTCGGTCGAAAAGCCGGGATGACACAAGTCTTTGATGATAACGGGACTGTCATTCCCGTGACTGTCATCGCCTGCGGTCCCTTGACTGTTCTCCAGAATAAAACTGTTGAGACGGATGGATACTCCGCAGTGCGTGTCGGCTATGAAGAAACAAAAAAAGGCAACCGCCCCCACCGCGGGCAGTTTGAGAAAATTGGCGTTAAACCAATGCGCGTTATTCGCGAATTCCGTTCCGATGAGGAGTACGAGCCGGGACAAGTGATACCCGTTGACGAGATGTTTGAAGCGGGAGATGCTGTTGACGTGTCCGGTACTTCAAAAGGTAAAGGGTACTCGGGAGCAATTCGTCGCCACGGCATGAGACGCGGACCCAGAACTCACGGTTCGAAATACCACCGCAAAGCCGGTCCCATGAGCTCGGCCGCTACACCGGCGAGAGTATTCAAAGGCAAAAAACTGCCGGGTCAACTCGGATACAAGCGCGTGACCGTTCAGAATCTCTCTGTTGTTCAGGTCGATGGGGAGCGAAATTTCCTCGTCGTGAAGGGTGCGGTGCCGGGACCAAAAGGCGGTCTCCTCGAAATCCGCTCGACTGTCAAGACGAAGAAGAAGTAGGGGGAGAGACGTATGCAACTCGATGTTTACAATATGAAAGGCGAAGTCGTCGACACGATCGAATTGTCGGACGATATTTTCGCTATTGAGCCGAATGAGGATGCGCTCTACCGTGTCTTGGTCGCCCAACAGGCGAACAGGCGTCAGGGCACGCATAAGGTAAAAGACCGAAGCGAAGTGAGAGGCGGCGGTCGCAAGCCGTTCCGTCAGAAGGGCACGGGTCGCGCGCGTCAGGGCTCGTCAAGATCACCGAAGCACGTCGGCGGCGGTGTCGTATTCGGTCCCACGCCTCGCAGCTATCGTGTAAGGCTTCCCAAGAAACTTCGCAGACTGGCCCTCTTTTCCGCATTATCCGTCAAAGCGAACAGCGATAAAATCATCGTTCTCGACGATCTGACGATTGAAAACGGCAAGACGCGTGAAATGGTGGAAGTTCTCAATAATCTGGGTGTTGATTCGACATCGCTCATCGTCACAACAGGCAGAAACGATTATGTCGTTCGGTCCGCCCGTAATATTCAGGGAGTGAAGACGACTCCTGTCAATGCGCTTTCTGTGCTCGATCTGCTCAAGTACGATTGCCTGATCGCGACGCGTGAAGCGCTTGAATCATTCCAGGAGGTTTATGTGTCATGAAAACTCCGCACGACATTATTCTGAAACCGATAATTACTGAACAGAGTATGGAAGAAACCATGCGCGGCAAGTATACATTCGTCGTGGCGAAGAATGCGACGAAGACCGAGATAAAAAAAGCCTGCGAGGATATGTTTGAGGTCAAAGTGCTGAAGGTCAATACGATGCACTTTGCAGGCAAAATGCGCCGCATGGGTAAAAACAAAGGTCGCACGGCATCGTGGAAAAAGGCCGTCATTACGATCGATCTCGATCCGCAACCGGAAGAGTATAATCTCCCCGGCGGAAAAGTTGAGACAAAGTCGAAACGCTACAAAACCGAGATCACGGAATTCGGATTTGGCCAGTAAGCCGATCGCGTGAGAGAGTAAGGAGATATCTATGGCAATAAAAGGCTATCGCCCGACTTCGCCCGCTAGAAGGCAGATGACAGGTACCGATTTTTCGGAATTGACGAAGAAAGCGCCTGAAAAGAGCCTTCTCTCGACGAAGAAAAAACATAGCGGTCGCAATCATTACGGGCGCATTACGGTACGCCACCGAGGCGGCGGTAACCGTCAAAAATATCGCGTTATCGACTGGAAACGCAATAAGACCGATATTCCGGCAAAAGTCGCCGCACTAGAATACGATCCGAATCGCACGGCGTTTATCGCACTGATTGTGTATGCGGACGGAGAGAAGAGTTATATTCTCGCCCCGCATAATCTCAAGGTGGGTGACACCGTGATATCTGGAAAAGACGTGGACATCGTCGCAGGTAATTGTCTGCCCTTGTCCTCCATTCCCGTCGGTACGCAGATTCACAACATTGAGATGAATCCGGGGCATGGCGGACAGCTCGTCCGTTCGGCGGGGACTTCCGCGCAACTGCTTGCGAAAGAAGGTCGCTACGCGACGATTCGTATGCCATCCGGTGAAGTTCGTCTCGTATTGCAGAACTGTCGCGCCGTAATCGGCGTTGTGAGCAACCCGGAGAACGAGATCAAAAAAATCGGTAAAGCCGGTCGCAAGCGCCATTTAGGTCGCCGTCCGCATGTACGCGGTTCTGCGATGAACCCGGTCGATCATCCGCATGGCGGCGGTGAGGGTAAGGCGCCCATCGGTCTGCCGAGTCCGATGACTCCATGGGGTAAACCGAATCATGGCTATCGCACGCGCAAGCGCAATAAGTCGACTGATCGCCTGATCATCAGGCGTCGTCGTAAGAAGAGATAAGGATGGAGGAGACAGCATGAGTCGTTCCGCAAAAAAAGGTTTTTACGTTGATGAGAGGCTTCTGAAGCGCATCAATGAGCTGAATGAGAAAAATGAGCATCGCGTGTTGAGAACGTGGTCACGTGCCTCCACCATTTTCCCCGAGATGGTGGGTCATACCATCGCCGTGCACGACGGTCGCAAACACGTACCTGTTTATATTACGGAAGAGATGGTCGGACACAAACTCGGTGAATTCGCGCCCACAAGAACGTTCCGAGGTCATGCAGGTTCCGAAAAACGTGCTCGGAGAAGATAAGAAGGACCGGGAGGAGAGATTGTGGCTAAAAAAGTAATGAGTAAATCGGAGCTTCTGGAGCGCCGCGAGGAGATTATCGCGGAGTACAGAAAGCCCGTTCGCAAAAGTGCCAAAAGGCGTACTTTGACTAAAAAAGAGCGCAAAGTTCTGGGTATCGGTCGCAATGAAGGAAAAGCGACGCTGAGACACCTGCGGATGAACGCTTTCAAGGTCAACGCCCTGATTAAACAGGTAAAAGGCAAGACCCTTGAAGAGGCGTACGCTGTCCTGTTGTACACACCGCACGGTGCGGCTCAACCCTTGACGAAACTTCTGAAATCTGCAGAAGCAAACGCAGTAAACAACAACGGGTTGAATGCTGAAGATCTGTATGTTGCAGAACTGTATGCGATGCAGGGTCCGACATTGAAGCGCATCCGCGCTCGTGCAAAAGGACAGGCGACTTGGATTCTGAAACGCACATGTCACGTCCACGTTGTGCTGAAAGAAAAGGAGCAGGAGGTCTAGTATGGGTCAGAAAGTTAATCCGCACGGCATGCGCGTTGGCGTTATTAAGGACTGGGATTCTCGTTGGTACGCCGATAAGAACAATTTTGCCCGTTACCTCGTCGAGGATAAAAAAATCCGCGATTACGTCAAGCAACTGACGGAACGTGCCGGTGTTTCTCGCATCGAGATCGAGCGCTTGGGTGATGATAAGACGACGATCACGATTACGACAGGCAAACCGGGAATTATCATCGGGCGCGGCGGGTCGGAAATTGAGAACCTAAAGAAGAAACTGACGGCGAAGTTCGGCAGAACATTCTTTATCAATGTCAAAGAAGTCCGTAACGTCGATATCGAAGCGCAGCTTGTTGCGGAAAGTATCGCCAAGCAGCTTGAGGAGCGCGTTTCTTTCCGTCGAGCTATGAAACAGGCGATCAGCCGCGCGATGAAGAACGGTGCACGCGGCATCAAGACAATGGTGTCAGGTCGCCTGGGCGGCGCGGAGATCGCGCGCTTTGAACAGTATCGCGAGGGATCGATTCCTCTTCATACACTAAGGGCAGATATTGATTACGGTTTTGCCGAGGCGAAGACTTCCTACGGGCAGCTCGGCGTCAAGGTTTGGATTTATAAAGGCGAAGTTCTCACAGTGAAGAGCGTCGCACAGGAACAAAAGGAGGCGACCCCAGATGTTAATGCCTAAACGCGTTAAGCGCAGAAAGCAGCACCGTGGGCGCATGAAAGGCAAAGCGACTCGCGGAAACAAAGTGACATACGGTCAGTACGGTTTGCAGGCCATGGAGCCGGGCTGGATTACCGGTAACCAGATCGAGGCAGCCCGTATCGCTATCAACCGTTACTTCAGGCGCGGCGGAACAGTGTGGATCAAGATTTTCCCTGATAAACCTGTTTCCAAGAAACCTGCCGAGACCCGCATGGGTAAAGGAAAGGGCTCACCCGAATACTGGGTCGCCGTCGTTAAGCCGGGGCGTGTTCTCTTTGAGGTTGCCGGTGTCACGGAGAAACAGGCGCGCGAAGCGCTTCGACTTGCCAGCCATAAGCTCCCGATCAAAGTGCGTTTTGTGGAGAGTGAACGCGAATTTACCGAGGAAGAACTTGCTAAATTTGCTGAGGTTCAGGTTCTCGATATACCCGAAGAACTCCTCTCGGACGCCGAACTTGAGGAAATGGGTGTCGATGCGGATGCTGACGCTGATGAAGCACCGGAAGAAGCCGCAACGCAGGCATAGGAGGTTTGAAAATGAAGGCAAGTGAACTACGTGAAAAAAATCAGGCTGAACTTGAAAACGAGCTTCGCGAACTGAAAGCTGAACTTTTCAAGCTTCGTTTTCAACACGTCACGAATCAGCTAGGAAACCCGATGGAGTTGAAGCGCGTGAAACGTGACATTGCCCGCGTTAAGACGGTGATGCGCCAGAGAGAGCTCGGCGAAGTCATCTAGTTAAGGGAGAGAAAGAATGAGCGAGCGCAATAATAGAAAACAGCGCGTTGGCATCGTGGTCAGCGACAAGATGGACAAGACCATCGTCGTCGCCGTAACGGAGCACGTGCGCCATCCGCTTTACAAGAAATACATCAGACGCACGGTCAAGATGAAAGCTCACGATGAGCACAACGAGTGCGGCGTCGGCGACCGCGTCCGTCTGATGGAGACAAGACCTTTGAGCCGTGATAAACATTGGCGTCTCGTCGAAGTGATCGAGAAGGCAAGATAACTCGGTGGAAATCAGGAGGATATAGGTCAATGATTCAGGTACAATCCAGGCTTAAATCGGCCGACAACACCGGCGCGAGAAAGCTGATGTGCATCCGCGTTCTGGGTGGAACGGGACGTCGTTATGCCAATGTCGGCGACGTGATCGTCTGTTCTGTCAAGGAAGCCGCCCCGGGCGGTACCGTCAAGAAAGGTGATGTCGTCAGAGCCGTTGTCGTTCGTACGAAATCGGGTATCCACCGCAAGGATGGAACCGTCATTCGTTTCGATGAAAACGCCGCCGTTATTCTTAAAGAAGATGGGAACCCGCAGGGGACGCGTATCTTCGGTCCCATTGCTCGTGAGTTGCGCGAGAAGAATTATATGAGAATTCTGTCGCTGGCACCCGAGGTTCTGTGAGGAGGAGAAGGATGTCGCGCAATAAAATACATGTAAAAACGGACGACCAAGTCTATGTGCTGACAGGCAAAGATGCGGGCAAAACAGGCAAGATCATTGCCGCTTTCCCCGCGACGGGTCGCGTGATCGTGGAAGGTGTCAACATCGCCACGCGTCACGTCAAGCCGAGATCACAACATCAGCAAGGCGGCATCATCCGTCAGGAAATGCCGATTGACGCGTCGAATGTGATGCTCGTTTGCCAAAAATGCAAGCGTCCATCAAAAACAGGAAGAAAGTTCTTGGAAAACGGTGATAAAGTACGTTACTGCAAGGCGTGCGGCGAGACCGTTTCCGTGATTAGAAAAGGTAAGAAGGGATAACGCATGAACAGATTACGTGATAAATATACCGATGAAGTTCGCGATGCCCTGATGAATGAATTCGGCTACAGTTCGGTGATGCAGGTACCGCGACTCGAAAAGATCGTTCTGAATATGGGACTCGGCGATGTGCGCGAGAATCCTAAGGCTGTCGATTCTGCAGTCCGCGATCTTTCGACGATCGCAGGTCAAAAAGCGATTGTGACGTATGCGCGTAAATCGGTCGCCAACTTCAGACTGAGAGAAGGCATGGCAAACGGCGTCAAAGTGACGATTCGCGGTGATCGCATGTACCAATTTCTCGATAAGCTGATCAGTATCGCGCTTCCGCGTGTGCGCGACTTTCGCGGAGTCAACCCGAACTCGTTCGACGGTCGCGGCAATTACTCGCTCGGCGCTCGTGAGCAGCTGATTTTTCCCGAAGTGGACTATGACAGCATCGATAAAATCAGCGGACTCGATATCACCATCGTCACAACTGCCAAAACGGATGAAGAGGGCATGGCGCTGCTCAGTGCGCTCGGCATGCCGTTCCGCAAATAAGGGGGAAACCATGGCTAAAAAATCTCAGATTGTAAAAGCGCAACGCGAGCCGAAATACAGCACACGCCAGAAGAACCGCTGTCAGTTGTGCGGTCGCCCGAGGGCGTACCTTCGCAAGTTCGGTGTCTGTCGTGTTTGTTTTCGCGAACTCGCTTATAAGGGACAGATCCCCGGCGTTCGCAAAGCCAGTTGGTAAGGAGGGCTAGTTATGCAAGTTACTGATCCTATCGCGGATATGCTGACTCGTATTCGCAATGCCGGAAGAGCCGGCAAGCTGACTTGTGAGATGCCCGCTTCGAATATGAAGCGCGCCATTGCGGATATCCTTGTCGATGAAGGATACATCGAAAAGGTCGGTTATCGCGATGACGGCAAGCAGGGTATCTTGAAGCTGACATTGAAGTATTACGGCAACAAGCCTGTCATTACGGGCATTAAGAGAATATCTAAACCGGGTCTGCGCGTTTACGCCGATGTGGAACATCTGCCGCGCGTACAAAACGGTCTCGGTATCGCGATCATCTCGACCTCGAAGGGCGTGATGACCGATAAAATTGCACGCCGCAGCCGAGTAGGCGGCGAGGTGCTGGCGTTTGTCTGGTAAGCCGGACACGCGTCACTCTGAAAAGGGCGGAAGCTCGCAATCTTAAGAGCAGGAGGAAAACCATGTCAAGAATTGGCAAAAAGCCGATCGTCATCCCTGACGGCGTCAATGTCGAGATAGCCGACGGTCGCGTCACGGTGAGCAAGGGACAGGAATCGCTTTCACAAGAGATTCTTCCCGGCATCACTGTCATGATCGAAGATGGCCAGGTGCTTGTCGGTCGTGAGGACGACACGCGTCAAACGCGTGCGTTACACGGTCTCACACGTTCCCTGATCAACAATATGGTCGTCGGGCTACACGAGGGATTTACGAAGAATCTGGAAATCCATGGTGTCGGATACCGTGCGGCGAAAGAGGGCAATAAGCTCGTCATGAACCTCGGTTATTCGCACCAAGTCATATTTGAAGAGCCCAAAGGCATCACATTCGAGCTTGCATCCCCGACACGTATTGCTGTCAAAGGGGCTGACAAGCAGCTCGTGGGTGAAATGGCAGCGAAGATTCGCGCGTCGCGTCCACCCGATGCTTACAAGGGCAAAGGCGTCCGGTATGCCGGCGAGGTATTGCGCCTCAAAGTCGGTAAATCCGGTGCAAGGTAAGGAGCGTGAACGATGATTAAGAAAGAACCACGCAATGTAACCCGTCGTCGTCGCCACGCACGAGTCCGCAGGCACGTGCATGGAACGCCTGAACGTCCGAGGCTGAATGTGTTTAGGAGTACGTCGCATATCTATGCGCAAATTATCGATGACGTCTCCCACCGCACGCTGGTTGCCGCGTCGACACTTGATCCCGCCATCAAATCGGAGATAAAGTACGGCGGTAACATTGAGGCTGCAAAGGTCGTTGGTAAACTGATCGCCGAGCGCGCGCTCGAAGCGGACATCACAACTGTCGTCTTTGACCGCGGCGGTTACAAGTACCACGGACGAGTCGCCGCGTTGGCAGATGCCGCGCGCGAAGCCGGACTCAGTTTTTAGGGAGTGGCAACTATGAGAAGAGATAATAGAGATCGCAAAGATCGTGACAGAAGAGAAGATAGAGACCGCGAGAACGAACTTCAAGAGCGCGTAATCCATATCGGGCGCGTCGCCAAAACCGTTAAAGGCGGACGGAATTTCCGCTTCACGGCACTTGTCGTCGTCGGAGACGGCGCGGGACGTGTCGGTAAAGGTCTCGGCAAATCGGCGGAGATCCCCGATGCCATTCGCAAAGGAATCGAAGACGCCAAACGCAATATGATCGAAGTCGCGACGTATAAAGACACGATCCCCTACCAAGTGACCGGTCGGTTCGGAGCCGCCCGCGTCCTGTTAAAACCTGCAAGTGCCGGTACAGGCGTTATCGCGGGAGGAGCCGTTCGTGCTGTCTGTGAGTTGGCAGGTATCAAGGATATTCGCACGAAATCCTTGGGCAGCCCGAATCCAAACAACATTGTCAATGCGACGATCGAAGGATTGAAATCATTGCGTACACTGGAAGAGGTTGCGGAGATTCGAGGCAAGAATCCCCGCGAGATTCTGTAAAGGAGGGTGACATGGCTCATTTGAAAGTTACACTGCTCCGGAGCACGAACAGCGCTCGCAAAAAACACAAAGCGACCGTTCAGGCACTCGGTTTGAGAAAGATAGGGCAGACAGTCATCCATCAGGACAACGAAGCGATCCGCGGTATGGTTCACCATGTCCGCCACCTCGTTGTCTGTGAACCGTATGAAGGAGAAGACGATGAAGCTCAATGATCTAAGACCTATTCCCGGCTCGAATACGAAGGCGTCCAGAGTTGGACGTGGCAGAGGTTCCGGTAGCGGAAAGACAGCCGGTCGTGGAACAAAAGGTCAAAAATCGCGTTCAGGCGGCGGCGTTCGTCCACAGTTCGAAGGTGGACAGATGCCTTTATACCGCCGTCTCCCGAAACGCGGCTTTAACAATAAGCGTTTTGCAAAGCATTACATCACCGTCAATGTCGGCGACTTGATGTGTATGGAGGATGGTTCTCTCGTCGATGCCGCTTCCTTGGCGGCAGCCGGTGTCATTTCTCTCCCTAAGGTCAATGACGGCCTCAAGGTTTTGGGCGATGGCGAACTGACCATTAAACTCAATGTGAAAGCCAAAGCTTTTACCGCCACGGCCAGAGAAAAAATCGAGAAGGCCGGAGGCACTTGCGAGGTAATCTAACATGGGCAGCATGCTTCAAACGTTGGTAAACGCCTGGAGAATTCCCGATTTAAGGAAGAAACTCCAGTTTACGCTTGTCGCGATTCTCATATACCGTCTCGGGACGGCGATTCCGACGCCTATGATCGACAGCGCGGCATTTGCCTCACTCATCGAACGTTTCGGGCAGCTCGGTCAGTTTCTCGACATCATTTCCGGTGGCGCATTTAAGTCAGTCTCCGTGTTGGCGCTCGGCATTTCGCCGTACATCAACGCGTCGATTATCATGCAGCTTTTGACTTTTGCCATCCCTGCGCTTGAACGCTTGTCAAAGGAAGGCGAAGTCGGTCAGAAAAAGATCCAGAAGATCACACGTGCCGTCACGCTTGTTTTATCGCTTGTTATGGCGATATCTTACGCGCTGATGACGCGCGGCGCGACGACACCTGGCATTCCCGAGTGGTTGAGCCTTACGATCGTCATCCTGAGTTTCGCCGCCGGCGCGTCGTTCGTTGTCTGGCTCGGTGAACAGATCGATGCGCGCGGTGTCGGGAACGGTATTTCGCTTATCATTTTCATCGGTATCGCGAGCCGTTTGCCGAGTGGAGCCAAGACGCTGTTCCTATATTTCCAGAATTTGACCGTGACGAAAAACATCTTTTTGGCACTAGGACTCGTTTTGCTTGTCGCATTCGTTTTCATTGCGATCATCACGGTCGTCGTTTTTGTGCAGAGCGCGGAGAGAAGAATTCCCGTGCAATATACGAAGCGTGTTGTCGGACGCAAGATGTACGGCGGTCAGAGCACGTATCTGCCGATCAAGGTGAACCAATCCGGTGTTCTGCCTGTCATCTTCGCGATGTCTGTCCTGATGGTTCCGTCGACGATTGCTTCTTTCACGGGGAGTACCGGGAAGTTCGCGATGTGGTTGATGAACTTCAACCAGAACCCTCTCTACTACGTCGTCTACACGATTATGATCATCGCTTTTACTTTCTTCTACGCGACGATCAGCTTTAATCCCATCGACATCGCCAATAACTTGCAGAAGAACGGCGGCTATATTCTCGGCATTCGTCCGGGGCGTCCTACGGCTGAATTTGTCGGCAAGACGGCGCGCCGTCTCAACTGGTTTGAGTCGGTGTTTCTCGCCATACTCGTCCTGATGCCCTCGGTGCTCGGCATGCTTACGGGCGCGCACGGTATCTGGTTCGGCGGAACGGCCGTTCTGATTCTAGTCGGCGTCGCGATGGATATCGTGAACCAGCTCGAAGCGCAGATGCTCATGCGCCACTACAAGGGCTTCCTTGATTGATGATGGAACAAACCATGGGCAAGCGACTGATACTTTTAGGTGCGCCGGGCAGCGGCAAGGGGACCTGGTCGAAGATCATCTCCGATGGAAAAGGTTTGCCCCATATCGCGACAGGCGATTTGTTCCGTGCGGAACTCGCCGCAGAGACGCCGCTCGGTCGGAAAGTCAAGTCGTTCATGGACCATGGTGCTCTTGTACCCGATGAACTGACGATTCTGCTCGTAGAAAAAGCGCTCTCGGATGAGCGCGCAGCCAACGGTTTCGTCCTAGATGGATTCCCGCGGACGATTCCGCAAGCGGAAGCGTTGACTGAATTTTTGGAGAAGTGCGGTCAGACGATCGACATGGTGATCAACCTTATCGTCGACGAGAGTGGTCTCATCGAGCGGACGCTTTCGCGCCTCGTGTGCATCAAGTGCGGTCAGCCGTACAACACGATGAACATGATGCCTGCCGTTGAAGGAACGTGTGACTATTGCGGCGGAGATGTCGTCCAGCGAAGCGATGATACGGAAGAAACGCTCAGAAAGCGCCTGGAAGCATATCATGCGAGTACGGCGCCTCTGATCGATTATTACAAAGAACGCGATCTGCTCGTCGCGTTCATAAATGACAGACCACCGAACGAGGAGATGCGCAGCCGACTTTTTTCTATGATAGATGGAGTAAAGGGGGAAGCATGATTCGGATTAAGTCCGATGAAGAGATTCTTGCGATGAAAAAGCCGGGCGCTGTTGTCGCTTCAGTTTTCGAAGCGATCGCTCCCTTGATGAAACAGGGGACATCGACCGGAGAAATCGATCGAATCGCACACCAGGTGATTGTCGATGCCGGGGCGACACCGTCCTTTCTCGGGTATGGTGGTCCGGAGGTCGTACCGTTCCCGGCGGCGACGTGTATCTCCATCGACGATGAAGTCGTTCACGGGATACCGAGCGATGACCGCATCCTTGAGGACGGCATGATCGTCTCAGTCGACGTCGGAGCCTATCTCGCGGGATTTCACTCCGACGCTGCAAGAACGTACATGATCGGTGACGTGCCGCCACGCGTAAGAGAGCTTGTCGAAGTGACGGAAGAGGCATTTTGGAAGGGTCTCGAGCAGGCGAAACCGGGCAACAGGATCGGCGATATCTCGTCCGCAGTCCAAGAGCACTGTGAGTCGCACGGATTCGGAATCATTCGCGTGCTGACGGGTCACGGTGTCGGCAGAGAACTCCATGAGTCGCCGAATTTGCCGAACTACGGCAGAAGAGGGCGCGGACTGAGGTTGCAATCCGGCATGACACTGGCACTGGAACCAATGGTGACGCTCGGCTCCCATAACGTGGTGCTGACGTCGAATGACTGGACGTTCGTGACAGTGGACGGACAACCGGCGGCACATTATGAAAACACGTTCGCCATCGCGGATGATGGTCCTATCGTTCTGACGATGCACTCTTGAAAACGGACGAACGATGGGCGAATGTGACAGAATGGAGGCGTGTCAGCTGCCGGCGAAGTTTGTACCCGGAATGATCGTAATGTCGCGATCGGGTCATGATAGAGGACGTCTGTACGTTGTCATTGAAGCCGAGAAGGAAAACTACCTTCTCCTATCGGACGGTAAGAAGAGAACGCTCATCAATGCGAAGCGGAAGAACGTCAAGCACGTTCAGGCAGTTGGAACGGCAATCTCTTCGCAGGAACTGGCGGAGGCTCTCCGACGGGAGACGTGCGAAAGGGAGCGAGATACATTCATCCGTCATGTGATTCGTGCGTGGGAAGAGACGTGCGCAACCGGTACACAGGATTAGAAAATCATCGGAGGAGCAGATGCCGAAAGAGGACAAAATTGAAGTAAAGGGAGTCGTCGTCGATGCCATGCCGAATGCCGTTTTTCGCGTAAGGCTGGAGAACGGGTTCGAAGTGATTGCTCATATCTCGGGCAAGTTGCGACAGAATTACATCAAGATTCTTACCGGTGACAACGTCACCGTGGAATTGTCGCCGTATGACCTGACGAGAGGGCGTATCACTTGGCGCTCTAAGTAAAGAGCTTGCATTTTACGGCGTCTCGCGTTACAATTATTCGCTGTGTGTGTAGATACAGAGAGTAACAAGGAGAAGAACCATGAAAGTTAGACCTTCGGTCAAACCTATCTGCGAAAAATGCCGTGTGATCAAGCGCCGCGGGCGTGTCATGGTAATCTGCAGTGACCCGAAACATAAGCAGAGACAAGGATAAAAATCCGGTCGTCTCGCAGTGCAAAAATGTGCGACATAGGGTTTGTGACGGATCGTCAAAGTCCAAGCGTCGCTTATGATAAGCCATACGAGCATAATTGGAGGTAGCGAATGGCACGTATTGCCGGGGTAGATTTGCCCAATGATAAACGCGTTGAGATCGGCCTGACAGCCATTTACGGTATCGGTCGCTCACGATCAAATGAAATCCTTGCGGCGGCTGATGTCAGCCCGGATACTCGCGTCCGCGATTTGACGGATGACGAGATCACGCGCATCCGCGAGGTCATGGAACACCATTACGTCGTTGAAGGCGACTTGCGCCGTGAGCGCGCAATGAACATCAAGCGCCTGTCGGAAATTGGCTGCTATCGCGGTCGCCGTCATCGCACCGGCTTGCCGGTGAGAGGACAGCGCACGCGTACGAACGCGAGAACGCGCAAAGGTCCGAGACGCACGATGGCGAAGAAAAAGAGATAAGGAGGACGAACCGTGGCTAAAAAAGGTGGACGTCCAGTAGCAAGAACGAGAAGGCGTGACCGGAAGAATGTCGAGCGCGGACATGCGCATATTCGTTCGTCCTTTAATAACACGATTATTACAATCACCGATCCTGCCGGTAATGTGATTTCCTGGTCGAGTTCCGGGGCACAAGGCATGAAAGGTTCGCGTAAAGGAACTCCGTTCGCGGCTCAGTTGGCGGCGGAGACTGCAGCCCGCAAGACCGTTGAGCACGGCATGAAGACTGTTGAAGTCTACGTGCGCGGACCTGGATCGGGTCGTGAGTCGGCGATACGCGCGCTTGCGACGGGCGGCTTGGATATTGTCTTGATCAAAGATGTGACACCCATCCCGCACAACGGGTGTCGCCCGCCCAAACGCAGAAGAGTTTAAGAGGAGACAGGAAGTATGGCAAAAGATCGATCACCCATCCTGAAGCGTGCTCGTTCACTCGAAATCGCACCTCAGATGTTGGGTATTAATAAAAAATCGAGAAGAAATCCGAAGCAGTCGCGTAGAAAAGAAGGCGAGTACGGTCGTCAACTTAAAGCGAAACAGTCGGTCAAATTTATATATGGCGTGCTGGAAAAGCAATTCCGCAACACGTATGATCGCGCGACGAAAATGCCCGGCAAGAGCGGTGAGAATTTGCTGAAACTCTTGGAGCTGAGGCTCGACAATGTTGTCTATCGCATGGGATTCACGTCGACGCGTGCGCAGGCTCGTCAGCTGATCAATCACGGACACTTCAACCTGAATGGTCGCCGCGCGAGCATTCCGTCGATGACGGTTTCACCCGGTGATGAAGTTGCCGTTCGCGAGAATTCGCGCAGCGTGAAAGTATTTGAAGATTTACCGAACACGATCGTTCCGAACTGGATGACGTTTGACGCTACCGCTCTCAAGGGAACAATTCTCAGAGCTCCAGAGCGTGAAGAGATTGACGTTCCCGTCGAAGAGACGTTGATTGTCGAGTTCTACTCGAAGTAATTCGAATGTTTAGTGGTGCAGCACGACCATGGAGGCTCACATGATTGAAGTCAAAAACACACAAATTGAATACATGTTCCACTCGGAAGATGAAACGTACGGACTGTTCGTCGCTGAACCGCTCGAGCGCGGCTACGGCATTACGTTAGGCAATGCGCTTCGCCGTGTGCTGCTTTCGTCCCTGCCGGGTTGCGCCGTGACATCGATCCGCATTGAAGGTGTTTATCAGGAGTACTCGACCATTCCCGGTGTCATTGAGGATGTGACGGAGATTTTGCTGAATATTAAGCAGATACGCGCGAGATTGAGCGTACCGGGTCCAAAGACGGTCTTCATCAACAAAGAAGCCAGTTATTCCGGTCCCGTGCGTGCCGGTGAGTTTATTCAGAGCGACGAGCTCGAAATTATCAACCCCGACCTCGTCATTGCGCACATGAACGGCGAAGGACCTCTGTTCATGGGTCTGACGTTTAACTCCGGTATCGGATATAAGAGTGCAGAACAGAACAAGGAAATCAATGCGCCGATCGGCGTTATTCCGATTGACAGTATCTTCACGCCGATTCGAAAGGTTAACTATCACGTTGAAGATACGCGTGTCGGGCAGGTGACGGACTATGACAAGCTGACACTCGAGGTATGGACGGACGGAACGATTACGGCGGAAGATGCATTGGCGAAGGCATCCGAGATTTTAATCGGACATCTCAATCTTTTCTTGTCAATGACACACGACAAATCGGTGTCGGAGCCTGAAACGTTTCATATTGACGAGAAGGAGAAGAGCATCTACGATGCGCCGATCGAAGAACTGAAATTCTCGACGCGTATCTTCAACTCGCTGAAGCGCGCCGACATCCACACGGTCGCCGATCTCGTCGCAAAGTCATATGATGATCTGATGAAAGTCAGAAACCTCGGAACGACGTCACTGGCGGAGCTCGTTGAGAAGCTCGGTGCATTGGATCTGAAGTTGGCAGATCCGGAAGATTAGGACAAAAGGAGTATCATCTCATGGCAGGATATAGAAGACTCAGTCAAAAAACGGCTGCGAGAAAGTCGATGCTTAGAAATCTCGTCACTTCTCTGATCGTTCACGGAAAAGTGACGACGACGGAAACGCGCGCGAAAGAAGCTGCGCGTATCGCGGAGAAGATCATCTCGCTCGCCGTGAAAGAACAGAGCAATTTCACCACGAGAACCGTTCTTGTTTCAGGAGCGAAACTCGACGACAAAGGACGTAAAATTCTCCGCACGGCGACTTCGAAAAACGATCGTAAATATGATGTTGTCGAACGCGAGATGAAGACGAAGACGGTTCAAGTCGACATGCCTTCGAGACTTGCCGCGCGTCGCCAAATCATGAACGTGCTCGTTGAGACACGCGATGAGGACGGCAAGCGCGTCAATACGGTCAATCACCTGTTCAATACGGTCGCCCCGCGTTACATCGGTCGTTCCGGCGGATACACGCGCATTACGAAACTCGGCGCACGTCGCGGAGACGCCGCTCCGATGGCAATCCTTGAGCTCGTTTAGCATTCGCTTTACATGTCATTTTCCGTGGCGTTGACCGGGGAAATGTTTGGACCGAACGCCTTCGGCATTCGGTCTTTTCTTTGCCCGGTAGAGAGTTTAGGGCAGGGGGGAATCTGAATGTTCCCCATACGGTCAGGCACCTGCCGGCGTGAATACCCCGGAGGAGTCGCATAGTGATTTGATTGTTGGAGGTGTTATGCAATGATTCGTTTCAAGGATGTCAGTTTTACATACGGTGCGAAAGAAGGGCAACTGCCGATTCGCGCCGTTGATCACCTCTCTTTTCATGTTAGGAAAGGCTCGCATGTTGCACTTCTCGGACGCAATGGATCCGGCAAGTCGACGATTGCGCGTCTGATCAACGGACTCTTGCTCCCCGATGAGGGTTCAGTCCTCGTGGACGGCATGGACACGACCGACTCGCTCGATATCTTTGAAATTCGCCGCATCTGCGGCATGGTCTTTCAGAATCCCGACAATCAGTTGATCGGTACAACGGTCGCCGACGACATCGCATTCGGTCCGTGCAACTTGGAGTTATCAATCGATGAAGTCAATAGCCGAGTCGATGAGGCGCTACGGAAAGCCGGTCTCACCGAATTGCGCGATCGAGCGCCACACAATTTGTCAGGCGGACAGAAGCAAAAGCTCGCCAT
>JAAZMK010000034.1 GCA_012798865.1 Clostridiaceae bacterium | reverse complement strand
GGGAGTCCTGTCGGTTCCGGAGGAATATGGCAAATCCTCAGAGGCAGTATGAATCGAACGAGAAGTCGGGAACTGCGTTTGCCGATAGGTACCTTCACGTCTCTTCTGCTTAGAAACAATTTCTAAATTGGATGACGGGAGTGTACTCGTCCCTTCTTCACATACCGTGTCGATTTCTACGAATTTGCCGAGAACATCGGGAGATTCCAATGGAGATTCGCCGTCACGCTTTATCTTCTTGACGGTGAGCGAGGGGGCGATTCTCGCCGCGCTGTCCGCGTCATCGGGAAGTGATTCCTGCGGTATGAGTTCCTGCAACTTTTCCTGTCGCGGAGACCGGCGGTCACCGGATAGATCGACTCCAATAAACTGAGCCCCATGTTCAAATGCGCTGCGAAGCGCCTGATATACGGCTTTAAAGACGATGCGTTCATCCCAGAAACGCATCTCCAGCTTTTGCGGATGTACGTTGATGTCAACAAGATTGCCGGGGATTGAGATATGCAGGACAAGCTGGGGAAAGCGTCCCCGCATGAACCACGTCTTGGAGGCCTCATCGGCAGCCGCGCGCAGTGTGACGGACTGGATGACGCGTCCGTTGACGATGAATATCTGTCGCGAGCGATTGTGGCGCGAAGCGTCCGGTGTTGTAACGAATCCCGAAACACGAACGGGCGACAATTCACCTTTCACAGGTACCATGGCGGCTGCGACATCGGGTCCGAATACAGCATAAATAGTACTCAAAAGGTCGTTGTTGCCAGGCGTATAGAGTACTTCACGACGCTCCTGATCGCGATCGAGCCGAAAAGAGACGTCCGGTCTTGTCAGAGCGATTTTACCTGTTAAGTCTGCAACGGCACCGGCCTCTGCCGCATCGCTCTTCAGAAATTTATAGCGAGCGGGCGTATTGTAAAACAGTTCTCGACACGTAACGATAGTCCCCGACGACAGACCGCATGGACCTGAGAATACAAGCTCGCCGCCTTCGACGACGACGCGTGTACCCTCGACGGCATCGCGTTTCCGTGTTCGAAGTTCCAATCGCGAGACAGCGGCGATCGATGGAAGCGCCTCACCTCTAAATCCGAGCGTTTTGAGTTCATGGAGATCATCGGTTGTCACGAGTTTGCTCGTCGCATGGCTCTCAACTGCCATGAGGGCATCCTCTGGACTCATACCGCGACCGTCGTCTTCGCAGGAAATGAGACGAATGCCGCCATTCTCAATCTTGATTCGAATAACTGATGCACCGGCGTCGAGCGCATTGTCCAAGAGCTCCTTTACAACGGAAGCCGGGCGCTCAATGACCTCGCCCGCGGCGATGCTGTCGATGGTGTGACGATCGAGTTTATGTATGGTTTGCGTCATTATTTACTCCTGTCCGCTTTGGCGCTTCCGTTTCGTTGCCAAATCTTTGAGGTCAATGAGGAGACTGTATGCATCGACTGGGCGCATATGATCGACGTCAGCCTCTTCCAGGCGTTCGATGATCGTATCGGCGATGCGTACTGCGTATGCCTCGCTGAACAAATCAAGCTGCCCGTCCATATTGCGAGCACTGCGCTTCACGAGCGAACGCCTCTCCCCTTTATTTCTCTCAATTTGCTCCATGAGCTCTTTTGCCCTAACGACAACGACATCGGGCATGCCGGCGAGTTTGGCGACGTCGATGCCGTAACTGTTGTCGGCGCCTCCGGGTCGAACGCGATGAAGGAAAACGATGTCGCCATCTTGTTCCGATACATCGACATGGCAGTTGAAGACGCCCGGTAATGTGTTCCCCAGATCGATCAGCTCGTGGTAATGCGTTGCGAATAAAGTGCGTGCACCGAGTAAGCGCGTATCGGCGATGTATTCCATGACGGACCATGCGATTGACAATCCGTCGGAAGTTCCCGTTCCGCGCCCAATCTCATCGAGAATCAAAAGGCTTCTTGGCGTCGCCTGATCAAGAATGGCAGCCATTTCGCTCATTTCTACCATAAACGTTGACTGTCCGCCTGTGAGATCATCGGAAGCGCCTGCACGCGTCATGATGCGGTCGACGATTCCGATGGATGCGGAATCCGCAGGCACAAAGCTACCTGCTTGCGCAAGAAGAACGATCAAGGCGACCTGTCGCATATAAGTCGATTTTCCGGACATGTTGGGTCCGGTCAGGATCATCAGCCTTTTATCATTACCGTTTAGCTCAAGGCTGTTCGCGACAAAATCGTTCTCACCGCTTAAAATTCTCTCGACGACGGCATGGCGTCCGTTTTCGATCACGAGCGTGTCATCCTCTAGGATGGTCGGTCTGCAATAACGATGGCGCTCGGCGACATTGGCAAATGAGAGCAATACATCGAGGGTGGCAATCCCTTCTGCCGTTGACTGCAGTTTCGGCAGGTACGAAGACACCGTCTCTCGCACGACGGAAAACAATTCATGTTCGAGTGTTTTCAGTTTGTGCTCGGCTCCTATGATCTTGTCTTCCTTTTCTTTCAGTTCAGGCGTGATGAACCGCTCTGCGTTGACAAGTGTCTGTCGCCTCGTGTAGTGTTCGGGCACTTTGTCGAGTTGCCCCTTTGAGACTTCGTAGTAGTAGCCGAAAACGCGATTATAGCCTACTTTAAGATTTCTTATACCCGTTTCCTCGCGCTCTTTAGCTTCGAGCGACAAAATATAGTCGCGTCCGTGAATCGTGATGTCTCGCAGTTCATCGACATCGCCGTTGTAACCGTCGCGAATAATGCCGCC
>JAAZMK010000033.1 GCA_012798865.1 Clostridiaceae bacterium | reverse complement strand
GGGCTTATCTTCTTTATTCGTCACACCGAACCAGCGATCCTCAACCGGTATGGCGCGAACCTTGACGCCGCGCGTCTTTGTATGGGCACCGACAATTTCCGGAAGGAGATATTCACTTTTCAGCGAGTCACCATCCATCAGGGTATGATCCAAGAATAGCGGAAACTCTTCCTCTAAGCGACTCAAAAAAGCCTGAGGAAAACCGAAGAAATTCATCGAGACGAGCGTATCGCTCGCAAGCGGATGGAATGTTACGCCGTCATCGAGTGTATAACACGCACGATCGCCGTCACGGTAAATCTTCTTTCGTTCTGTCAGTCCAATCAAGTCGCCTTCGGGCGAAACTTCGCTGACACCTCGCGAAACGGACCCGTGATCCGATAACGTCTCGTGCAAAGACCACAAGCAGATGCCATACCGGTCTTCCGACACACCGACCTCATCATCAGTCAAAAAAAGATATAGTTTCTCGTAAGCGCTCGGTCCGTAATAGTCATCAGCATTGATCACGGCAAACGGTCCGCTGATCAAGGGGGCAGCGACGAGCAAGGCATGCCCTGTCCCCCATGGTTTCACTCTGCCTTCAGGCACTTCATAGCCTGGCGGCAGATCGTCGAGCTCCTGAAAGGCGTAGCGGTAACGTATATAACCTTTCAGTTTCTTGCCGATCAGTTCATCAAATTCCCGCTCGAAATCTTTTCGGATGACAAAAATTACTTCGTCAAATCCGGCACGAACAGCATCAAAGATGGAATACTCCATCATAATTTCACCGTCTGGTCCAACGGGATCGAGTTGTTTCAAGCCGCCATAGCGTGAACCCATCCCCGCAGCCAATATCACCAGCGTAGGCGCCATCGTAGTAACCTCCGAATTTCTCTCTACTAAATCGTATCAATCATAACACGCCCAGCCAAATCGAGAGAATAAGATATATAGCTTGATTGCAAGATCTAGCAATTCGCTGAATTGAAAAGGGACGAGACACGAAAGGAACAATTTGTCTGAGAAAAAGGAGCTGTCTCGATCCCGCTACTCTTGAGCGGTTTTGAGACAGCCCTCATGTTGGTACACCATCGGGGATTCGAACCCCGGACCCACTGATTAAGAGTCAGTTGCTCTGCCAACTGAGCTAATGGTGCAAACTCCCGGATATTATAAGAGCAGTTTCGCCCTTTTGTCAAAGATCAAATTTTTCTTTTGCCTTTGCAAAACAATCAAGTACGAAGTCGAGTTCTTCTTTCGTATGCCCGGCGGAAATTTGAGTGCGTATACGCGCCAAATTCCTCGGTACAACGGGGAACTTAAAGGCAACAACATAAACGCCGAGTTCTAACAAATAATCTGCGATTTCAATCGCTTTGACGGCGTCGTATACCATGACCGGGACGATTGGATGTGTCCCGGGAATAACGTCGAGTCCGATGCGTTCAACGCCTTCTCTGAAATAGCGCGTGTTCTCGTTGACACGATCGATCAGTTGTGTATCTCGTTGCAGCAGTTCGAGTACCTTAAGCGAAGTTGACGCGATGGCGGGCGCGAGCGTATTTGAGAATAGATAAGGACGGCTCTTCTGACGTAACCAGTCAACGAGAGGCTTCTTGGATAGCGTGAACCCGCCTGACGCGCCGCCCATGGCTTTCCCGAGCGTGCTCGTCATGATATCGACGCGCCCCATCACACCACAGTGCTCCGGTGTGCCTCTCCCTGTCTTACCGACAAAACCCGACGCGTGCGAATCATCGACCATGACAAGAGCATCGTACTTGTCAGCCAAGTCACAGACGGATTTCAAGTCTGCGATGATACCATCCATAGAGAAAACGCCGTCGGTCGCGATCAGCTTGATGCGCGATCCAGCCGCATCCGCTTCTTTAAGTCTCGCCTCGAGTTCATCCATATCGTTGTTTCTATAGATATAGCGCCGCGATTTCGTTAAGCGTACGCCGTCAATGATGCTGGCATGATTGAGTTGATCGCTGATAATCGCATCGTCGGGACCCAAAAATGATTCGAACAGTCCGCCATTCGCGTCGAAACATGACGAATAGAGAATGGCATCTTCAAAGCCGAAGAATTTTGCCAGTTCCCTCTCAAGGTCCTTGTGGAGCTGTTGCGTACCGCAGATAAAACGGACGGAAGAAAGCCCGTAACCCCAGCGTTCATAGCTCTTACGTGCCGCCTCAAGGAGCTCCGCATTGTTGGCGAGACCGAGGTAGTTGTTGGCGCACATATTGATGACGCCTTTTCTTTCGGTTGTATCGATGCGGCTTCCCTGTGGAACCGTCAAAACACGTTCCTCGCTGTATACGCCCGATGCCTTCAAAGCTTCCAGTTCTTCCAGCACAATCTTCATTCCTGTTTTCATATGATTCCCTCTCTTTTCCGGTTCCAATCACTCAGTATTCGCTTCTGATTGAGTAAGTATTTCCTGTTACTTATTATGCCACTCACCTGATCCGGTGCACAACTAAATTTCTGCTCAATGCGATATCTATGATGTATGAATCCGTCGTAAAGAAGACGGCTTGCCTTCCCGTCTCAAGTGCCCATTCCTCCAGCGTATTGACAAGTTCCACCATTTGAGAATACTCGTGCGGTATGGTCGGCGCCATCAAGAAAATCGGCGAACCTTCAGGCATTCCGGATAAACATTGCGTAGCCCACGCAAGCCTAAGGGCAAGATAATTCTGCTCCGCCGTTGTCTGATTGAAGGCGTTGGGATCAAGCGAAATCGGTGACACGTGGGAAGAAATTGATTGCTCCAGTAATGCGGGACTTCTAATCTTATGAACAGGAGGTTTATCGACAGACGTCATAGAAAATGTCTCACCAGTCCTACGCCCCGACATTCTGCCAACATAACGAACCGCCTTCGCCATGACAGTCATGATGTCTTCCTTCTCGTGCCACGATTCCAATACACGATCGAGCCAAGCGATTGATTTATTGAGCCGGGAAAAATCATTTTTCATTTCTGCGATCGAATTTTCGAGCATCGCAAACCGATTATTTAAGCCTGCAACTTTAACCGACGATTCTTTCGAAAGAGCGAGTCTATCCTTAGTCTCCTTGATGAGAGCCTTTTTCTCATCGATTTGACGTGCTATCTCAACGCGCTCTTCCGAGATCTGCTTTGCCCTCATGGGATCGTAATGAAGTTGCATTGTCTTCATGCGACTTCTTTGACTGTCACCGTTCGTCGTGTCAAACCGATCGCCTCCATAAAGCTGTTCGCAAACACTCTCATATTCACGGAGCATCTCTGCGTCCGAACGTCCATGTTTCAAATCGGCAATTCTTCTTAAGAGATCGGCAATCGCCTCATTGCGATCGGCACTCGATTCCCGTTGCTTTGACAACGCTTCGATGACGTCGTCCACTTCATGTAACTCACAAGGTCCGGCGTATTTCTTAATCGTCCGCAACAGATCATTATTCAAGCGATTCAACTGTCGCTCCGTTGTTTCAATTTCTATGGCGCCTTGCGTCATCTCTCGTTCCAGTTCTCCGATGATCGCATCCATTTCATCAAGTTTTTCTCGGTCGTGTACTAGGCGATGATCTAAATCGCTAATCTTGGAACGCAGTTCTTCCTTGTCGGGACGAATCACCTCACCTGTCGCTTCTTTCGATCCTTTCAATCCTTTAAATATCCGCGGCATAAAGGTTGCAACAAGTCCAAGACCAGCGAGTACGAGAAAGATAACCCCCGCTGTTTTATCGACTGCGAGAAAAATCAACCCGATTGCCATCGCGAGCAGTGAAGCAAGAACACAAAAATGAAACGACGTCGGAAATGTACGAGTCTTTGTTTTTTGTTCAACAGTCTTGTCAGAACGAAAGAGGTTATCGTGATCTACATCGGACGTCAATGCAAATTGTTCATATTTATCGAGCAAATTGTCTTTCGATTCTTGGCTATTCCTTATGCGGCGTGTGAGCAAGATGCGTTCTTGTTCTAATCTCACCTTTTGTTCACGACGTTGTCGTGCGACGTTCTGCAACTCGGCAAGATTGCCATTAATATCTGCCGCATTTCCGCGCCATTGAACGAGAGCCATCAATTCATGTACTGTGATGTCATGACCCATCTCAGTGATGCGCGACCCATATCGCCCTTCACGTTCCTCAATCTCTTTAAGCTCACGTCGCAGCTCCAAAAGCGTTTCGTATTCCGATTTGCGCTCCAAAAGTGTCGTCAGGCGTTGTTCCCGAGCTAGGACGTCATCTTCCTTTTTGAGATCAGCCAACGATTTTTCTTCACTTGCCATGAGCGAAACAAGTTGATCACCGGAAACAATGCTGCGACTAAGAACCTCTAGATCATGACGGCATCTTTCGTAATCGGTCGTCATGGAAGCGAGCTTCCCGCTCCCCGTCGATTCGTCGTAGAGAGCCAACCGTAAGCGGTTCAATTTCTCGCGGAGTTCCTCTATGCTCTCACGTTTCAATGTATCCGGAGCATAACGATCGGCAAGCAAGGGCAAATCTAGTTGGTGACCGAGTTGACTGCCTTCGTCACCGATGATCGTTTGACTGAAAAAATCGACCTGCCCCCTTGTGCTCTTCTCGGACGACAAATGATATTCTCGATTTCTACCGGAAAATAAAAATTCCCAATGATCAGCAGGACTCTGACATTGCGAAAATAATTCAACATCATCGAAAGAGGGAATCTGTTGCGAAAGGAGTTTTGAATCAGTGCTTTCGCCTAAGATGAGATTTAAGTGAAGATCGGAGAACGGATCGTTTCCAGCATCATCAGGCTCTCCGCAGACGAACGTCACGCCTTGACCGATTGCCAATTGATATCGGTTAGACTCATCCTTGCGGGCACCTCGAATCAACCGCACTTCAGATAGACGCACGAAAATACCTCCGAAAACGACCTCTTACCTCTATTACTTTATCATGAAATCAATGTTAAGAATCATCAGATTTATACATGATTACCAAGGCTTGACACAAAGTCGCATTCCCTAGTACAATGGCTAACGATCGCCGAAGTGGCTCAGGGGTAGAGCAATTCACTCGTAATGAATAGGTCGTGGGTTCAATTCCCACCTTCGGCTCCAGCTTTGAGGTGCAGCTATTAATGCAGTTTCTCGTATTGATAGCTGCTTTCTTTTGTTCAGAATTTCATTTCAGACCGGAACCGTCTTCGTCAATTCAACAATGAAACGAGACGATTAGGTCAATAGTTCAGCAAGTCGGCAGTTTGATTTTCTTCTGTAAAAATTTAAAATACGTGCATATTTATTTTTATTAAGTAAATCAATCGTGAGGAAAAGAATATGAAACGCAAAAATTATTTCACTTTTGTAGTAACTTTGGTGCTCTGTCTGGCTCTGCTGGCTGGATGCGCCGACAAGCCCTCTAAGCCAACCGATACGGCACCGATTAAATTAGGCGGCATCGGACCTCTCACTGGTGGTGCTGCTGTGTACGGTATCGCCGTCGCCAATGGCGCTAAAATTGCCGTTGATGAGATTAATGCTTTAGGCGGTATTCAGTTTGAACTGAATTTTCAAGATGACGAGCACGACGCGGAAAAATCAGTCAATGCGTATAACGTTTTGAAAGACTGGGGGATGCAAATACTGGTAGGTACCGTCACGACCGATCCCTGTATTGCTGTTGCGGCAGAGAGTTATAAAGATCGCATCTTTACGCTGACGCCTTCCGCTTCCTCACCTGAGGTCGTCAAAGGAAAGGATAACACCTTCCAAATGTGTTTCAGTGACCCCTATCAGGGCATCGTCTCGGCACAGTATATTCAAGAGAAAAAACTCGGTTCAAAAATTGCTATTATCTACAACAACGCCGATGCGTATTCGACTGGTATTTACGAGAAGTTTGTCAGCGAAGCTGAAGCAAGAAACCTTGAAGTTGTCAGCACCACGACCTTCACGAATGACACGGCAAGCGATTTCTCCGTTCAGTTGTCAGAAGCGCAAAATGCCGGCGCCGATTTGGTATTCCTTCCTATCTACTATGAACCTTCTTCGCTCATTTTGGCGCAGGCCAAAGCGATGAACTACGCGCCGAAATTCTTTGGCGTCGACGGAATGGACGGAATTTTGGAGATGGAAAACTTCGATACGACCCTAGCTGAGGGCGTTATGCTCTTAACGCCATTTGCCGCTGATGCACAGGACGAGAGAACAGCCTCCTTTGTCAAAAAATATAAAGAGCTTCATAACGATGTTCCTAATCAGTTCGCAGCCGACGGCTATGACGTTGTCTACGCTATTTACGAAGCGCTTAAAGATAAAGATGTCACAGCTGAGACACCGGCAAGTGAATTGTGCACTCAGCTTATAGAAATTTTCACGAATGACAAATTCGTGTTCAGTGGCTTGACCGGTGACAATATGGTGTGGTCAAAGAACGGTGAAGTTGCCAAACCGCCGAAGGGCATGTTCATTGAGAATGGCGTTTACGTCGGAATGGATTGATTATAAGGACATAAGCGGAAACAATTGCGTCAGAAAGGCGGTAATACCTTTCTGGCGCAGTTTATATACGTTAGGATAGCCATATGGATTTTTTATCCTACTTAATTTCAGGCATAAGCTTAGGTAGCATCTATGCGATTATTGCCCTCGGTTACACGATGGTTTACGGCATCGCCAGGATGCTGAACTTCGCCCATGGCGACGTGATCATGGTTGGCGGCTATATGTCATTCATGGCGACGACACGTTTCGGCTGGCATCCGCTTCTCTCCGTCATATTCGCAATGATCATCTGTACCGTGCTTGGAATTGTGATCGAACAGCTCGCATATAAACCATTACGGGCTGCGCCATCACTGGCTGTGCTCATCACGGCGATTGGGGTCAGCTATCTTCTGCAAAACGCGGCTCTTCTCCTCTGGTCTGCCAATCCTAAAAGTTTCTCTTCAGTTGTACCCTTTGATTCATTACGTCTCTTTAACGGTAAGTTGATTATCTCGGGTACGACAATCGTTTCGATTTTCGTCTGCGTCATTATAATTATGACTCTGAACACGATCGTTAACAAAACAAAGATCGGCAAAGCCATGCGTGCCGTCTCCGAGGATAAGGACGCCGCACAGCTTATGGGTGTCAGCGTAAACAGAACGATTTCCATAACGTTCGCTATCGGCAGCGCTCTCGCCGCTGTGGCGGGGGTTCTCCTGTGCTCCGCCTATCCGATTCTCATGCCTACAACAGGCGCGATGCCAGGCATCAAGGCCTTTACTGCTGCCGTTTTCGGCGGAATAGGATCCATTCCCGGTGCTTTCCTAGGCGGCATCCTCCTTGGCATTATCGAGATACTCGGTAAGGCGTACATCTCGACTCAGTTATCCGATGCGATCGTGTTTGCCGTGTTGATCATCATCCTGATCGTTAAACCGACCGGTCTTCTTGGAAAGAAAGTATTAGTCAAGGTGTAGCTATGAGACGTTTACGTATGCGATCCAGTATCGATAACTGCCTGACGTACGGACTCGTTATTGTCGCTTATGTTGTGATACGCCTCCTGCTCGCCGGCGGGAATATTTCTTACGCACTGCAAGGTCAACTTGTCCCAATCACGGTTTACATTGTCATGGCAGTCTCACTGAATTTGACCGTCGGTGTCCTTGGCGAATTGAGTCTTGGTCATGCAGGTTTTATGAGTATAGGCGCCTTTAGCGGAGCGATTACCGCTACATTATTAGAATTATTAGCCGACACGACATCGACGACGTGGATACGTCTTGGATTTTCCATGCCGTGGCTGCGTCTTTCCTTGGCTATGCTTATCGGCGGAATCTTCGCAGGAATCTTCGGCTTTCTTGTTGGTGTCCCCGTTCTACGACTTCATGGCGACTATCTTGCGATCGTCACCCTCGCTTTTGGCGAGATTATCAAAAACGTGATGAGCATTCTCTATGTCGGCTACGATGCGAACGGCATCCGAGTCAGCATGGATAGCGCCAATGCGCTAAAACTCGACGAGGGCGGCACGATTATTGTGAACGGTCCTATGGGTGTCATTGGCATCACTAAACTCTCTTCGTTCACAGCCGGTTTTATCCTTATCTTGATCACATTGATTATTGTCTTGAACTTGATCAACAGCAGAGCGGGACGCGCGATCAAAGCAGTCAGAGATGACAAGATTGCGACCGAGTCGGTAGGCATCTCCGTGTGGCGCTACCGCATGATGGCCTTTGTAATCTCGGCAACTCTGGCAGGCGCAGCCGGTGCCCTGTACGCACTCAACTACTCCAGCGTAGTCGCTCGAAAATTTGATTTCAATACGTCGATTCTCGTGCTAGTTTTCGTCGTTTTAGGCGGTATGGGCAATATCCGCGGATCAATCATTGCTGCGACTGTTTTGACCGTCTTGCCAGAGGTATTGCGCGCCTTTAATGAATATCGCATGCTCACCTACGCCGTTATCTTGATCGTAGTCATGTTGGTTAGAAACAATGCAACGCTTCAACACGTCTTCAGACAAGTTGGTGCGAGACTCAGCAAAAGTCTGCCAATACGCAGGAAAGGAGGCGAGGTATGAACGAGTCGATAAGCAAGACAAAAATGGTTCCTTTGCCGAGTCATGCCATTATCCCAGAGCGTGATGCGTCACAAAGACCGATTCTTGAGGTCTATCGACTTGGCATCAATTTCGGCGGTCTCGTTGCAGTAGAAGATTTCAACATTGCTGTCGGTCGTACTGAAATATGCGGACTCATCGGTCCGAACGGCGCAGGCAAGACGACTATTTTCAACTTGCTTACAAAAGTCTATCAGCCGACGAGCGGAGCGATCTTGCTTGATGGCAAAGACACGTCCAATATGAATACGGCACAGATCAATCGGGCGGGTATCGCGCGGACGTTTCAGAACATTCGGCTTTTTCCCTCGCTATCCGTTGAAGACAATGTCAAAATCGGTTTGCACAATGAAATCGGCTACAGCATGGCAACAGGTATTCTTCGCTTGCCGGCGTTCTATAAAGCTGAACGCCGTGCCAAAGAGCGCGTTATGGAGCTACTCGATCTATTCGATATGACGCACCTCGCCTCTCACCGCGCCGGTTCGCTACCGTACGGGGCACAACGTCGTCTCGAATTCGTTCGCGCACTGGCCACTAATCCGAAACTGTTACTTTTGGATGAGCCTGCCGCCGGCATGAATCCTTCAGAAACGGAAGAATTGATGAGCAATATTGAGAAGATTCGTGACCAATTCCAGATCGCCATCATGCTGATTGAACATGATATGCGACTTGTCATGGGCATCTGTGAAGGTATCGCCGTGCTTAATTACGGTCAAATTATCGCAAAGGGAACTCCTAAAGAAATTCAAACAAATCCGCTCGTGATTGAAGCGTACCTCGGTAAAAAGAAAGGTGACCAAGTATGCTGAATGTAAGCGGTCTTCAGGTCTATTACGGCAATATCCACGCTATCAAGGACGTCAGTTTTTACGTAGAGGAAGGCGAAATTGTCACCTTGATCGGTGCGAATGGAGCAGGCAAGTCAACGATCTTGAATACAGTCTCCGGCTTGATCCGACCTACCGCAGGCACAATCGAGTTTCTCGGTCATAGTATTCTCAATCTCACTCCACATAGAATCGTGCGCAAACGACTGGCACACTGTCCCGAAGGACGCCGCCTCTTCTTGCAGATGAGCGTGGAGGAAAATCTCGAAATGGGAGCCTATTCGCGTGAAGACGTTGACATTGATGAGGAATTGACCGAAGTTTTCAGTCGCTTCCCTATTCTCGAAGAGCGCC